>DKDL01000051.1:0-11616 GCA_002449335.1 Succinatimonas sp. UBA6849 | reverse complement strand
TATTAAAAATGTAAACCTCATTGTAAAAAAGAATGAGTTTTTCACCCTAGTAGGACCATCTGGTTCTGGTAAGACCACTATTTTGAAAATGCTAGCAGGTATGGATCAACCAACCTCAGGTGATATCGTGCTTGAGAACAAGAGTATTTCAACACTGCCTCCTGATAAGAGACCTACCTGCATGGTATTCCAGTTTTTAGCACTGTTTCCTCACATGACTGTAGGTCAGAACATTGAGTTCCCAATGAGAGTTAAGGGTATTGCCCCTGAAAAATGCATTGAAAAAGCTCAAAAGCTGTTGGACTTGGTTCATTTACCTGAGGACTACTACAACAAAAACGTTATGAAATGCTCAGGCGGCGAGCGTCAGCGTGTAGCTATTGCTAGAGCTTTGGCCTATGACTCAGAAATCATTTTATTTGATGAGCCTCTATCAGCTATTGATGCAAAGTTACGTAAGACCTTGCAAAAGGAATTAAAAGAGCTGCACAGACGTTCTGGTAAGACCTTTATTTACATTACTCACTCACTAGAAGAAGCAATGTTCATGTCAGACAGAGTAGGTGTTCTTTGCAAGGGTGAATTAAAGCAGGTAGGTACCCCTGAGGAGATTTATGCTCACCCAGTTTCACGCTTTGTAGCTGAGTTCATCGGTGACGTAAACATCTTCCCAATCAGAGTAAAGCCTACAGGCGGTTGGGAGAGTTCAGATTTTCCAAAGCAGGACTTTAAGGTAGTACCTCATGGCAGAGATTTAGAGGGCTACATCATTGTAAGACCTGAATCTTTAAAGCTTGCTAAAGAAGGCACCACACTTGATAACGTAGTTGAATGCAAGATTTTAAATCAGTTCTCACTAGGCTCAAGATCTCAGTTCCAACTTCTATGTGGCAAGAAGGAAATTACCCTTGAATTACCAAGATCAGAAGTTGGTGAGTATAAGACCGGTTCTGTTATCAAAGTTGGATGGAACGCTGAAGATGCCATCTTTGTAACAGAATAGAGGAGGTGCAATTATGTCTATTCAAGTAAAAATGCACAGCTTTATTGAAAAGCTTGAGGATTTTATCCGTTCTAAGGGCGGTCGCTGTGCCTTACCTGTATACATTCTGTTGTTTATAGGCTTTGTGGCACCTCTGTTCATGGTTTTAGGATTTTCATTTGCAACTCCAAGAGAGTTTCATGCCTTTACCTCTTTTACCTTAGAGAACTTCATCCACATTTTTGATGGTTCAAGTTCTGTATGGAGATCATTTGCCTGGTCAATTGGACTTGCTGCATTTGTTACAGCGATATTAGCTGTAGTTTGCTACCCAGTAGCTGTAGGTATGGTAAGAGTATTTGGTAAGGGTATGTCTACTTTTATCAGTATTCTCTTTGTTTTCCCACTGTTCGTATCAGAAAACGTTCGTCTTTATGGATGGATCTTATTCTTTGGTAAGAATGGCGTTTTAGACGGTCTTTGCAAAATGGTAGGTCTTTCAGGTCCTGATATTCTGTTCACACCCGGTATGACTGCTATGGGTTTAGCTTACTCATTCTTACCATACATGCTATTCCCTGTAATTATGGGTGTAGCTTTAGTGCCAAAGGATCTAATTACAGCAGCAAGAGACTTAGGAGCATCACGTCTTAGAACCTGGTGGCAGATTGAGTTACCTCTTTCAATGCCAGGTGTACTAATTGGTATGTTATTAACCTTTGTCTTAGCAACAGGTTCAATGTCTGAATCAAAGATCTTAGGAGGTCAGTCAATCATTGTAATTACCAACGATATTGATGTGTCATTCACCTTCTCACAGAACTGGCCACAAGGCGCAGCCTTAGCTGTAGTGCTAACCCTGATTATCGGTGCTTTAACACTGTATGCTTTCAAGAAGATCAATTTAGACAAGCTCATGGGCCGTGCATAGGAGGCCATTATGGAATACACAAAACAAGGAAGACGCAACAGAACCTTTATCATTATCTGGACTATTGCTGTTATCGGATTTATTTATCTTCCAGTACTATGTGATGCTTTATCTTCACTTTCAAAAGGTCGTTACTTCATGTTCCCTATTAAAAAGTGGGGACTTGACTGGTGGACAAAGACTGCTAACTCAATTGAGATCAGTCAGTTAGTAAGTAACTCTCTGTTAATTGCATTCTTTGTAACTATTTTAAGTACCATCATTGCATTCTGTGGAGCTTTAGCATTTGCTAGATTCTCATGGAAAGGAAAGAAAATGTTCCAAAAGATCATCTTAATGCCAGTTTTCTTCCCTCAACCTGTATTAGGTCTTGCTCTATTACTATGGTTTAACGCAATTGGTATTCCTCTGTCATGGCATACAGCAGTATTTGCTCACTTAGTATGGATAACCCCTGTTGTTACTCTAGTTATCGCAATTCAGGTTTACGGTTTTGATCCTACACTAGAAGATGCAGCAAAAGATCTTGGAGCAACTCCATTCCAGATCTTTTGGAGAGTAACACTACCTCTACTGTGGCCTGGTATTTGGTCAGGAATGCTGTTTGCATTCTTACTTTCATGGGGTAACTTCCCATTATCACTGTACACTACTGGTGTAGACAACACTGTTCCAAAGTGGTTGTACTCTAAGATGGTTGCAGGTTATACCCCAATGGTACCAACATTAGGAACCATGAGCACCTTAGGAGCTGCAGGACTAATGTTATTAGGTGCTTTAACAGTTTACATGATGCACCGCAGACAGGGTCGCATCTAAGAGTTATAAAGCTAAAACATAACATATAGAAAAATAATACGGTGGCAATTATAATGAAAACATGAAAATAGATTGTCACCGTCTTTGAATCATAAGTGAAGGAGCAGGTTCTGAAATGAAAACAATAAAGCTTACAAAACCTGAAAGGCAGAAACTTATAACTGATAAATTAAAAGAATACCCCGCCCTAAGAGTATCTGAGTTATCTCAGGATATTGGTGTTTCTACAGAAACTATTCGCCGTGATTTGGACGAACTTGAATCATTAGGTCTAATCAGTCGTACCTATGGTGGTGCGGCTCCTGCTATTACTAAGGAACCATCTTTTAAACAAAGAGAGATGGTTAATGTTAAACAGTATGAGATTATTGCCAGAGCTACCTGTCATTACATCAATGATGGTGAAGTTTTAGCTATCGGAAGTTCTGTTACCACTTTGCAGGTAGCAGTAAGACTTGCTGCTGAAAAGAGAGATTTAACAGTCTTTACAGACTCTTATGCTATTGCATCAGCTCTAAGTTCAAATCCTACTTTTAAAGTACACGTATGCCCCGGTCTTTATAACGATGATGAGAATTGCGTATTTGGACCAGAATCAATCAATTATTTTTCAAATATCTATGTAAATAAAGCAATTTTAGGTGCAACTGGACTTAACCAGATCGGTGTATCTAATGTTGACTTAGAAATCGGAGAGACCTACAAAGCCATGGCACGCAGTGCTAGTGAAACTATCATTGTGGCAGACTCTTCAAAGATCTCAAAAAATGCTGTAAGTTTATTCTTACCATGGAATCAGATCTCAAGACTTATCATTGATAAGCCTCCTTTTGATGAAGAGCTTGCTGTTGGTCTAAAACACGGCAAGGTTGACGTAACCATTGCTACAGAGAGCAGTTGGTCTTTCTAGTAATTCTATTGTTAGAGCTCACTTATGTGAGCTCTTTTAAAATCTCAAGGATTTAACATTGTCATCATCAGAATCTATCTTAAATACTCTCACTTCACAAAAAATCTCATATGAAGTTCTTGAGCATGAGCCTTTGCTTACCATGCAGGATGGTCTTTATGTAGAGCAAAAGTTAAAGATAGTTCCTTGTAAAAATCTTTTGTTGGTAAACCTTCAGCATGAGTTCTTTTTACTGATGATATCAGGTGATAAGAGAGTCAAAGTAAATAATATCGCCAAAGAGATTAACTCATCTCACCTGTCCTTTGCTTCAGATGACGATTTAAAAGCACTCTTAAATGTAACTACAGGAGCTGTAAGTCCATTAGATTTAGTCTCAGATACAGAACATAAAGTAAAAGTACTCATGGACAAAGAGCTCTTATCTCAAGAGTTCATTGGCTGTCATCCAGGTACTAACACAATGACTGTTAAAATGAAAACGGCTTCTCTTGTGGAGGTATTCTTTAAGTCATTACAAGTTAGTTACACTTACGTTGATTGCTAAGCCCCACATACTCATGTGATCTAACTCAAGTAAATCAGGTCTCTTTTATTTACAGTTCACTAGTTTTTCAAAGATTCTTGCAAATCCACTCAAAACTTGTGAAATATCTCCAAATATTTTCTTAGTTTTCTCCATACAATGAATTCAACAATCAAATAAACATTTCTTGGAAAACTATGAAAACAATAATTAAAACTACCCTATCTTTAGTTTTATTAGCTCTGTTGTCAGGCTGTGCTTCTAATAACGGAATTGATGAATACACACTAGATTCAGTTAATTCTAACTGGTATAACACTTTTAAATCTTACAGAAATGATACTGGTACAGTCGATCCAATAGCCGATTTACGTATTTATCAGGTAATGGTTGAGTCTTTCCAAAATGGAGATGATTCTATTAACTTTGATACAGGCTATGGCACCTCATCTCACAAAGGAGATCTGCAAGGTATCATCAATGCAATTCCTTACATTAAAAGTTTAGGCATGAATGCTATCTGGATGACACCTGTCTTTAGGACAGTGCCAGACGGACAAACTCCATCAAAACTTGATGCAACAGGCTATTACATCTATGACTACTTTAATGTAGAGCCACGCTTTGGTACTAATGAGAAATTAAAAGAGTTAATTGATACTGCCCATAAGAATGGTCTGTATGTCTTCTTAGACGGTGTCTTTGGTCACTTTAGATCAGATGTAATCACCAAGTCTCCTAAAGGTAATACCTTACATATGACAGGTAAATGTATTGGTAGCAATCTACAGCCATACAATCCACCTGAGAACACCTCTTGTACTGACTTTGATGCTAATGGCGATTCAGAAAAATTTATGACAGAAGTAGCTACTCACTATATTGAGGACTACAAGATTGATGGCTGGAGACTAGATCAGGCCTATCAAGTACCACTAGATACATGGCGTCATATTAAAAAGGCAGTTGAGAACACCAGTGCCTCAGTTACCTATAAAGACAGCAATGGTAAGGATGTTCATCCATTAGGCTATATGGTAGGTGAAATTTGGTCTGACAATCCTACCATTACAAGAACTGGTTATGGCTCTGATAAAGATCCTGCCTTAGACTCATGCTTTGACTTTGGTCTGCGTTATGGCATTGTACAGACACTTGCAACCGAAGAATGGGGTAAACAGAACCATTCAGCTTTAAATCTCATTGATCTTTTAAAGTATGATGAGAACAGCCTGCCAGGTCATGCTTATCCAAATCTGATGATCACAAACCATGATCTTGTACGCTTTGGTGATCTTATCCAGAGAGCAGGTCTTCAGGAGAGCTATGACAAGAGAGTTGATTTAGCCTTATCTTACCTTGCAATTGCACACTCAGGACCTATCACAAACTACTATGGTGAAGAAATAGGTCAGGATGTCCCTAACTTTGATAAAAAGAGAAATGAGATGGGTTACTATGACGATCATGTAGCTCGCGATAATGGCAAGATCAGCAACTTCACCGACAAAGAGTCACAGCATCAACTCCTCTTTACCTATTTAATGAAGCTACGCGCTCAGCATGGTGCTATCTCTAATGGAAAGATGGAACTTTTAAAGATTAGAGGATCCCTCTTCTCATGTAGAAAGACCTTTAAAGGTGATGACACCTTCTTCTATCTAATGAATCTTGATAAAAGCAATGTAGCTAAGATAACTATTAGCAATGAGCTGTTTGCAAAAGACAAGGGCTTAAAAGCTTTGATTAGCAGTTCTCCTGCTGTAAAGAATGCTGATGGCTCCTACACAGTTACAGTTGCACCTTTAAGTTTTGAAGTTGTAACAGACGGTGAGGCAAAAGGCTTTTACGAATAAAAACACTAAAGCTTATCATCAAAATGAAGCTTTTATAAAACAAATCTTCCACTGACCTCATGACATCTTGAGCATATCCAGAATTACTGGATGTGCTCTATTTTTATCACACCTTCTGTAATTTGCTCTGAAAAAATTCAATCAAAAAAAAGTTTGACATATATCGCATAAAATACTTAATATGTGCAAATTGATTGTCGTTCAGATCACATATTATTAGAAAGATTATAAATAATGACTAAGAAAAAATTGACATATATCACCATACTTGGTGCATGTATTGCTGCAGGTGTATTTGTTACCGTTCCATCACAGGCTGTTTCTGATGAAGGCAAGAGCAAAGCTATGATCATGCTTGAAAAAGCTAAAGTTGCTAGATTAGAGCGAAAAAAAGCTTTAGAAAACAAGCGCAATGAGATGGAGCAGTACTATTCAGATAAGACTGGTCATAAGTACAAAGTAAATGTTTACTTTGAAGGTGAGATGGTTGATTCTGATGCTCTAAATCAGTGGGTTCCTAACGGATACAATGCCATTTTATTCTCTAATAACGACAGTAAAGCTCAAAAGATCTTGGTATCAAACTCTGAAAAGATGGTAACTGCTTACATTGATTTTACAAAAGAGATCAATGATAAGAATCAGAAGACTTTCTGCAAAACTTTATATAAGCAAGCAAAAACAAATCATTCACAGAAAGTTTTCAGCAAAGCTACCATTTATACAGGAAAAGATTCATCAGTTTGTCAGTTTGCTCTTCGTGACAAAAATACCAATCTTTTTGCATTTGAAAGTTATGAACTGTATAAAGATGGTTCTTTAGCTTATGTTCATACCTTAAGTAAAGATGAACAGGATTACATCTCTATTATCAAAGATGCTTTTCCAAGAACAGTTGCAGACAAGGCAAGAAAAGCAGTATCTCATGCTCTAGGTGAGTTCTTATCAACTGAGTCTTATAAGAAAACTCAGTTCTAAAAAATACAATACAAAAGTAACGGCTTCAAATCGAAAGGTTTGGAGCCTTAATTTTATGTAGCTAAACAAAATCAATATAAGCAGAACTTAAATAAGTATTAAAGAATAATATATTAAATATTCTTTAAGATTTCTATACTTCTTCATATAAAGAACTGATTTATAGGAGAACAATAATGGGACAAACAGTTAATGTTAATTTTAAGCTGGATATTGATATAAAAAAGAAAATGGAAAGTGCTTGTGAATCAATGGGATTATCTTTAAGTACTGCTTTTGCATTGTTTGCTAGAAAGGTGGGTAATGAAAGGAGAATTCCTTTTGAAATTTCAGCAGATCCTTTTGAAAGTGAAGAACATATTAAGATGTTAGAATAACGTATAGCAGATCTGAAAGCCAAAAAGAATATGCATCAGCACGAACTTATAGAGGATTAGTAATCCCAAAATTTTGGCATGACGATGCTTGGGAAGACTATCTGAATTGGCAACTTCAAGAAAAAAAAACACTAAAAAAATAAATAAATTAATAAAAAGTTATAGACCGTAATGGCTATGATTGTTTAGAAAAACTAGAACCTCTGACTGGAAATTTGTCTGGATTTTGGAGTGTCAGAATCGACAGTAAAAACAGAATAGTGTTCAGGATAGTCGATGAAACGATCGAGATTGCAGAATGTGGTATCCATTACGGAGATCATTAACCTTCCCTAACACTATAAGCACAACTAAGTTTAAGTCTATTCTCCACAAGGTGGTGGGATATAGCAATTGAGGCTAGTAAAAAAGTAAAGCTAACCCTCAGATTTTTCTATAAAATATCATTACATATTTAGTTAAGCTTAATGCCTTTAGTTGCAATATCTGTAGCACCAGCTTTAGTCTTTAAAGCTGAAGCTCCACTGTCAGAGGCTGTAGCTTCAGAAGTTGAAGCTTTGCCTTCAGTTTCAGCAGCATCAACCTCACCTTTTTGAGCTGAAACATCATCTTTAGATAAAGAGCTGTCATTACTTACACCTGATGATTCTCGTGACTCTAATGAGGTTTTGTCATCTGTAGGGGCTACCTTTTTGTTACCGATGACATTTTTATTCTCATAATTAGTTATAGTTGTAGCCTGCAAAACTCCCATAGCAACAGCTGAAATTGCTGTAAGAGAAATAGAAGCACATGCTTTTACAGTTTCAGATGTAGCTGATTTCCTTGTATGTTTTTCTTTCATTATGAACTCCATCTAAATCACTTTAGAAGATCTTTACCAGCAGCAACTGTTGATGCTCCTTTTAAATCAACATAAAAAGATTTGTTGCTTTGACTTGAAACGTTGATTTCATCAGGAGATATTGACATTGAACTTACGTTACTACTCTTTAGAGCAAAGAAGAATGATGGCATAGAACTTATAACTAGTGCTGTTTTAGCAATAGAAGAGGTTGTCATTCTAAAAACATCTCTCTTTGAGAGATAGTTATTCTCTTTAGTGCGTGCTTCCCAGGTAAGATCCTCATCTTTTCTCTGATCAATATCAATTGAAGTTATCACAATATCCTCAATCAGATCGACGATCTTGACTATACCAGCTATTGCAGAGAATGCTGCCTGAATTTTTTCTCCTCTTTCTGAGGTGTTTGCTGCTGTCGCCACATCTCTGATGATCCTGGTGATGCCCTGATAGGTATCGACGATATTTGAGTACAGTTTTACACCACGTTCAGCATCACGGCGCTCGTCTTCACTATAATTATTATCAGCTTCTACACCAGAGGTGATCCAGGTTGCTACATTTTTAGAAAGATCGGTTAAACAGTAGATTAAGTCATCTCGCTTGGTGTTTTCTATATCTACATTGGTACCACTTACAGTAACTCTGCCTGCTAAAGTAGAGATCTCTGCACCAAAGCCATCTGAAATGGTAGTTGATGAGAATGAGTCAATGTTGGTATCAAAAGCTTCCATCTGAATACCTGTCATACCGTCAACAGTAATCGAGCTATCCCAAGCGGTAGTATCTTCTTTAAACTTCTTAGAGGTAAGATTAATACCGCCAGCATCAATAGTAATTGTAGAGTTGCCTACACTTAAGGTAATTGACTTTTCTGCACTGATATTAAGTGTCTTACCAGCATTAAGAGTTAACTGTCCTGAGGAGGAGTCTTTTTCTTTACTTACAACCTCTGAACTGATAGTTACACCATTTTCTCCTGAGACACTGATAAAAGAGCCATTTTTGTCTTTAACTGCTGATGCTACCAGAACTTCACCTGGAGACTTAATCGTAATATTAGAATCGCCATTAAATGAAATGTAATCTTCTAAAGCAGAAGCTAATTCTGATGACAGTTTTTTAAGTGCCTGATTCATTGAATTTAATGATTCAACGCATTTCTCATATGAATCTCTTAAATTCTGTTCTTTGTCTGTCTGACCTTCAACAAGACAGTTTGAAAGATTCATAGAAATTGAGTTCATAAGGTCTTTTACTGAAACGATGTCATTAGGTAATTTTTCAGCCCATTTAGCATAGGTATATTCTTTAGAAATCTTACTTTGCTTGATTTCATGAGTTGTATTATTTTTAGCAGTGGACTCTTTAGCTAAAGAATAAGATAACTTTACTGTATTCTTTTCAAAGATTTCTTTTGGACGCAGGCTGTTATTCTGGTTATTGAGATTATCCACATAAAAAGGCATGTCACCTGACAAAATAAACTTCATAATCTCAGTATCAGTATCTGAGGCTGCATTGATGCCAATAACACTAGATTTAGACTCATTGTGTAAAGACAAAGAATCTGTTCTCTGTTTTAAAAGTTTCTCATTATTGATACCTGTGATCTCATCACTTGCTATCTGACCTAGGTAATAGTACTTGTTACCTGTATAGAGCATCACTACTCTTTTACCTAATTTAGGTAAACTGCCTAAACTTCCATAGGCACCTACATAGTCACAGACTACTACCGTAGGAGTATTAGACAGAGACTCTAGCCTTACATAGAACTTGTCAAAATTACTGAAGTTAGACTCTGCAGCTTTTCTGCTAAGAGGATCGTCATCAACAACGTCACCATTGCTGTTACAAACTACACCAATTACAGTTTTTACATTTTGCAAAGAGCTGTAAACAGCTCTTGCACCAACCTGTTTTTTAACATCGAGGGCAAAACATTCATCAACATCTGTTGCATTATCAAGTCTTGAAAAGACATTTAATGGACCTAAAACGTCATTAGTTGAGTTTGAGGAAGGAATTGCAACAAATCTTAAAGAAAGAGGACTCTCTGATGGAGCTACAGAGTCTACTTTAGCTAAAGTGACAGGATATTTAACGTTGAATTTAAAGTAAGAGCGCACCACTGTACACAGACTTCCGTTATAGATGGAGTACTCATCATTTATTTTAAAATGCACACCTGAAGCAAAGATAAGATCAGATGATTTAGCTACTATATATTCATCAGCCTTCTCTTTAGTCTTACTAAAGCTCTCTTTTAGATATAATAACTGCTTGGCCTTACCTGCAATATCAGTATTGATATTGCTCTGAAGTGTATAGTTGAAGTTATCTAAAGTAGTGTTCTCAGAAAAGATTGAACCTTCTGTAATCCCGCCTTTATAAGCTACATCTTGTAGATAATTATGATCTGATGCTTCAAGCTCAATATTCGGATTTACAAAGGTCTGTACAACTGCAGCACTGTTTGCTTGTGCTTCATTAGGCAAGTTCTCCTTTGCAATTGCAGGCAGAACATTTACAGGAAAAGTATTGCAGAGCATGCTTACTCTTGAGAAAACAACTTTGCAGACACCATTTGCATACACAAAGTTGTAATTTAAAGAGAACTGATAACAGAGTCTTTGCAGAAAATCTAAATCAGTTTCGTTATTCTGTTCAAAGACAAAGCCTGTATCATCAAGAGGATCATTGCCTAATAAAGTTGCATCTATCTCACAGTTTGCTTCAAGCTCATGATTTTTAAAGAGCTCTTTGACAATTTCAGTTACTTTTTTACCACTGTAATGAGCAGTGCGCTTGTGCATAGCAAGTAAGCTCATCTCAGGGGCAATCGTAAGTTCATAGATATAGCAAGGCTTATCAGCATTAGGCAGAGATGGACTCTTACCTTTGTACTGATATTTTGTAACAATACCTTTAAAGACGCGCTCACGCTGAACAACGGCTAATTGAGATAAAGATTTATCATCAGTATTACCCTGTCTTAAAGTTACAGTGTAATTACTCATCAACAGATGATCTCTTAATTCAGAGCGTGATGGCTGATATGTGGTTAAAAGGGTTAGCTTTAAATCAAAAGGTATAGAAACACCTTCTGTAACCTCAACTGCGTAAGCTACATCAGGAATTTCTCTTGCTTTATTAAAGAAAACAAGAGCATTTTTAGCATCAGGAGCATTCTTTTTTGCGCTAACAGCTACATATATACTTTTTTTAAAAACACCGCTGTAAACTGCCATAGAGGAGCCTCCTAAAATTTTTTATTTTTATCAAAACGAATAGCGATAAATGCAGCATAAACTCATATTTTCTAAAACTTCAGCTGCATGTTCAATTACATCAAAACAGGTTGATTTTTATGGCAAAACAGTCAAACTG
>DKDL01000066.1 GCA_002449335.1 Succinatimonas sp. UBA6849 | reverse complement strand
TTTAACCGTGGAAAGTAGAGGAGCAATCTCTATTCTACTTTTTTGTGTCTAAATACAATAAATTCATTATGCCTAACTTTTATAAAGAATTAAAAATCTCAGCATTTGATGCGATCTCTAAAGCTCAAGAAATAGCTTCCTCTCCTATGTTATTCCAAACTGCATGCATTCTTTTAGATCATGGTGTACTTGCAGTTTTAGAAAAAGAAAAAGACGGAATAACTGTAACTGATTTGTGCAAAAAATGCGATCTTAATGAATATGCGTTAGGTGTATTGCTAGATATGGCTGCTTCTGGTCAAATTGTTCTTGTATCAGATGATCATAAATACACTTTAAGTAAGATTGGATTCTTCCTACTAAATGACAACATGACCAAGATTAACTTAAAGTTCACTCAAGAAATCTGCTATAAGGCAATGGCTTCTTTAGAGGATTCTTTAGTTAAAGGTAAAGCTGAAGGTCTAGCAGTATTTAACAAAGATTGGGAAACAATTTACCCTCATTTAGGAGAGCTTCCAGAAAAAGCTAAAAAGGCATGGTTTGACTGGGATCATTTATACTCCCAGACTGCTTTTAAACAGGCTATTTTAGAGATGGACAAGCTCTTCAAGCCAAAGGTTATCTTTGACGTTGGTGGTAACACCGGTAAGTTCTCTATTGCCTGCTGTGAGAACATTAAAGATGTTAAGGTAAAAATCTTAGATTTACCGTCACAGATTCTGATGGCAAAAGAGAACATTCATACACATGGTCTTGATGAGAGAATAGACTTTTTAGCATGCGATATCTTAATGGACAACAAACTGCCAGAAGGAGCTGACATCTGGTGGATGAGTCAGTTCTTAGACTGCTTTGCTCCTGAGCATGTTCTACATATTCTCTCTGGAATTAAAGCATCAATTAAAGATGATGCTCATGTATGTATCCTAGAGCCAATTGCAGACAGACAGAAATTTAAAGCAGCAGACTTTGCAATTAACGCAGGCTCTTTATATTTCACTGCTGTTGCAAACGGCTACTCAAGATTCTTTACAACCGACATGCTTACCTCTTTAGTAGAAAAGGCTGGCTTTAAAGTTGAAAAGATCATCGACAATTTAGGGATCAGTAATTCACTGTTTATTTGTAAAAAGGCTTAGCCATGAAATTTGCACTTAACATTGATGATTATTCTGCTAGAGCATTTGGCTTTAACACAAAAGAGCAATTCTCTTTATTAGCTCATGGAGATATTGAAGCTGATATTAAAGCACCAAATCCAAAGCCAGCTAATATTCCGATGATGACAGCAAGACGTCTTAGCATGGGATGTCGAATGGCAGTAGATATTGGTATTGAACTTTTAAAGGCTCATGATGATATCGATGCTGTGATCTACTCTAGTGCTACAGGTGAAGAAGAACATAACTATAAAGTTCTGGAGTCTGCTGCCAAAGGAGTTGATTGCTCTCCAACTGATTTTTCAATGTCAGTGCATAATACAGGTGTAGGCAACTTTACCATTCTTTCAAAAAAGAAGATCCCATCAAGCTCTGTCAGTGCAGGTATTGATTCTTTCTTAATGGCATTAACCGATGCTTATGTGATGTTGTCTTCAGGTTATAAGAAGATTTTAGTTGTAGACTACAACGTCTCTATTCCTCCATTCTTTAAGAACTACTTAAAAAAGGACTTCCCTGATTACCCATATTCAGTCGGTCTTGTAGTCTCAAAGGGAAATGATTACGAGTTTATAACAGCAAAACTAAATAAAAAGTCAGAGCACTTATTCCCTGTTTCATTAGGTTTCTTGTTGAACATTATTAAAAAAGAGGACGTAACCTTAAAAGGAGAAAGACTCTTATGGAATGTAAAATCAAAGCATGAATAGCATCTTACATTGTGTTGCAGGACTGTACAGAGTCTTAGTCTCATCAATATACTTTGCTTTCTTTGGCTTAGGTGCCTTAGTTATCTCTCTGGTTTTCTTTAATTTAATGAGATTGTTTGTAACCAATAAAGAAAAGAGAACCAAGATTTCTAGGAACCTCACTAAATATGCGTTCAAGCTTTATCTTACAACAGCATGCCTTTTAGGCATCTTTGATATTAAGGTTACTAATCTTGAGAAGACTGAGAATGATTCTGGTTGCATTTATATTGCAAATCATCCGAGCCTGCTTGATGTGGTGATTTTAGATTCCTTTGTAAAAAATGCCAATTGCGTGATTAAATCGTCACTTAAAAATAATCCATTTATAAGTGGCATTATTGCCTGCAACCGTTATGTTGCAAATTCTTTAAGTCCTGAGGACATCTTAAAAGATTGTAAAGAATCTTTAGATAGAGGTGATAACCTCATCATTTTTCCAGAAGGTACAAGAAGCATAAATTTTGATAAAATTAAGTTTAAGCATGGATTTTCTAGTATAGCCGTTGCAAGTAAAGCCAATATAAGACCATTAGTCATCAGATTTGATGGTTTTGCTTTAAGAAAAAATGTTCCTTGGTATCAAATTTATAGAAAAAAGCTTACCTATAGAATAGAGATCTTAGATAAATTTGATACTAATGAATATCTTGAAAAGCGTCAGGATAAGGAAATCTCTGCGATTTCTCGTGGCATTGCCAAAGAATTGCAGAGCTTAATTCAAAGTAAGATTTGATAAGTAAAGATTACAACTACTAAAACAAAACTGTAAACAATAAAGGAAATATATATGGAACCATTGTATGACGAGCTTAAGCAGTTAATTATTGACTCACTTAATCTTGAAGACATTTCTATTAGTGATATTGAGACTGAGGCACCGCTATTTGTTGATGGCTTAGGCTTAGATTCAATTGATGCTTTAGAGCTTGGCATGGCTATCAAGCAGAAATATGGTCTTACCCTTTCAGCTGATAATGAAGAAATGAAAAAGTGCTTCTACTCAGTAAAAACTTTAGCAGATTACATCAACGCAAATAGACAGTAATTATTATGACAAAAGAAGAGATCTTAAAACAAATCCAGGAAATGTTAGCTTCTCTATTCGAGCTTGATCCTGAGGATATCAAACCTGAAAGCAAACTTTTTGAAGAGCTTGAGTTAGACAGTATTGATGCTGTTGATCTAGTGGTTAAACTACAAAAAACTATCGGCAAAAAGATCATGCCTGAGGACTTTAAGACTGTACGTACTGTTCAGGACGTTGTTGAAGTTGTATATAAGCTTGTAAATAACAAGTAATACACTACAAAATAACTTTATAAGCAAAAGACACTAGTATGTACAAAAAGATACTGCTCACCCTGTGTATTGTGCTTGGGGTTTGTTACCCTTTTGTAATTTACGCAGGCATTAAACTGGAGCTAATTAAATATGTGCTTCCGATAATTGCAGCAGTATTTTTATTAAGACTAGTGTTAAGCAGAAAACAGCATTCAGAGTTTAAAGTACTAACCTACTGTTCTTTAATTACAGCTGCAATCCTATGTTTAGGATCTGCAGTTTTTAACAATTTAAAGCTTGTACTGTACTATCCTGTATTTGTAAATGCTCTGTTTTTTGTAATTTTTTTCTTTTCTTTATACTCAGGCGATGCAATTATCACGAGATTTGCAAAGTTAACTCAAAAGGAAGGAATTCTTCCTGATTATGCCATTAGTTATACAAGAAAAGTAACCGTAGTTTGGTCTATATTTTTCATCATAAACGGCCTTATTGCGTTATATACAGCCATAAACAATGATATTGAGGTATGGACACTCTATAACGGACTTGTATCCTACATTCTTATAGGGTGTTTGATGGCTATAGAATTTGTAATCAGAATAATTATCAGAAAATCACATGACCGTTAAAACTTTAAGTCTTCATGAAGCAATTTATTCAGACAGAGATCCTAGAGAAATTGTAGCTTTTGACAAAGACACTACATACCATCTGTACGATCTGCAACTTATGGTAAAGTCTCTATCTGTTTTTCTTGCAATGTCTAAAGAAAAACGTTTTGCCATCTATGTTGAAGACTCTTATCTTTTCACTGTGGCCTTCGCAGCCTGCCTGTATGCTAAAAAGACACCTGTATTTGCCGGTATTGTAAGAAAAGACATGTGCTCTAAAGGCAATGGTTGTTTTGATGCGATAATTTCTGATAAAAATTTTGATGATGTTGAAATACCATTCTTTGACATCACAACCTTAAGAGCAGCTGTAAAACAAACACCTTTAAACGAGATCCCTTTAAAGAACCACGATGCTGCAATTACCCCAGTGCTTGACAGCAGTCTGAAAATTGAGTTTTACACTTCAGGCTCAACAGGTAAAAGCAAAAGAATTGATAAGACTTTAAGACATCTTGAAAACGACATCAAACACCTTGAAAACTTAACAGGTGTACTTGATGATTATGAGAACAAAGCAGTTATAGCTTCTGTAGCTCCATACCATATGTACGGACTAACCTTTAGAGTCTTATTACCACTATTGCGCAAGATCCCTTTTGATGCTCAGTTTATAAAATTCCACGAAGAGCTGTGCGGTAACTACAACGACAAGAATTTAATCTTTGTGTCATCACCAGCTTTTTTAAAGCGTATTGATACATCATTAAAATCACCTAATATTATCTTTACACTTTCAGCAGGCTCCTCAATGGATATTGCTGCATCAGGAAAGTATTTTGAGTGGTCTGGTTGTGAAATCACCGAGATTTACGGCAGTACTGAGACCAACTTTATGGGCAACAGAAAGCTCAAAGGAATTGATGAATACTACACTCCATTTGCAGGTGTAAGTTTTAAAGAAATTAATGGAGAGCTTTATCTTTACTCTCCATTGATTGATAAGAAATATAAACTTGATGACAAGCTTGAATTTAATGACAACAAATTTAAAGTAATTGGCAGAAAAGACAAAGTCATCAAAATTGAAGAGAATCGAGTAAGTCTTACTCAGATTGAAGATCTAGTTAAAAAGCATGAGAATATTACAGATTGTGTAGCTCTGCCTCTAGAAAAAGGTGATCGCACCTTTATCGGTATTGTAGTTGCTGTTGATGAAAATATGTATCAAGATTTATCAAGCAACGAGAATAAAGATAAGCTAAAACACGACTTTGTAAAGTCAATTAAGAGCAGTTTAAAAGAGCATTTACTCTTAGTTGCAATGCCAAGATATGTAAGAATTGTAAAAGAAATTCCCCTAAACAGCATGGGTAAAAAGATTACTGCACAGTTAAGAGAGCTGTTTAATGATAAATCCTAAAGAATATGAAGTAAAAAGAATTGATGAGAATTCTTTTGAAGTAGCAATCAAAGTAAATCCAGATCTTTTCTATTTTAAAGGTCATTTTGAAGAACAACCTATTCTGCCTGGTGTAGTGCAGTTAGGTTGGGTTTACGACTTTTGTAAAGAGGTTTTAAACTTGGATTTGTCAGGTAACATTCCTACTATCAAGTTTACAGCACCAATATTGCCTCAGGATCAGATTGTGCTCAGAGTAGTACATAATCCACAAAAGAATAATGTGAATTTTGAATATGACATTCAAAACACCATGAGTAAGGCTAGCTCTGGAAGGATTAAACTCTAATGAAATTCTGCGCTATTGTGCCTTGTTACAGACATGCTGCTACTCTTGATGGCGTCTTAAATAGACTTGAAAAGTACGGCTTGCCTGTAATCGTCATTGATGATGGTAATGACAAAGAAAATGCACAAATTATTGAGAAAACAGTTAATGCACATAATCTTGATAAAGAACATGTAACCCTACTAAAACATGAGGTAAATCAAGGTAAGGGAGGCTCTGTTACCACAGGTCTTAAGTATGCTTATAAAGCTGGATTTACACATGCAGTACAGGTTGACTCAGATGGACAGCATTGTATTGAAGATATGGATAAGATCTTAAAGTTATCAAAAGACAATCCAGATTGTGTAATTTCTGGCATGCCTGTATATGATGCTAATGCCCCAAAATCTCGAGTTATAGGTCGTAAGATCACCAACTTCTTTGTGCATGTAGAAACCTTATCTACCATGATTAAAGATGCCATGATAGGCTTTAGAGTTTATCCATTAGCTAAGACTGTAGCTGTAATTGAAAAAAGTCATATTGGCTCACGAATGAATTTTGATATTGAAGTTTTGGTGCGTTTAGTTTGGAATGGCGTCAAAGTAAAGTTCTTTGAGACCAGAGTTGACTACCCTCAAGGCGGTATTTCTAACTTCAAACCTATGGATAATGTCAAAATCTCTCTTATGCACACTAAGTTATGCTGCATAAGTATTCTTACTCTGCCTGTTAGGATCTTTAAAAATGCCAGATAGTAATAAGCACTGGGAAGAACAAAAAGAAGCTAAAGGTGGCTATTATGGTCTAAAGCTGATGCTTTTCTTCTATAACTATGGAGGAAGAGCTATCTTTAGCATTATTCTCATTCCTGTTATGTTTGTTTACTATCTTCTATCAAAAAAGCAAAGACTCATCTCCAAAAGATATTTGGCATTAGTAAATGAGACCAGAGTTAAAAGAGGAATGGCTCCATTAAAACTGCATCCTTTTTTCCACTTTCTGTCCTTTGGCTATATGCTGCTAGATAAATTAAAAGCATGGCAAGGTGATTTAAAATTAGGTAAAGATGTTGTCTATAAAGGCAATTGTGAGAATGAGATTAAGCAGTACTATCATCAGGGGTTTGTGATCTTTTGCTCTCACTTAGGTGATATTGAAGCACTTCGTGCCGTATTTACTAAAACAGATGAGCATGTAATTAACTCTATTGCTTTTACAGAGCATGCTGAAAACTTTAATCGTATGATTAAGTCGCTGTCACCTGATGCGAAGGTCAATGTTATCTCAACTAAATCCATAGGACCAGATACAGCAATTCTTTTAAAAGACAAGATTGAACATAACGAGATTGTAGCTATTGCAGCAGACAGAGTTCCTACACAAACACAAGCTAAACACACAGATAACCGAGTTGTAGAGACAACTTTTTTAGGTCAAAAGGCTTACCTCCCACAAGGACCTTTTGTCCTGGCATCAGTTTTAAAATGTCCAGTAGTTTTAGTTTTTGGACTTAAAAATCCTAAGACTCATAAGATCGATATTGTCTGCAAAGATTTTACAAAACAGATTTTTTTAGATAGAAAACAAAGAGAATTGTCAGTTAAAAAGTACGCTGATGAATATGCAAAAGTGCTTGAAGAGCTTTGTCTTGAGTACCCATATCAGTGGTTTAATTTCTATGACTTTTTCAATACCAAGTAAAGTGATTTTCAAAAGAAAACTAGTTAAATAAAGAGACCGCAGCATGTATAGAAGACCTAAATTTATACTCTCTCATGAAGCTACTTTTCCCATTTCCTTTCATGACACCGATGCTATGGGGGTAGTTTGGCACGGTAACTATATCAAATTCTTTGAATTAGCTCGTGAAGCTTTTTTAGACGAATTAAAGTACGGCTACAAAGACATGAAAGAAGAAGGCATTGCCTATCCTATTACTGAATGTACCTGTAAATACAGAAAGTATTTGAGAGTTACCGATAAAGCTCTAAGAGTAGTAGCTCTACTCTGTGAGTATGAAGGAAAAGTTGTCTTTCATTATGAGGTTTATCCAAAAGACTCGAATACCCTGTGTGCTTACGGTAAGACTGAGCAGGTCTGCATCAATGCCTCCACGGGTGAACTCATTTTTCAGACTCCAAAGGCTTTGTTAGAAGCTATTAAAAAGTATGAAAATGAGCATAGTAAATAAAAGGAGAAACTTGTGAATAAGCTGTTAAAGTATCTTGCTACTGTAATGCTCTTTGTATTTACATTAAATGCTGAGGCCTTATCCTTAAACGAATTGAGTGTTGCTTTACAAAGATCTCCTAATCTTATGGCAAATTACACGCAGGAGAAGACTTTAAATAAGTTAAATAAAGTCTTAAAGAGCTCTGGTGAAGTTCTCATTATTGACAATAAGAATGTTTTCTTCAGACAGAATGAGCCTTTTGAACTAGAGCAGATCATAACTCCTAACCGATTTGCTCAAATCATGGATGATGAAGTAAATGAGATCACCAAAGAGAACAATCCTCAGTTATTCGAGATCTCAAACTTACTTTTAAATATCTTTTCCATGAACGAGGTTAATGACAAGTATTTTGCTTACACTCTAGAAGGTGATCTTAATGACTGGTCATTAGTAATGGAGCCTAAAGATGAGCTTTTGTCTAAGATCTTTAAGTCAATTAAGATTAAAGGATCAGAGAACGTAAAAGAAATTGTAATTGAGGATGTATCACAAGATACCACCAAGATTTACTTTTCTGATTACAATACATTCTCATCAAACGATTTAAACAAGATTAAATTAACTCAAAAGGAACAGTCTTACCTTGTTAAATAAGGCCTTCTCTCTTATTTATGTTGTATTGCTGATAGTACTGGCTATTTTTATATGCTTTAGACTTGGCAATATCGCTATTGATAGTTCTATTCTCTCATTACTGCCTAATGAGACCGAATCTAAAGTATCTAAAGCTACCATTGATACCTATACAAAAAGACTGGACAGACAGGTGGTCTTTTTAATTAAGGACAATGGTAATGGAAATACCGCTACAGAGTACTTTGTAAATGAACTTAGACAAAATAAGAGTGTCGACTACATCTTAGGTGCAGTAGATGAGGCTTCAAAACAGGATTTCAATAACTTTTTATATAACTTTAAAACAGCACTAGTATCTGAAAAGGCTCTTAAGAGAATGGAGAACAACACCTATGAGAAGTGGGTGTTATCAACTCTGTATTCAGGATTTTCAGGGGTAAGTGAAAAAGAGATCGTATCAGATCCTCTGTTGCTTACTCGTGATGTAGCAACCTCTTTGTCAAAAGATGTAAAACTCAACGTAAAAAACGGCTTTTTAAGTGTTACAGATGAGAATAATAACCTCTGGTACTTTTTAAATGTGCGTACTGCTAACGCAGGATTTGATATTCAAAGTTCTAAAGAGTTCTGCTCTTTTGTAGATAAGCTAATAGAGAAAACAGAGAATTTATATAAAGGTACAGTGATCTTAAAACGAGGTACTGTTTTCTACTCTGACTATGCCTCGACTCTAGCTCAAAGAGACTTAACTGTACTAGGTTCAATCACCATTGTAGGTGTCTTTGCTTTAATCTTTTTTGTATTTAGAACCGTAATCCCAGTTGCTTTAACAGTGCTCTCGGTTGCAACAGGAATAACAGCTGGCTTTGCCTTTTTATGTATCTTTTTTGATACCATAAATCTTGTAATAATTGGTATGAGTCTGTCTGTGGTAGGAGTCGTCTGTGACTACACCATCTATTATATGACCCTAAGAGTAAGTGTCGATTGTAAAGGCACTCCGTTTGACACTATAAGACAGATGATAAAACCGCTTTTATTTGCTGTCGGCACTGATGTTATTGCCTATTTAATTATCGTACTCTCACCGGTTACCCCATTAAAGCAGCTCTCAGTCTTTTGTATGGCAGCTATCACCTTCAGCTGTCTTACCGTAATTTTAATTGAGCCTTATTTATGCTCTAAAGTTCATAAAAAAGAATTTCCTTTCAAGAGCTTCTTTAATGGGTATTTAAAATGTATCTCATATAAAAAGGTAAATCTAACTATTCTTACTCTGATTATTCTAACTACAGTTTTAGGTTTTAGTAAATTCGCTGTAAACGATGATCCTGCTTCATTCCAGAATTTACCTGCAGTTTTAAAGTCTCAGGATGATGAGATTGCAAAAATTACCTCTCAAAAGAGTTCTCAGAAATATCTAATCATCGAGGCAAAATCAGAAAACGAACTTTTAGATACAAATGAAAAGTTGCAGTCTATTCTTGATACCATGGTTAAAAACGGAGAGATATCTTCATTTAGAGACATACCATTGCCATCAGTGTCAACACAGGAGCATAACTTTAAGTTAATTCAAAAGACCTTGAAGAACTTAAAAGATCCTCTTTTATCTCATGACAATTCAGATGAACTTTACAGCTATAAGACCATTTCATTAGATGATTTTATAAAATCTCCAATAGGTAATGCCTATGAACCTTTGTATATTAAAGGTGACAATAACAGTCCTTATGCTCTATCTATATTGGTTTTTGATGTAAAAGACAGGTCCATTCTTGAAAAAGAGATATCAAAAGTTACTGACAGTGCTTATTATCTTGACAGAAAAGATGATTTTATGAAGGTCTTTTGTCACTACAGAGTGCTTATCTCTTATGTCTTATATACTTTCTTAATAGTGATTTTGATTGTTTCAGTTGTAAGACTGGGAATAAAAAAAGGAATGTTAGCAGCATTATTCTCTCTTTTAAGTGTGCTCTTTGCACTAGCTATGTTGCTTTTATGCGGATATAAGCTAAACCTCTTTAATGAATTAGCTCTTATCTTAGTATTAGGTATTGGCGTTAACTACACGATTTTCTTTAACTCAAATACTAAGATTAAATCCACCTCACTTATTGCAATTGTGACTGCTTTATTAACCACACTTTTAACCATGGGTGTGTTGATATTCAGCTCTGTAAATGCCATTTCAGGCTTTGCGCTTGCTCTTTCATCTGGTATTTTATGCTCTTTTGTTCTGGCAACTTTACTACCTGAACTAGCTCATGATTTAAGCAATAAAAATAGAGACAATAAAATTGTTAGGAGTTTGTAAATGAAAAGAAATTGTTTATTTACAGCCATAATCTTTGCTTTAATATCTGTTCTCTGCGCCTGCAGCAGTACTGAACAAAAGAAATCTAGCGAAGTTAAAGCATATATCACCAAAGAAATTGAAGTATCAATTCCTAAAGCTCAATTTGAGAGTGAAGAGAGTTTTGATCAGCTTCTCTCAACAACCTATAACGGTAAGAAGAATTCATTATTGGTATCATCTGTAATTAAGCATAACTCAATTACCGTAACCGGACTTACCCCTGGATACCTAAAACTCTTTACTTTAACTTATGATGACAATGGTGTAAGTACTCAATATTCTGTTCCTAAATCAATGCTTCCACCTGTAAATCAGGTATTACTTGATATAATGTTAAGTTATAAAAGTAATTTAAAAGATGAGTTGCCAAGTTCATTTAGAATTATTGATAAAGGTAATGAAAGAACCATTGCTTATGTAGATAATACAAAAATGAGAAAGGTAATTTACAAAATTGAATACAAATCAATGAAAGATAAACGATTACCTAATAGAATAATCAATTTTGAATTTAATTATACAATTAACTTTAAGTACCTCAGTTTATGATTTATATCAATGATCTTACATCTGTAAGCTCTTTAGGTTCAGACGAATTAACTATTGTAGACAGCCTGTCTCATACAGACAGATGCTATCTTACATACAGAGACGATCTGTTAAATGAACACAACGGTTCATATTTTGGTGAGATTAAAGCAAAGTTGCCAAATCTTGATGCTTATCCAGAGCACAAGAGTCGTAACAGTGCTGTTTTAGCATATCTTGCTGATTCTATAAAAGACAGTATTGAAAAGCTCAAACAAAAGTACGGCAAAGATCGTATTGCTATTATTTTAGGCACCTCAACCTCAGGTCTTGATGAAACTGAAGATGAATTGAAAAAGTTCATGCAGACAGGTGTGCCATCACGAGATTTCTACTATAAATCCCAGGAGTTTGGCGATCCTTCCATGTTTTTAGCAGACTATTTAGAGATTGATGGTCCAGCCTACACCATCTCAACAGCCTGCTCTTCAAGTGCCAGAGCTTTAATCTGTGGTAAAAGAATGCTTGAGAGTGGTCTTGTAGATGCTGTAATTGCAGGTGGTGCTGACACCTTATGCAAAGTGCCAATTAACGGCTTTAACAGCATGGGAGTACTCTCTCATGAAAGATGCCTTCCATTTAATAAAAACAGAGCAGGTATTAACATCGGTGAAGGTGGCGGTCTTATGATCCTGACTCAAGAGAAGTCAGAACTGGTACTCTTAGGTGTTGGTGAATCATCAGATGCCTATCATGTGTCATCACCTGAACCTAGTGGAGCTGGTGCAATCAGCGCTATGAAAATGGCACTTGATAATGCTTCCTTAACGCCTGATGATATTGGCTATGTAAATTTACACGGAACAGCCACAAAATTAAACGATGCAATGGAGAGCAAAGCTATGGCTACCTTATTTAAAGGAAAGGTACCCTGCAGCTCAACTAAGTACATGACAGGTCATACTTTAGGAGCTGCTGGCATAGTCGAAGCTGCAATTTTATGCTATCTCTTAAAGCATGATCTTGATTTGCCGGTACAGGATTTTTCTCGTGATGAAATTGATGATACTTTAGATGAGTGCGGACTTGTAAAAGAGAAATTTAAAGCTAAAAAGAAAGTTATGATGTCTAACTCTTTTGCCTTTGGTGGCAATAATGCATCAATTATCATTGCCAAAGCTCTATAACATCAGGATTAACATGAACAATTATCTAACACCACGTGAATACTTACCTCATGAGCCACCTATGGTTCTGATTGATGAAGTAGTTTACGTTGATGACAACAAAGCTATCACCAGATGCTATGTAAATCATGATGGTGTGCTCTCACCATTTTTAAATGATCATTGTGATTTACCTGCATTTTTTGCGCTCGAGATCTTTGCTCAGAGTGTAGGTGTATGGAATGGCTTTAATCAGCAAGGTACTGGCAATAAGACCAAAATGGGTATGGTTTTGGGTGCTCGCGATTTAAAAGTAAAAGAGCCTTTCTTTAAGGCAGGATCTGTACTTAATATCGAAGTTTACAAAAACATGTCTGATGGCACTTTAGCTAACTTTGAAGGCAAGATTTTTGTAAACGAAAAAATAGATTTAGATAAAGCTGATTTAGAAGATAAAGAGCAAGAGGCTTTTGCCTCTGGCAGAGTTAATGTGATCTCCATTTCAGATGAAGATAAGCATCGCCTCTTTAATCGAGAGTAAAAATTAAGCTTGCAAACGTATAAGAATACACACAAAACAATAATTGCATAATTGAGTATATAAATATGAGAAGAGTATTAGTTACAGGAGCCGGAACTGGGCTTGGCAAGGCAATTGCAATTGAGCTCGGAAAACAGGGGTATGAAGTGGTTCTGCACTATAGAAATAGTGCCAAAGGAGCTGAAGACGCTAAAAACATCATTGAAGAAAATGGTGGTAAGGCCAGCACTGTTCAGTTTGATTTAACTGACAGAGAGCAAGTAAAGAACGTGCTTACAAAAGACATTGAAGACAATGGCTTTTACTACGGAATTGTATGTAACGCAGGTCTTACAGCAGATGCTGCCTTTCCTATGATGACAGATGAGGATTGGGATGGTGTAATTCATACCAATTTAGATGGTTTTTATAATGTTGTAAAACCATGCATTATGCCTTTAATTGCAGCTCACGAAGGTGGCAGAATCATTGCCATTTCATCTGTATCAGGCATCATGGGCAACCGTGGTCAGGTAAACTATTCAGCTTCAAAGGCAGGTCTTATCGGTGCAGTAAAAGCTTTAGCCTTAGAGGTTGCAAAGCGCAATATTACAGTTAATGCTATTGCACCTGGTTTAATCGACACTCATATGGCTGAGTTAGACGAGACAGTCAAAAAAGAAATTCTAAAAATGATCCCATTAAAGAGAATGGGTAAAGCTCAGGACGTTGCTGATTTAACAGCCTTTTTAATGTCTGATAAAGCTTCATATATAACAAGACAGGTTATTTCTGTTAACGGAGGTTTACTGTGAGTAGAAGAGTAGCAATAGTAGGACAAGGTCTAGTTACAGCCTTCGGTGAAACCTGGGAAGAGAACAGAACTAAGATTTTAGAGTGTCAGAATGCTGTAAGACATATGCAGGAGTGGGAGATCGTACAAGGTCTTATCACTAAGCTTGCTGCCCCTTGTGACAACTTTGTAGCACCTGAGCACTATACAAGAAAAAAGACACGTTCTATGAGCCGTGTTTCCATCATGGCTACAAGAGCATCTGAACTTGCTTTAATTAACGCAGGTTTAATTGATGATCCATTTATTAAATCAGGACGCGTTGGTGTAGCTTACGGTTCATCATTTGGTAGCACCTATGCTGTAAAAGACTTTGCTACCATGCTAACTAAGAACACCACAGGTGATCTAACTGCTAATTCATATGTGAAGATGATGCCACAGACCGCAGCTGTAAACATCTCTTTGTTCTTTGGAATTACAGGTAGAATTATCCCTACTTCAACAGCTTGTACATCAGGATCAATGGCTATTGGTTACGCTTATGAAGCTATTAAAAATGGCTATCAGGATGCGATGGTAGCTGGTGGTGCCGAAGAGTTATCTGTATGTGATGCAGGTGTCTTTGATACCATGTTCTCAACCTCATCTAAAAACGATACTCCTAAATTAACTCCAGCTCCTTTTGATAAAGACAGAGATGGACTGGTTATTGGTGAAGGTGCTGGTACTGTAGTATTAGAAGAGTATGAACATGCTAAAGCTCGTGGTGCTAATATCTTGGGCGAGTTAATTGGTTTTGCAACTAACTGCGATGCTACACACATCACCTCTCCTAACCCTAAGACCATTCAGATCTGTATTGAAAGCTCCATTAAAGACGCAGGTCTATCACCTAGCGACATTGGTTATATCTCAGCTCACGGCACAGGTACAGCTCGTGGTGATGTTGCTGAATCTAATGCTACAGCTAACATCTATGGCAACAAAACTCCAATCTCAACCTTAAAGAGTTACTTTGGTCATACCTTAGGTGCCTGTGGTGCTGTAGAAGCTATTGCAGCTGTTAACATGATGAATGAAGGCTGGTTTAATCCTAACCTGAATCTGCATGAGGTTGATCCTGAGTGTGGTGATTTAGATTACATCATGGACAAGCCATTGAAAAAGGAAGTTGAGTTTATTCAGTCTAACAATTTTGCTTTCGGTGGTATTAACACCTCTATGGTAATAAAGAGAGTTAAGTAATCAATTCTCTTTTATAGCATTACTTTTGATATTGGCGCTTTACGTAAGTTTAGCGCCAATATAATAAGTACCATACGCCACCGAGCTTTACAAGTTATCG
>DKDL01000128.1 GCA_002449335.1 Succinatimonas sp. UBA6849 | reverse complement strand
TCCTTGTCACCACATTATTCAGCAAGGCTTAGTACGAGTAAATATTTTTTCATAGTGTTTTCTCATGTTGTTATAAGGAGAGTGGCTATTGTAGCTTACGGTAAAGATTTTAGATATGGGGGATGAGCATTTATTTATGCTGTAAGGATTACTCCTTGATAAGGTTCCCAGCTTTTAAGATTAAAGCTATGCAAAAGAGACCTATGCTTTAATAAAATTGAAAAATTCAGGCAAGATATACACTTAGAGTATGCCTAAAAGTCCTTTTTTCTTGTATAAAAAGGTCATGAGATTTAAAATACAAGCAGTATTTTTGATGGAGAATTACAGTGTTTTCTCAGACATGTATCAATGCCGGAGTTAGAGTTTTAAAAGAAGAAGCTCAAGCTCTTTTAGATCTTGTACCTACAATCGGTGATAATTTCGTTAAAGCCTGTCAAATCATGATGGACACTAAAGGTAAGGTGATCCTCACAGGCGTAGGTAAATCAGGTCATGTAGCAACTAAGATTGCATCTACCTTAGCTAGTACCGGTACTCAAGCTTTCTTCGTACAGGCAGGAGAGGCTGCTCACGGTGATTTAGGTATGATTGGCAAAGATGATACTGTAATTGCTATTTCAAATTCAGGCGAAGGCTCTGAATTAAAAGTTTTAATTCCTATTCTCAAGCGTCGACAGATCCCTTTAATTGCAATTGTAGGTAATGTTGAGTCTTCTTTAGGCAAAGCTGCTAATGTAACTTTATCAGCTCACGTTGAACGTGAAGCCTGCCCTTTAAACTTAGCTCCTACATCTAGTTCTACTGCTGAACTTGCAATTGGTGATGCTCTTGCCGTAGCTTTAATTGAAGCTCGAGGTTTTACTGAGCGTGACTTTGCAATGAGCCACCCTGGTGGAGCTTTAGGTCGTCGTCTTTTAGTTCATTGCCAGGATGTAATGCACAAAGGTTCTGAAATTCCTGTTGTCAATGAAAGAGTAAGCCTCAAAGAGGCTTTATTTGAGATGACTCAAAAGACTTTAGGCTTTATCTGTATTGTTAACGACAACCATGAATTAGTTGGTGTCTATACAGATGGTGACTTAAGACGTTCACTTGAAAAAGGCGCTACTATCAAAGATTGTATTGCTACTTTAATGAGTAAAAATGTTCGTGGTATTGTAAAGCAGGAAACCTTAGCAGCTGATGCTCTTGCCATGATGCACAATCTAAAAATCAATTCTTTAGTTGTAACTGATGATAACAACCACCCTATCGGTGCTTTTAACCTGCACGATTTAATGCGCGCTGGTATTATCTAATTACAAAAACTTACAAAGGAACTTTTATGAGCCAAGATTTAAAGACTTTATTTACAGGAAAGGTTACTGTTGTAGGCGATGTAATGCTCGACAGCTACTGGAAAGGTCCTAGCAGCAGAATTTCTCCTGAAGCACCTGTTCCTGTTGTAAAAGTTCAGGATAAAGAAGAAAGAGCTGGTGGTGCTGCTAACGTTGCAATTAACATTGCTTCATTAGGTGCTCCTTGTAACCTTGTTGGTATCGTCGGTGAAGATAAAAACGCTGAAATTTTGGAGAAGATCGTACGTAATCACGGCATCAGCCCTGATTTTGTACTGACTGATGAGCATCCTACTATCACCAAGCTTAGAGTTTTAAGCCGTAATCAGCAGTTATTACGTTTAGATTTTGAAGACTCATTCTCTGATCTTGATGAGAACAAGATCTTAAAGTCTTTTGAAGACTCAATTAAAGATTCTAAAGTTGTAATCTTTTCAGACTACGGTAAGGGATCATTATCAAGCGTTTCTAAGATGATTGAGATTGCAAACCAAAAGGGTATTGCAACTTTAATCGATCCTAAAGGCACAGACTTTGAAAAGTATTCAGGTGCTACCCTGTTAACACCTAATATGTCAGAGTTTGAAGCTGTAGTAGGTAAAGTAAAGGATGATGACGATTTAGAGCAAAAGGCTTTAGCTTTAATTGAAAAATGTAAGTTAAAGATGCTTTTAGTTACCCGTTCTGAAGACGGTATGTCTTTAGTAAGACCTGGTTTAAAGGCAGTTCACCTTCCAACCTATGCTCGTGAAGTTTACGATGTAACTGGTGCAGGTGATACTGTAATCGGTACTTTGGGTACCTGTTTAGCAGCAGGCTTGGATATTGTTACAGCTTGTGAATATGCAAACTGTGCAGCCGGTATCGTTGTAGGTAAGATTGGTACTTCAACAGCTTCTCCTGAAGAGCTTATGAGCGCTTTAGGTAAGAGCTCTCCTAATATGGATGAAGGTGTAGTCTCTGAAGATGAGCTCTGCAAGTTAGTACGCAGATTACAGAGCGAAGGTCAGACTATCGTCATGACCAATGGTTGCTTTGATATCATTCACCCAGGTCATGTAACCTACTTAAAGCAGGCTAAAGCTTTAGGTAATAAACTAATTGTTGCTGTTAACTCAGATGCTTCTGTATCTCGCCTAAAAGGTCCTACACGTCCTATTAACAAACTAGAAGACAGAATGACTGTACTCTCTGCCTTAGGCAGTGTTGATTATGTAGTATCTTTTGATGAGGATACTCCACAGAAACTTATCTCAAGAGTATTGCCTGATATCTTAGTTAAAGGCGGTGACTACAAGGTCGAAGAGATTGCAGGACATAAAGAAGTATTAGCAAACGGCGGTAAAGTTATCATCATTCCATTTGTCGATGGTTGCTCTACTACTTCAATTGTTAAAAAGATCAAAGCTCAAAGTTAAGTATTAACAGGAATTAAAAATGGCAGAACAGTCATTTACCATAAATCCAGGCATTACCGAGATCAACTACCCTACAGCTCGTGCTCTAATTGATTCTGGACAATGTCTGTTAATTGATGTCAGAGAAAAAGAGGAATATGACAGTGGTTTTATTCCTCCTGCTGTAAACTTATCTGTAAATGACATCAATAAAGAAACAGCTTCAAAGATTGCACCTGATGTAGCTAAACCTATCATCATCTACTGCAGAACTGGTCGTAGAACCAAAGATGCTGCTAAAAAGTTGGTAGCTCTAGGTTACTACTACGTACTTGATATGGGCGGTATTATGAATTGGCCATATTCAATTACCTATCCATAAAGGTAAAACGATATTGTTTTGAAAAGATTACAGCTTATAGGCTGTAAATAAGATTCAATGGACTTTAAAGAGTTGTAAATCACAGCTTGGGCTCAACCATTGAATCTTTACACAGGATAGACAAAGACTTTAAAAGTCTTTAGGACGTAACTTTCAGACAGATCACACAGTGAGATCACGCAATTGAGCTCACTTACCGATCTCACAAGTATTACAAGCAACTCTCTTATCTTCCAGAGCCTTCAATTAAAAAGATCTTCAGCAACAGTCAGGTTATTAAGTAAAAGTGTTGCTAACAGAAAAGTACAGTTAAGTAAGGCATTACACCTTAATACTTTCCTAATTTTGATATTTCTCAATTACACATGAGTGTTGCTTGTTTTTAGAGTCGTAGTTAATTCCGATTAAAAGAATGTTGTCAGTGTACTCTTTTACTCTTGAAACATAGTCACGCTCTTTTATCTGCTCAAGTGCTACCTTTGCACTTGCATCCTTTTTAAGCTCAATTATTAAGGCAGGTTTATCTTTAGCATTAGCAGAAATTGGTAGATAGACGATATCAGCAAAACCTTTTCCTGTTGGAAATTCATTTAAAGGAGCCAAGTATTCTCTTTCTGTTGCAAGATATGCCATTAAAACTACATAACGTAAGGCACTTTCATTGTTGTACTCAAGAGCTGGTACTTTATCCTCATGAATTTTGGAAAGTAGATTTGCTACTGTTTCTGTATCACGGTTTTCTGTAGCTATCACTACTTGCTCTGAGAGCTTTAAAGCGCTCTCGTACTGTGGCCAGTGATTATCTCTTACTGAATGTAAAAGCTCTTTACGAGTTTCTTCATTAGGAACATAGATGGTTGATTCAGCTCCGTTGTACCCCAAGTAGCCTAAATGCACTAAATAAACATATACAGAATCTTTGTTCGGAAAAGATTTCTCAGCCGTATTAAAACTTTCAATATCATAAATTTTAATTGAGGTACCTGAACACAGTTTGATGATATCATCTTTAAGCCCTTCAAAATTCTGATTGATGGCTTCTGTTACAATACCGTAAGCTGATGTGTATGACCAGTAGCTTTGAAATTCCCTGCGTGTTATCAGTTTTTTGATTGAATTAGGATTATAGATTTCATATTCGCCAACTTTATAACCGTTATACCAGAATTTGGCTGTTTCAAAATCAAGCTGATATTTTTCACACAATGTCTTTACTTCTTTCTCTGTAAAGCCATAGTATTGAGAGTAGTTACTTGATTTTAATATTGTATATTCATTAAAGTTGTTTAAAGCAGACTGGGTGTTGTACCTTGCAATAGGTAAAATTCCTGTCATGTAAACTAATTCAACAAAGTTCTCTCCACCACCTTTAAATAAACTTCTTAAAAGGTCGATAAAGTTCTCATGGAGTTTTGTGTTGTTTGGATACTGTCTAAACACAAAATCCCATTCATCGATTATAAAGATAAATTTCTTTTTTAAGCAACGAATAGCTTCTGGCAATGAATAACTTTTATCTTTGTCAAAGCATTCAGGATAGGTATCTTTTAATTCTGAAACAACATCATTATCTAAATTCTCAAGATACTTATTTCCATTGTTTTTGTTATCAGCAAATTCCATCATATCAAGATAGATAACATCATGCTGATTTAGATGCTTTTCAAAATCAGGAGAGGAGGCTATTTTTAAATCAGAGAATAGAG
>DKDL01000014.1 GCA_002449335.1 Succinatimonas sp. UBA6849 | reverse complement strand
TCCCATGGACAGAACATCTCTTTGTCATAGAACTTGTATCCGTCATAGTGCTCTTTTACTTTCTGAGCATAATCGTCTAACTCATAGTCTTCTAGAAATTGGTAGGTTTCATCTTTTGTAAAGCCAATGATACTTGTGTATTTCTTTTCTTTATCTACAACACTGTTTACAGTAAAGTTATTTACACCTGTAAAAAGACTGTTCTTAGCTACCTTTAAGCAACCTGTAATAATTGTTTTCGTAAGAGCGTTTTTATCTTTTAAAATTCCCAAAAAACCTTTCATTAAGGTTACCATTCGTGAATGATAATCTGCTTTAAATTCCTTATCCTCTCCGTACAGTTTTGTATTCTGTATGTCATGATATGAAGCATTAGCTAAAGGTACATCGTACTCATCTATAAGCAGTATTGGATACTTTCCGTACTCTTTATATAAAAAACTTGATAAATGCTTTAAAGAGTTTTTCACTCTCTGAGAGTTATTGATGTCTTCTAGATAATTGATATCCGTAAGCTGTCTTAAGATAACTTTATCTGATTCATCAAGTTTATTGCTGTTTAGCAGGTAAGAATATCTTTTGGAAACATCAAAGACAATATCTGCAAACATCTTGTAAGCTTCTTCAAAGTTATCACCATCAACATCTTTTAAAGTAATATCAATAACAGGATACTGTCCCATGAACTTAGAACAGAACTCTTGGTCTTCTAATATCTTGGTGCCTTTAAAGAGTTCTAGTTGTTTTGAGTTATCAAATGGCTTTTCAGGATCTATTTTTAAGAAAGACTCAAACATGGTTATGAGCAAAGTCTTACCAAAGCGTCTTGGTCTTGTAAATATCAGAATTTTAGCAGGATCTGTAAACACTGTTTTTATAAAAACTGTCTTATCTACAAAGTAACCATTGTCTTCTATCAGTTCTTCAAAACTTGTAGGACTTTCTGGTAAGGTTAAGAATTGTTTGTCGCTCATTTTATTGATCCTGATATTTAGCTTGTTTCGATTATAACCTTACAATAAAAGAATGTGTTGAACGTTACAAAATGCTCTGAAAGACAATAAAAATGGAGACCTAAGTCTCCATTTTTAGATACAGGAAATATTAACTTTTGTGACTGTAGTTAAGCAAAACTACATCTTAGCTATAGATTAACCTTCAGCGATAATTATCTGATTGTGATAAATAAGGTACCACCGTTACGGTTAATTCTGATTGCTGAAATCTTGCCCTTAACATTCTCAAGATTCTTCTTCAAATCAGAGATGGTCTTAATTTCAGCACGGTTTACAGCAGTGATAACGTCACCTTTACGTAAACCAAAGCGCTGAGCAACAGAGCCTTTAGCTACATCTGTTACCTCTACACCACCATCTTTTGCATTTGCAAATGAAGCACCTTCAAATGCAGGAGAAATGCTCTTTGAGTTTGTAGCAGCTACTTCAGTAGCTTCAGTGTTCTTACCGATCTTTACAGTAAAGTCTTTGTATGAACCGTCACGGAAGACAGTGATATTAACTTCAGAGCCTTCACGCATTGTGGCAATTTCAGCTCTTAATTGGGCAAATGAAGTTACTTTCTTGCCATTTACAGCAGTGATGATATCACCTGATTTAATACCAGCTTTGTCAGCTCCTGAGCCTTTCATAACTTCATTTACGAAAGCACCAGAACTCTGGTTATAACCGAAGCTTTGAGCTAAATCAGCATTTAATTCAGTACCTGAAACACCTAACAGACCACGCTTTACTTCACCGAACTTTAATAACTGCTCGGTTACAGTCTTAACCATGTTAGCAGGGATTGCAAAGCCGATACCGATGTTGCCACCTGATGGAGCCATAATAGCGGTGTTAATACCGATCAACTGACCGTTTAAGTTAATTAAAGCACCACCTGAGTTACCTGAGTTAATCGCAGCATCTGTCTGAATGAAGTTTTCGATGTTTTCAATATTAAGACCGGTTCTGCCTAAAGCTGAAACAATGCCTGAGGTTACAGTCTGGCCCAAGCCGTATGGGTTACCAATTGCAACAGCAAAGTCACCAACTTCAAGACTGTCTGAATCTGCTAAATCGATCTGAGTTAAATTCTTAAACTCTTTTAACTTTAATAAAGCTAAATCAGTGTGGGCATCTTTACCAACTAACTTTGCGTCATACTCACGACCATCTGACAGTTGGACCTTGATCTCATCAGCTGAATCAATAACGTGGTTATTAGTTACTACAAGACCTTGAGCTGCATCGATAATTACACCTGAACCTAAAGCACGGAATTCCTGCTGGCGAGGTTGTGATGGACCAAATGAGTCATCCATACCAGGGAACATAAATCTGAACTCATCTGGTAGAGAGAAACCTTGAACGTCTTTTTTACCCTTTACAGAGATATTTACTACACCTGGCAGTACTTTCTTTAACATTGGGGCAAGAGAAGGCATATCACCTTTTGCCATTAAATCATTGATAATAGGGGCTGCAGCCTGAGCCTGACCTGCTGTAAGCACTGTCATTGATAATGCCATTGCAGCTGCTAATGATGCGTTCTTAATCTTGTTTAACATCTTTGTTTGTTACTCCTAAATAAAAGTATCAATTTTTTTAAGAATCGACTTTTTTAGTACAAGTTACTAACTTGACTGATTAAACTTTTAACTTCTCTTCTTCGACAACTTCTTCTTTTGTCTCTGTTTCTTCTTCAGAAGGCTTTTCAATATTCTTTTTGACCTTTACAGGATCTGCAAACTCGGTTTGGATCTCGTTTGGTCTTAATACCTTAGGTGTTGGGATCTCACCTAAGGTACCAGTTACTTCCTTAGTTGTTTCTGATTGCTGTTTCTTTGATTCTCGTCTTGGGGTAATACCTTCGTAGATACCCTGATTTAAAAACTCGTGACTGTCAGCCTCTTCAGGTGCAATCTTTTGTGCAGCTTCTTTTAAAAACTGGACATACTGCTGATGGGCAGAATCAATCTCAGAGAACATATCAAGAGAGGTTTTAAAGAACCTGTCTAGAGTACGTTGAGCTCTAATAGCTGCTCTTTTTGTTTTTAAAAGTTCATCTTTGACTCTTTTATGTTTGTAAATCTGAGCCATTACCAAAAAGCAAGCAACTGCACCGACAATAAAACCTGCAAAAAAGATTGCAGCTAGGAGCGCGTAATTATCCATATCCCACCTTAAACTTTGCACAGCTGCTCTGCTACTGCGCACTATTGAGAATAAATTTATTTTCTTAGTTAATACTTAGTTTTTATTTGTAAGTTTCAATAAAAACGGTACTCATTGAAATATCAAATAAATTATCCTCGAAAACGGCTAATAAAACTGCCACAACTGTTTAATTATTTGAGGTTGAACATTACTTTTTTCAAGTTCTTTTACAAAAGGTGATAATTATTGTTGAAAATTCTCATTAACCTTAAGCTAGGTGAATAAAAAATGGATAATAAGAAAGGTCAATTAAAACTCTTAATTTTAGTTTTAATACTTTAGAATCCCATGTCAACAAACCTATATTTATCTTATGTTCACTAAAAGTGACAATCACAAAAGTATGGAAATTTAACTTAGAAGATCAGCATCAAAAGACGAATGACAGTGGTCTTTGAACTACTGAAATTAGCAGGTGATAAAACAAATCATATTTGGGTATTTGAAGATTAAGTAATTATTCTTATTTTGAATTATTATGGATATAAAAGATAAATATTAAAGGAACTTCCAAAATGTGTACTTTGATGGAAAAAGACGTTCTACTTGATACTATTTCAGGATTTACAGCTTTTATTGCTTATAGAACTCCACCATATACAGATACAGATGATCTCGAAGAATGTTCACTGTTAATGGACAAAGTACTTTGTTCAGATCCAGAGCAAATAAATAAACAGAATGTTTTGGAAAAAATACGATCTCTCAAAAATAAATACGAAGGTCTTCCTGTATTTCCTTGTTATTTAGGGGAGGTAAAAGATCCATGCAAAGAATGTGCTGAAAATAAAGTGGAATGTAAACAAAGAGAACGCAAAATAAGTGCTTTATATGCTGATTAAAATGGTTTAGCAATTGAAATTTGCAGGTAATAAAACAAATCACAATTTGCATTCAAAGCTTATGTAAGTATTAAAGGAGCTTCAAAATGTGTACTTTGATGGAAAAAGACGTTTTACTTGATACAATTTCAGGATTTACAGCTTTTATTGCTTATAGAACTCCACCTCATACAGACACAGATGATCTAAAAGAATGTTCTCATTTAAGGTACAAAATTCTTTCATCTGATCCAGAACAAATCAATAAACAAGAAGTTTATGAAAAATTCATATAAATGTTCTTAAGCTAAAAATAAAGTAGGCTCCAAACGGCACTGTTTCAGGCTTCTGATGATGAATGAAATAGTGCTTTTTAAAGTCTTCAGATCTCTAATTTTGTCTTTAGACTGATGCGACATCGTGTAGTCTCCTTTAGACCTAGCCATTTTGTAGATAATCGATTTAATCGTCTTCATGTTACTTCTAAAAATAGCTTTTATGAGCCTATCAAACCAACTGTAAGTTCTGACGCTGATTTTATACATCGAAGCATCTTTCTTTAGCTTTTCTCTAATAGTGTAAGCTACTAAAGTCTTAATAAGAGAAGCTATCAAACTAGCAAACAGCATTACGTAAACGATGTTTTTAATTCTGGTATTAGCTCCTCTTAAGTTAGAGCCACTTTTCAAATCCATGAACTTACGTTCAATCTGCCATCTTAGTTTGTACAAAGCCTTGATAACTTCTGCTTTGATTTTTCTCGTTCTAATAGAGGTAATTAAATACTGTACCTTTTGGTCTTTCTTGGAGAAAAATCTAATCACCCTGTAGGTTTCTCCATTGAACTCTACAGTTAAATCCATATCTCGATGCTCTAAGTAATGTCTAACAGAGGCATCTGACAGTTTCTTGTCTTTAAAGTGTTCTGTTAAATCTTCTTTGCCTATATGACAACTAACAATCTTACCTGCAGAGTTACTTCTTAACTTTCCGATTAACTCACCAGTTTTCTTAATCTCACCGTACATCTCGTAACTTACATAGCCACTGTCAAATAAGTGAAGTACATTCTTAGCTGCTGTTGCAAAGACGTAGCTCTTTTCGTTCTCTGTTGCTCCACCTATGCCAAGATCAACAACACATTCATGCAGCATTGACCATGTTACCTGTAGTCCTATCTGGGCGTTCTTAGCCTTTTCTTCAGTTACAACATTACCTTCAGGATCTAAAGTGGTATAGGTTAACTTCTTTGCTTTTCCTTTACCTTTTTCTGCACTTCTTGTACCTGGAAACTCATCTGCCAAATCTCCGTTAACATGCCAGTAAGTACCATCGTGCAAGTAGAAATCTTCAATATCTAATCCGCACTCGTTCAGAGCCTGAAGCAACTCTTTAACAGCCGTGTTATTCACTGTTGATAATACTTTATTCTGCAGTCTGGCAAGTATAAACATCATCATTGTTACACAGCCATCTTGTCTTAACCTATTGTGAAATGGCTTGTCGCATATGTCTTCTCCTGAACGAGTTAAACTTGCATAGCATTCTTTTATGCTTGCTATCTTAATATTGCAACTTTTGCCCGCAGCCATTATCAAAGCTTCAACTAATTTACTTGGATTCAAATTAACTTTACGTTTAATAAATCCAATCTGTTTAGCTGTAATTCCGATGTATTGAGGTGTAATTAGTGAAACAAATCGAGAAATAAAATAATTTGAGTTGCCTTTACCATTGCAAAAAGGGATAATTTTAACTGACATGTGATTCTCCTGAATTGTTTTTTTTTGCACTATTTATTCTAGTAGAATCCATGTCAAAAAACTGATCCCTACATCTCAACTTTATTCTTTTATTTCAAATAATTACACCTCATTTTTTACTTTTTAAAGATCAATCAAAAACAACAGTTTTTGAACTCTTCTGATCTGGTATATGTGAAAAATTGGATGCTCTCAAAGCAAAATACGAAGGTCTTCCTGTATTTCCTTGTTATTTAGGGGAGGTAAAAGATCCTTGCAAAGAATGTGCTGAAAATAAAGTGGAATGTAAACAAAGAGAACGCAAAATAAGGTCTTTATATGCTGATTAAAAATGGCTTAGTTTATACAAAACAGGGCTTTGAAAACAAAGATATTAAAATTGAAGCTAAAAGAATTAAAAGTCTTAGTGAGAAAAGCGATGATAACAGTGATGCTTTAGTTATCAATGCTGATGACTGTTACGTAATTCCTGGTTTTATCGATCTGCATTTTCATGGAGCTGCAAGAGTCGACTTTATGGATGGCACTCTAGAGAGTGTTAAGACTTTAGCTTCATATGAAGCTTCAAACGGCGTAACTTCAATCGCACCTGCTACTATGACCATGCCTGTTGAAGCTATTAAACAGAGTATAAATTCTGCCTTAGAATTTAAGCGTCAACTAAACGATAAAGAAGCTTCTCTTGAAGGTATCTACATGGAAGGCCCTTTTGTAAGTCCTAAAAAGTTAGGTGCGCAAAATCCTGAATATGTACTGAACCCCAATGCTCAAGATTTAGAGTCACTTTATGAAGCCTCACAAGGTTTAATTAAAAAAGTCGTAATTGCTCCTGAAGAGACTGGTGCATTAGATCTGATTAAGGCATTTCATAATAAAGTGTCTTTCTCTATAGGTCACACAGTAACAGACTATGAAACAGCTTCAGTTGCAATGGACAGTGGCGCTAATGAACTTACACATACCTTTAATGCAATGCCCCCATTAAATCACCGTGCACCAGGTCCTGTAGGAGCTGCCTTTGAACATAAGTCAGTCTTTTGTGAGCTTATTACAGATGGAGTGCATGTCGATAAGACTGTGGTAAACATCCTGTTCTCTTTAATGGGAGATGACCGCATTGTCATGATTTCAGATTCAATGATGGCTACAGGTCTAGATGACGGTGAATATTCTTTAGGCGGCCAGAAGGTCTTTGTACAAGGTAATAAAGCTACCTTAAAAGATGGCACTATTGCAGGTTCAGTTACCAATCTTTATAGTTGCTTTAGAAATGCAGTACTAAACATGGGAGTAAGTCTTGAGAGTGCTGTAAAAGCCTGTACTATAAATCCTGCTCGAGCTTTGAAGATTGATGATAAAGTAGGTTCAATTGCTGAAGGCAAAAGAGCTGACCTTTTAGTAGTAGACAAAAATCTAAAAATAAAAGAGATTATCTTAAGAGGTTCCCTCCTCAAAAGATCCTAATTCAAACTTTCATAGTGAAAATTAATTTTCGATTTTTATGCGCTAAATTAATGAAAATATTGTTTGATAAAAGTCGCTATTTTGTTTAAAATACACCATTGCCCCTCTAATCGAGGAACCGGTTTCCCACCCGAGTTTCTTGATGCAGATTGAGAAATCAGTCTGTTTGGAAAGAGAGCAGATATTTTTATCTGTATGTTTTAAAGGAAATTTTCCTTCAAAAAAGGGTTTTTTAATGAAAACTTATGTTGCAACACCATCAACAATTAAGCGTGATTGGTTAGTTATTGATGCTGAGGGTCAGACTTTAGGTCGCCTAGCTACTGAAATTGCTTTACGTTTACGCGGTAAGCACAAGCCAGAGTACACTCCATTCTTAGATACCGGTGATTATGTTATCGTAATCAACGCATCAAAGGTTAAGGTAACTGGTAACAAGGCTCACGACAAGATGTATTATCACCACACTGGTTTCCCAGGTGGAATCAAGTCAGAGTCTTTCGAGAAGTTATTAGCACGTAAGCCAGAGGATGTTATCGAGACTGCTGTTCGCGGTATGCTTCCAAAGGGACCATTAGGTCGTGCTATGTTCCGTAAGCTAAAGGTATATGCTGGTGAGTCACATAATCATGCTGCTCAACAGCCTCAGGTTATCAAGTTTTAAGGAGCATTAGCAAATGGCTGCAAATCAGTATTATGGTACCGGTCGTCGTAAGGACTCAACTGCACGTGTATTCTTAAAGCAGGGTACTGGTAAATTAGAGATCAATGGTAAGACTCTTGATCAGTATTTTGGTCGTCCAACTTCTCGTATGGTTGTAGCTCAGCCATTAGAGTTATTAGAAGTTGCTGACAAGTTTGACTTATACATCACTGTTAACGGTGGTGGTATCACTGGTCAGGCTGGTGCTATCCGTTTAGGCATCACCAGAGCTTTAATTCAGTATGACGAGACTTTCCGTTCAGCTTTACGTAAGGCTGGCTTCGTAACTCGTGATGCTCGTGCTGTAGAGCGTAAGAAGGTTGGTCTTCACAAAGCTCGTAAACGTCCACAGTACTCAAAGCGTTAATATCAAAACAATTTTCATTGTTTTGTCAAAAGCCTCTGCCTCACCGCAGAGGTTTTTTTATGCATTTTTTATGTATAATATCCTTCAGAGGATATCTGTTATGGAAAGATTAAAAAGCTTAAAACCTTATCTATTCACCGCTTATTATGATTGGCTAATCGACAATAAGATCACTCCACATTTGTTAGTTGATGCTAAGATGCCTGGTGTTAGAGTTCCTGTTGAATATGTAAAGGATGGTCGCATTATCTTAAGTCTTTTACCTTCAGCCATCGCAGATTATGAGTGCTCACCTAAAGGTATTTCTTTTAAAGCTCGCTTTAAGGGAAAGAGTGAAGATATCTACATTCCTTTCCACGCGATGGAGCAGTTAATTGCTTTAGAATCAGGATCTGCTCTGCCTATTGGTACCGCCTTAGAACAGTTAGATTTAGCTCCAGATGATGAAGTATATCCAGATGAAGGGCAGGAATCTCCTATGTTCGAATTAGATGATGAAGATGAAACTGACGATGAGGAAGTCTTATCTGACGATACAGCTGAAGATGAAAAAACTCAAGCAGATATAAAGACATCAGAAGCTACTAAGATTGAAACTACAACTCCTGTAAAAGAAGAGAATAAACCAGCTTTCTCTTTTGTAAAGGATGATGAATAAGCACATTTCTTAATTTTACTTCAAAGATAGGTTGTCTATGAATTTCTAGGCAACTTTACTTTTGGAAAATATCATAGTTTAGGCGAGTCCTATTTAAAGTTCTCATTAAGTAAGATCTCAAGAATGCTATCTGTATCTGGCACTGTTCCAAACATATTATTTTTGACATAAGAGAACAAATTCCTGTCATTTTTATTAAAGGACATTTTTTCAGGCTGATAAGCCTCAACGAATTTCCCTTTTTTACTTAGAAATAAGAATGAATGAGTAGGAATATTAAGAGTTAAGATCTTATTATTGTGTGTTGTATAAAACAGCTGTGAGTTATTTTTTAACTTTGAGATCATTAGATTTATAAGATCTATCTCAATATCACTGTCTGCAGATGACAATAAATTGTCCAGGTAATAAGTACAACTGTCAGAGCCTTGCTCAAGTATATTTGCAATCAAAGCAACAAGATGCAGAGAATCAAAGGTTCCTTTGGATAATCTAACAGGATACTCAGACAGTACCTTTCCTCTTTTGTTAAGTCTTACTGAGTCGCCATTCTCAAATTCTATAAAATAACCTTCAACAGAACCTTTGGTTGTTGCAGTAATAGTTGTCACGTTTGTTATAGAAGGATCATATGATTTTATGATCTTCTCGATTAAAGCTCTTGATGGATTGGCATCTGTATTGCAAAAATTATCATGACAATCGAGGTTGTTTTCTAGCTTAAAATTCCAATATTCAGAGTCGAATTTTATCTTACAAAAGGAGTCATAAGCAGTCATAATTGAAGCTTTAGCAGAAGATATGTAAGTGTACCTCTTTGAGATTGTGTGCTGAGATATAGCATCAATTCTCTTGTTGCAAGACAGGCAACTGTCATTTTGTAATATAGGAATAGCTTTATAGGTAAGCTCTTTTATAGGAAACACAGAATCAGTGTTGAATTCCAAAAACAGACTGTGGAATTTTAAATCTGAAGGTGTAACAAATTTCACCTCAATCGAAGCATTTTCAGTTTTGTTGCAGATGCCAGTTTTTAAGCTATCGGCTATTTCTTTTCTGATAATGAAATTCTCAATACCAAATAGAACTTTTCCAAGTGCAGTTTTGCCTGATGAGTTCGTCCCCATGATTGCACAGAATCTTTTGATATTGAAGTTTGGTCTTTCTTCAAGAAATTCGTAATCTATGGTGGATGAGTTTACTTTTCTTGGATAAGAGAAGTCGACGTAAAAGTCATCAAAGCAGTACAGATTGTTAATCCTAATATCGGTTAAAATCATTTATAAGTTCCTAGAAGTGGAATTTGTATATATTGATTTTAGCCTAAAACTCGGTAAAAGGATCTTACGTTTTTTTTGAGAATATTAAAAAAGGCGGTTATAAAACCGCCTTTTCTGAAACTTACAGATTTAAGCTTATCTAATCTTGCCTAAGTCAACCCACATAGGAGTTGATTCAATTAGACCATTCTGACCTAAAGAGATATCGCCTGATAGACCGTGTAATACGTCATCCTTGTTAGCAGCTAACTTCTCAATCTCAAGAGCGAAGTTTACGCTGTCGTAAGCTGCTGCAAATACTCTTTGAACCTGATTGTTAGCCTTTGGTAAAGACTGCATGAATGAGTCCTTTAATGGGCTATCGGTTAATAACCAAGGCATATCACCTAAGGTTGAACCTTTAAGTGCTAACTCTTGAGATGAGTTATTAACACCAATGTAGCTCTTATCAGTTAGGTAAACATGAACTGTTGATGGAATAGCTGCTTTGATAGCTACAGCGTCAACAACTGATGCATTCACATAAGCACTGTCTGCCTCTGATAGAGGGCAATTTGACATTGAAGTCTTAATGGTTGATGCATCGGAGTAATAGCAAACTGGTACGTTTGCATTTACCTTTGAGAAAGTGGTCTTGAAGCTGTGAACTGAACGCTGTGAAGCTGTATCACTGTTTTGTGCAATTACAACTGGTTTTTTGTAGCCATCAGCATAGATCTTTGAAGCAGCGATAGCACCTTCGTAGTTAGGACCTAAATCGAAGTACCACTGATTAGCAGGCTTGCTACCTTCAGGCTGGTTTAATACGATTGAAGGAACCTTAAGACCTGTTGCATTTAAAGCATTAACTTCAGGTTTTAAGATAGGACCAATTACAAGCTTGGTACCATCGTTCTGAACTTTTGCTACGATCTCAGAGATGTTGTTCTTGTTGGTATCGTAGAAAACAACCTTTGAGTTTGAATTTCTGTCTTTTAATGCAGCTAAAATACCTAACTTAGCAGGCTCGCCTACGATTGGAGCAAAACGACCAGATAGAGGTAATAACACTGCAATTCTGTCACCATCAGAGAACTTGAATAGAGCGTTAGCTGGAACATTAGCAGGAGCTGCGTTCTCTGGAGTTGCATCATCAGATGATGTTGCAGCTTCATTATCAACTACTGTATTGTCAGCAGTTTCTGCTGAAGCTGTATCCTGAGTATTGGTAGAAGCAATAAGCTCATTTACAGGGTGGTTAGGGTATTTCTTTGAGAAGTCAGCTAAAGCCTGCTGCTGTAACTCACTACTCTGTGAACGAGTGATGATAGCGTACTCAATAAAGCCCTTATCATAATCAGACTGAGCTGATTTCATTGCCTGAGCTAAATCTTTATCGCTTAGAACTTTTAATAAATCATTGCTCTGATTGATTACAGTAGCTCTGTCAGCTTTCTTTTCAACAATCTTTAATAAAGTTGCTTTGTTCTTGAAAGCATTTAACTCATACTTTGGATCTTTGGTCTGTCTGTAAAGTTTTGCATTTACATTTGAGTTTAAGATTAAGTAGTAAGACAGTGACTGCTTTGGAAGAGCCTGATAGTTAACCTGATTTAACAGTGCAGATGCTTCTTTAAACTGATTCTGTTTAACTAAAAGCATTGCTTTAACTAAAGAAGCCTGATCTTTTTGAACATCAGTCTGAGCGTTTGCATATAGATCATTGATGTTAGAAGCTGCTTTATCTAAATCTCCTGAAACGATCTGAGAACGGGTCAGAAGAACTTGAGCCTTAAAGCTAGTGTCGCTTGATGCATCATCAAATGCCTGCTGGTATTCCTCTGTAGTCAGATTTAATGGACCAAAAGCATTGGTTGATGAGATTTTCTGAGTAGCTTCACTTGAAGCACAAGCAGATAGAGTAATGGTTGCAGCTGCAAATAAACTGCATAAACATAGATTTAATGTTGATCTTTTAGCTTTCACGATAGTTTCCTGCTAAATCACAAATGAATTATTGGTTGGATATTTTACCATAATGTGAGATAGGTAACGTGTATTGAAACAAAAATCGCTCATAGTAAGAAGCTGAGAACTGTAAATTTTATTAGATACTATTTTTAATAGGCAGCTAAAAAGGTAAATCATGAGTATTGAGAGCACAGAAAAACTCTACAAAGAGATACGTGATAACTGTGAAGAGTCCTTTCGTATCAGAATTCACAGAGCGATCAGTTGGATTAAAAAAGCAGAAGCTCTTCCTGAAGAAGATATAGATTTGAAGTTTGTCTCTTTATGGATTGCCTTTAACTGTGCTTATGGCAAAGAGATCACAACTGATGGTTATTTAGGAGAGAAGGTAGGCTTTAGAGATTTTCTGACAGTCATAACCTCTCTTGATGAAGAAAAAAACTTAGACAAGATCTTGTGGAATCGTTTTTCTCAGAGTATCAAAGCGCTTTTAGAGAATAAGTACACTTTCCAACCTTACTGGAACTTTTACAATGGTGATGATAGAGCTGCAGATTGGGAGATGTCTTTTCAAAGTTACAATTCACAGGCTTTAAAATCTTTAATGACGCAGAATACGGTGATGGTTTTAAATATAGTTTTTGACAGACTCTATACCATTAGAAATCAGCTCTTCCATGGAGGTGCAACCTGTAACAGTAAGGCTAATCGCATGCAGTTACATGATGGTTGTGAAATCTTATCAGAGCTGATGCCTGCGGTTCTTGACATCATGCTAAAGCATCATGACAGAGATTGGGGACGTGCCTTCTATCCTTATGTAAAGGAAGATTGACAGTAAGACTTACAGCAAGGCTTACAGTTTGATTATCTCAAATACACATGAAAGCAAAGCTGTCAGACTGTATAATGAGGCAATTGATTTTTAATAGAACAATTAGACAGAACCATTAAACAGAACAAAAGAGTCTTTTTCTCTTACAAAGACAAAAGGTTAATCATGTTAGATAGTGCTTTATATATCGTTCCTACTCCAATTGGTAATCTTGATGACATCACCTTACGTGCAATTGAAGTCTTAAAAAATGCAACTTTAATTGCAGCTGAAGATACCAGACATTCAAAAATCCTCTTAGACAAGCTAGGGATCTCTGGTAAAAAGATGATTAGCTGTCATGATCATAATGAGGAACAGAGAGCATCTATCATTATTGATGAAGTTAAAAATGGCGGTATCGTCGCTTTAATTTCTGATGCAGGTTCTCCTTTAATCAATGATCCTGGCTATAGAGTAGTAACACTGTGCTCAAAAGCTGATGTAAGAGTAGTGCCACTGCCAGGTCCATGTGCCTTAATTACAGCACTTGAAGCTAGTGCATTACCTACAGACAAATTCATGTTCTTAGGCTTTTTCCCTGTAAAAGAAAAGGAATTAACAGAAAAGGTTCAGTCACTAGAGAATGCTGACTACACTGCTGTGTTCTATGAGACACCACGCCGTATCGTCGATACCATGGAAATTGTAGGTAAGATTTTACCTGAGCATGATGTAACTTTATGCAGAGAGATGACTAAAACTTTTGAATCGTTCTATAGTCTAAAAGCTAAAGATGCTGCTGCTTTCCTAAAGGCAGATCCTGATAGAACTAAAGGCGAGTTTGTAGTAGCTATCGGTTCATTAAAACAGGAAACATCCTCAGTTCCTGCTCCTGTAGTAAAGGCAATTTCAGAGCTTATAAAGACCTCTCCTGTAAAACAGGTAGCTAATGTCTTATCAGAGCTTACCGGTATTAAAAAGAACGATTTATATAACCTAGCTTTAGAGCTTAAAAACAAAAGCTAGGAATGAAAAGCTTTAGAATAAAAGTAATTAACAGTTCGAAGAGTCAACCTTTTTCATGTATAATGCACGTGAGTCGACCGGGCAATCGCTGCCGTGCACGCGTGTTTAAGATCTTTAAGCATACGGTCACTGGGGGAGGAAAGTCCGAGCTCCGAAGGACAAGGTGCCAGGTAACGCCTGGAGGGCGCAAGCCCATGACAAGTGCAACAGAAAGTAAACCGCCACTTTGTGGTAAGGGTGAAATGGCGAGGTAAGAGCTCACCGCTTTTCTAGCAATAGGAAAGGCATGGTAAACTCCACCTGGAGCAAGATCAAATAGGCTCTCTATGGTTTGGTCCGAACCGAGGGCGGGTTGATTGCTGGAACCAGCGAGCGATTGCTGGTCTAGAGGAATGGTTGCCACTGCTTAGCAGAACAGAACTCGGCTTACAGGTTGACTCATCTTTTGGCAAATTCAAAGCCATAATCCAATCATCAGGACTAACAACGCTTGCCAAAATCAGATTAAAATCTAGCTTGCTTTAGCATTCTGTTTTTTTACCTTTCTTTTATAGAGAATTTTGTCCATTAATCGCTCATCAAAGACTCATTAATGCTCCATTAATATCTTCTTTGCACCTCAAATTGTGTATTTGATCACATCCTTATAACAACGTAATTTTAGGCCCCAATTTGCGCACATTTTTGACAGGTTTTGTTTAATAAATTGCCTTTATTAATAAAGCGATAGATATGAACAAAAGGCAAATTAATTTTTTTCTCCCACATTTCTGCACACTTTATAACACCTTGAAATAAAAGCGAATTTATAAAAGTAAGCTAGATTACTTTCTTGAAATTCTCCTATGATTTGGTAAACTAAATGGGTAAAAGTGGTAAATTGTGGTGAAAGTGTAATTAATCTTTCTCACAAACGACTTTAAAGGTAGTGTGATTTAGGCTTAATTTTATTATGTTTGACGGTTTGCTTTTAAGTGGAACAAGTGAAGTTTCCCTTGATTCAAAAGGGCGACTGTCCGTGCCTGCACGCTACAGAGAGATATTTGCAGATGATGGAGATGGTCAGTGCGTAGTCACCCGCTCTTTGTTTGACAAATGTTTATGGTTATACCCAAGTAGTGAATGGGATAACGTAGTCTCAACTTTAGGCTCACTTCCTACTATGACTGATCCACTGTGTCGTACCATTCAGCGTATTGTTTTAGGCAGTGCAGTTTTTTGTCAGTTAGATGCCCAGGGTCGAATTTTATTACCACCAGAGTTAAGACAGGTAAGTGAGATCAGTAAGAAAGCTTATCTTATCGGCTTTAACAACAAATTTGAGCTTTGGTCTGAAGAGAACTTTGCTCTTCAGCGCAAGGCTGATGACGATTTATTACAGCAGGCAGCAAAAGATCTTGCATCACATAGCGTGCTTGCTAATTTAAAACTATAAATATTTAGAATAATAAGAATTTAATCATGGCATTTTCACATATTCCTGTACTGTTAAACGAAGTCCTTGAAGGTATGAATATCAAGGAAGATGGAGTTTATGTTGATGCCACATTTGGTCGCGGCGGTCATTCAAGAAAAATCCTAGAAAGATTAGGTCCAAATGGCAGATTATATGGTCTTGATAGAGATTTGACTGCAGTAGAAGCAGCTAAAAGCATTACTGATCCAAGATTTAAAATTACACACAGTGCTTTTTCAAATCTAAAAGAAGTTTGTGAGAGTTTAGGTATTGAAGGTAAGGTAGACGGTATCCTTATGGATATTGGTGTTTCCTCACCTCAGATTGATGATCCTACTCGTGGTTTTTCTTTTGAAAAAGATGGTCCTCTTGATATGCGTATGGATCAGAGTGCCAAACTAGATGCTAAGACCATAGTTAATACCTATTCAAAACAGGATCTTGCCTATATCTTTAAGGTATATGGTGAAGAGAATTTTGCTTCAAAGGTAGCTTCAGCCATCGTAAGAGAGCGCGAGAAGACTCCTTTTGAAACTACACTACAGTTATCAGAATTTATAAAAAGAGTAATTGGCGGTAAGCCTACTCCTAAACACAAAGCTACACGCTGTTTCCAAGCCTTGAGAATTGCTGTAAACGGCGAGCTTGATGAATTAAAAAAAGCTCTAGAGAGCAGTATTGATGTCTTAGCAGACGATGGTCGTCTGTGTGTCATCTCTTTCCACTCTTTAGAAGACAGAATAGTAAAAACATTTATAAAAGATAAGTCTCAGGGACAAAAGATCCCTAACGGTCTTCCAATTACTTTTGAAGAAGCCGAAAAAATGAGACTTGCTACAGCAAAAGTGGAGCCTGTAGGAGGTGCTATTAAGGCAACTCCTGAAGAAATAGCAGCCAACGTAAGATCTAGAAGTGCCACACTCAGGATCTGCAAGAGGCTTAAGAGGCTACCCTAAATGCAACAGTCAAATGCAGTAAGAAAGCTAGAAGAGAATTTTCCTGCTGAGGCTCCTCAAATCGAAAAGAGAGAACCTCAGTTTGGTGACAGACCTAATCCACAGGCAAAACCTGTGCAAAAGGTTGTTCCTAGTGTTACTACTCAAGTAACCCATGAACATATCATTAGAATTCAGGCACCAACAGATTTACTAAGTGATGATTCAGCTCAGTTAGCTGTACCATCATTAAGCCTTTTTGAAGGTTATAAAAAACAGAAAAAGGCCTTAGTTCCTACTATTTTAAATGACATATTCTCAAATCTTTTGACTTATGTTTTGATCCTTGTCGTTACAACTTTAGCCGTATTAAAGGTTCATCAAGTCCAGATGACCCGCGATATGACAATACAGTATAATGAGGTTTTAAGACATAACGAGCTTCTGCATAAGGAATGGTTGACTCTTCTATCAGATAGAGAAGCCTTAACAGAGTACTCTGTGATCCGTAAGAATGCTGACGAAAAGCTCGGTATGGTGCAGCCTAAAACTGAAGATGAAGTTGTAATCGATTTGAGATAAATGGCTTTAAAACAAGTTAACGATGGAAATTATAGTCGCCTACAAGTATCAACAACCAGAATAGCCATCGTATGGTTTTCTGTAGGCTGTCTTTTCATATATATCCTTGCCAGATTGTTCTGGATACAGATTCTTTATCCTGAAAATCTTATCCGCGAAGGTAATGCTCGCGTAGTCAGAAATTATCATTATGAGCCTCCAAGAGGTCTAATCACCGATAGAAATGGCAAAATCTTAGCTATTTCTGTACCAGTAAAATCAGTAGAAGCTGATCCTAAATTCTTACACGAAGAAGGAGTTTATGACGATCCTTCTAAGATGAAAAAGTTAGCAGCAATTCTAGAAATTGATGTTAATGAACTCTACAAAAAGACCAAAGATCCTACACGCCGTTATGTGCATTTAAAGCACTATTTAGAGATGGATAAGGCTAAAGAAGTAAGAAAGATCTCCAAGACAGGTATTATTCTTAACGACTCCTATAGACGTCACTATCCTACAGGTGAGATTAACGCCAACTTAGTTGGTCTTTTAAATGGTGATGGTGTCGGTGTCTATGGTGTAGAGCAGAGTTTTAACTCATACCTGACCTCAACTTCTTCAACACAGTTAGCTAAAAAAGATCGTTATAACCACATTGTAGAAAATCTAGGTACAGTCAAAAAGGGAAGTCTTGGTGGCAACTTAATGCTGAGTGTGGATAACCGCCTGCAAGAGTATGCTCATGCCATGTTAAAACAGGCAGTTGAGGAGAATGAGGCTGACAGTGGTACAGCAACTTTAATTGATGTTAAAACAGGTGAAATTTTAGCTCTAGCTAATGCTCCTTCATTTGATCCAAATGATAGAAAACACTTTGATAGTACTAATGCTAAAAACAGAGTAGTAACAGATATCTTTGAGCCAGGTTCTACTCTAAAGCCTATTGTGGCATTAGCAGCCTTAGAAGCTAAAGCTACTAACTGGTCTGAAGTGTTTGACACCAGACCATTTATTGTAGATGGCAAGATGGTACGTGACTCTCATGCGATGGCTCAGGGCACACTAGCAGACATTATTCAGTATTCTTCAAATACTGGTATGGCAAGAATATCTATGAGAGTAGGTCCTCAAAAGATCATGCAGGTTTTAACCAGATTTGGTTTTGGTTCTAAAACAGATTCTGGTCTTGTAGGTGAGAATTCAGGCAGACTTAACGAGAACAGAAAGTTCTGGTCTGAAATTGATAAGGCGACTTTAGGTTTCGGTTACGGTGTGGCTGTAACTAATCTGCAGTTAACTCAGGCCTATGCTACTTTAGCAAATGGTGGTCTAAAAAATCCTGTCTCAATTCTAAGATTAAAAAATCCTCCAAAGGGTACTATTGTGGCTCAGCCAAATCAGGTTGCCAATATGCAAAGAGCGCTTGAGACTGTAGTTGCAGAAGGTACCGGTGGCAAAGCTGCAATTGACAGATATCGTGTAGCAGGTAAGACCGGTACAGCTAAGATTGCATCGGTTGGTGGTTACGGTAAATACTACATGTCAACTTTCGCAGGTTTTGCTCCTATTTCTAATCCACGCTTTGCACTTGTGGTCGTAATTAGTGCTCCAAAAGCTGGTAAGTTCTACGGTGGTGTGGTATCAGGACCTGTATTTAGAGCAGTGATGTCAAAGGCTTTACAGCTATATAACATCAAACCTGATAGAGAGAAGAACGAAAAGAATTAGGACTTACTTTAAGATGTAATTCACCTTTCAACTTAAAGTAGGCTAAATAGTTTTATACATAAAAGAGCTGAAGGTAAAGATGAAAAAGTTAAAAGAAATCTTCCAGTACTTAGGAATTAAAAGAAAAGCTCCGGACATTGAATGTACTTCACTTGAAGTTGATTCTCGTCAGGTAAAACCTGGTGCACTTTTTGTAGCTTTAAAAGGCACTAAGGTCAATGGTCTTGATTATGCTAAAAAGGCTTATGAATTAGGAGCTGTTGCAGTCCTCTTTGAAGAGGGGAATACTCCATCTGAGGAGCTCTTAAAAGAAGTACCAGTTCCTTTTATTAAGTTGTCTTCAAAGAAAAGTTTAGGTGAGTTTAGCTCTTTCTTCTATGACGAACCATCAAAAAGATTAGGTCTTATCGGTATTACCGGTACTAATGGTAAGAGTACTATCACTCAGCTTATCGCTCAGTGGTTATCTAATACCTTTTCAACAAAATGCGCTGTCTTTGGTACCTTAGGTTATGGTTTTTTACCAAATCTAAAGAAAAGCTCTAACACTACCTTAGATGCTGTAAGACTGCAGCAGGCTTTAAATGAAATGGTAAATGAAGGCGCTCGCTTTGCAGCATTAGAAGTCTCCTCAATTGGTGTTTGTGAAGGTCGAATTGATGGCTGTACCTTTATCGCAGGCGGTTTTACTAATTTAACTCGTGACCACCTTGATTATCACAAGACCATGGAGAACTACGCTAAAGCAAAAGAGGACTTCTTAAGGCGTGTTCCAAAAGAGAGACTGGTTATTAACGTAGATAATGAGCAGGGCTGTAAATATGCTGATACCTTCGGCAAGTGTGTAGCCTACTCATGTAAGAGTGATTTTATGGGCTCAGTCTCATCACTTATCTACTCTCAGTATGTATGGATTAAGTCTGTAACCTATAAGCCTCATGGTATTGCTCTTGAAATTGAATCAACCTTTGGTTCTGGCAAATGCGAAATTGGTCTGTTAGGTGGTTTTAATGTAGAGAACTTTGCCTGTGCTCTAACTGTACTTTTAGCAATGGGCTATGACTTTGACAAACTCTTACGCGGTGCTTCAAAGTTAAAACCAATTAAAGGTCGTATGGAATGCTTCAGAGCAGAAGGCAAACCTCATATTGTAGTTGACTATGCTCATACTCCAGATGGTGTAGAGCAGGTACTGCGTGGTGTAAGAGAACACCATCCTGATGGTAAGATTTTCTGCATCATTGGCTGTGGCGGTGACAGAGATAAGGGTAAGAGACCTATCATGGCAATTAAAGCTTCAGTATTTTCTGATACTGCAGTCTTAACCTCAGATAACCCTCGTACTGAAGATCCTGAGGCAATTTTACGAGATATGGCTTCAGGTGTTGGTGAGGCTAATAATGTCGTACTCATTGCAGACAGACGTAAAGCAATTGAATATGCCTTTGAAAAAGCAGGTCCTAAAGACTGTATTGTGATTGCAGGTAAAGGTCATGAGGATTATCAGATCTTTAAAGACAAAACCATCCATTTTTCAGATAGAGAAATTGCCTGTGAACTTTTAGGAGTTAAATGTGATTAGCTTTAGTTTAGGTGAACTTGCAACCTTTGGAAATTACATCCTAAAGGGACAGGATTTAGTTATCGATGCTGTAAGCACCGATTCAAGAAAGTGTAAAAACGCTTTATTCGTAGCTCTAAAAGGCGAGAAGTTCGATGGTCATGACTATATTGAAAAGGCCATTGAAGGGGGAGCAGTTGCTGTTGTGTCATCCAAAGTCTTACCTGAGAGTATTACAAACAGAGTAAGCGTAGTTTTATGTGATGATACTTTAAAAGCTTTAGGCTATTGCGGTTATCTGGTAAGGCGTAAGAGTAAAGCTAAGATTGCTTCTTTAACCGGTTCATGCGGTAAGACCACTGTCAAAGAATTAACTCATGCCATCTTGTCTATCTGTGGAAACTGCATGTGCACACAGGGTAATTTCAATAACGATGTTGGTGTACCTTTAACTTTATTGTCATTAACAAAAGATACTAAATATGCAGTAATTGAGCAAGGCGCAAGTCACTTGTTTGATATTGCGCATACCTGCGAATTTGTAAAAGCCAATACAGCAATTATTAACAATGTAGGTGGTGCACACCTAGAAGGATTTGGCTCTTATGACGGTGTTTACCGTGGAAAGTCACAGATCATAGATGACGTGCTCTCACGTGGAGGCAGAGCTGCGGTTCCTTCTGACTCAAAGTACTTTGAACGCTGGAAGAGTGAGTATGCTTCAGCTTTTAGAAAAGGTTCATTAGTATCTTTTGGTACTCATGATTTTGATTTTGTGCAGTACTCAAATGTAAAAGAGAGTCTATCAGGCATTGAGTTTGATTTAAGATCACCACTTAATGACTACAAGATCAAAATGAATGTTCTAGGAGCTCACAATGCATCAAATGCAGCTGCAGCTACTACTTTAGCTTTAATGACTGGAGCATCAGAGGCTGCTTTAAAGGCAGGCTTAGAATCTGTATCCTCAATGCAGGGACGTCTGTGTGCTCATGAGTTTAAAAAGATGACAGTCATTGATGATGCTTATAACGCAAGTTTCAATGCCTGTATGTCAGCTGTTGATACTCTGTCTTTATACAAAGGTCATAGAGTTTTCATTTTCGGAGACATGGGCGAACTTGGTAATGCAGCAGTAGAGTTGCATGAAAAGTTAGGAGCACATGCTGCAACAAAAGTAGATGAAACCTTGTGTGTAGGTCCATTGAGTGAAAATACCAGCAGATGCGCAGGAGTTCATGGTAAGCATTTTAATTGTCATTCAGATCTCGTACAATATGCACGCGATTTATTAGATAAATATCCTTATGTAAGCTTTTTAGTCAAGGGCTCACACTCTATGCATATGGATACAATAAGCAAAGAACTCATCGCTCTAGGAGAGCAGTTATGATAGTTTATTTATCAGATTATTTAAGTCAGTATATTCCATCACTAAGAGTTGTAAGTTACCTGACCTTCAGAGCTGTAATGTCTTTATTTACAGCTTTAGCAATTTCTCTGTTTTTTGGTCCATATGTGATTAGAAAACTGCAAATGTTGCACTTTGGACAGGTAGTTCGTGACGATGGTCCACAGACTCATTTAAAGAAGACTGGTACTCCTACCATGGGCGGTGTACTGATTGTAAGTGCTATTGCTGTTTCAATGCTCCTGTGGTGTAACCTTTCAAATGTTTATGTCTGGTATACCTTGGCAACTTTAATCTGCTATGCTGCCATCGGCTTTTCAGATGACTTTTTAAAAGTAGTTCGTCATGATCCAAAAGGTTTAAGAGCAAAATACAAATATTTCTGGCAGTCAGCTTGCGCTATCGTTTTAGCATGCCTTATCTACGGTTCAGCAAAGCTTCCATCAGAGACTACTTTTGTAGTTCCTTTCTTTAAAGATTTCATGCCAGATATTGGTTTTCTGATTATTCCATTAGCTTATTTTGTATTAACAGGCTCTTCAAATGCAGTTAACTTAACTGATGGTTTAGACGGTTTAGCTATTATCACTACTATCACGGTAGCTGCTGGTCTAGGTATTGTGGCATGGGCAACCTCAAATGTTAACTTTGCTTCATACCTGTATATTCCTTATGTTCCAAGAGCAGCTGAAATTACCATTGCATGTACTGCAATAGTAGGTGCAGGTTTAGGCTTCTTATGGTTTAACTCATACCCAGCACAGGTATTCATGGGCGATGTAGGTTCCCTGTCTTTAGGTGCTGTTTTAGGTATGATTGCCATCTTAATTCGTGAAGAAGTATTACTGTTCATTATGGGCGGTATCTTCGTATTAGAGACTGTAAGTGTGATCTTACAGGTAGGTTCATACAAGTGGACCGGACGCAGAATCTTTAGAATGGCTCCAATTCACCATCACTTTGAGAAAGGTGGCTGGCCTGAGCCTCGAGTAATGGCCCGTTTCTGGATCATTACTTTAGTATTAGTTCTAATTGGTCTTATTACTTTAAAGATCCGCTAAGGATTAAAAAATGAATTCACAGCTAGATAACAAAAAAGTCGCCGTAATTGGTTTGGGTGTATCTAATATCTCTGTTATTGGATACCTGTTAAAACACAATTTAAAGAAGTTCTCTTTATACGACACCAGAATGAATCCTCCTCATGTAGGTGACCTACCTGTAGGAGTTGATCTGCGTTTAGGACCTCTAAATGCTGAAGAATTAAAGCAGTTTGATATGGTGGTTATAAGCCCAGGTATCAGCATTTATAATGAGGTAATTGAAGAGGTAGCAGCTTCAGGTGTTGAGATTGTAGGCGATATTGAGCTGTTTGCTCGTGAGGCAAAAGCTCCTGTTATCGGTATTACAGGTTCAAATGGTAAATCAACTGTAACCTCTCTTACAGGTTATATGGCCGATGTGGCTCATATCAAGGTAGCTGTTGGTGCTAACTTTGGTGTGCCTGTATTTGATATCTTATCTGACGATGTTGAGCTCTATGTTTTAGAGTTATCAAGCTTCGAACTTGAAACAACACGCTCTTTAAAGCTTGATGCTGCCACCATTCTAAATGTATCTGAGGATCATTTGGACAGATACCATGGTTCTATTGAAGAGTACGCACAGGCTAAACGCAGAATTTTTGCACATGCAAAGACCGTAGTTGTAAACCGTGATGATAAGAGAACCTATCCTGTAGAGTCTGATTTAAAGAATCATGAGATTGTAAGCTTTGGTTTAGATAACAAAGAATACGGTCTGATTACAGAAGGTGACGACACCTATTTAGCTGTTGAAGGTAAGAAAGTACTGAACGTCAACGAAATGCGTATCTACGGTGAGCACAATCACTTAAATGCTTTAGCATGTATGGCTTTAGCTGATGCTGTAGGTATTTCTCGTGATGCACAGGTAACTGCTCTGCGTAATTTCTCTGGCCTGCCACATCGCTGTCAGCTAGTTAAAAAGATTAAAGGTGTATCTTACTACAACGATTCTAAGGCAACTAATGTAGCTTCAACCGAGGCAGCTATCTCAGGTCTTAAAGGATTGCACAAGAACGGCATTATCCTTTTGGCAGGTGGCTTAGGTAAAGGTCAGGACTTTACTCCGCTAAAGAGATATTTAGGTCATGAGGTAAGAGCTGTCTACTGCTTTGGTAAGGATAAGCAGAAGCTTTTGGACTTATCTGATAAGTACTGCTTTAATGTTGAGACTATGGAGCAGGGACTTAATGAAGCATACAAAGTAGCTAAAGAAGGTCAGGCTGTGCTGTTATCTCCTGCATGTGCTTCATTTGATCAGTTCAAAGGCTTTGAGCATCGTGGTCAGGTCTTTGTAGATTTAGTAGCTAAGCTTCAAGAATAAATGATAACCAGTCTTAAGCATAAGACAATCTTGTAGAGAAAACTGACTAATAGAGAATACTGATGATGTTATTTAATAAAGGCAAAATTCCAGCATTTGACAGAGGCTTGTTAGTAGTCTCTCTGCTCTTAATTTGCCTTGGAATTATGGTCATCAGTTCTGCTTCTGTGATGGAGTCTATGGTCAAATACGGAGATTCTCTGTACCAGACCAAAAAGCATGTATTTGCGGTGGGAATGGCTCTGTTTGTAGGTATGCTCTGTGCGATGACTCCTACTGAGATTTGGAAAAAGTACTCACTGCATTGCTTTATTGTAGTGTGTGCACTGATGGTCTTAGTAATGATTGTGGGACGCGAAATCAACGGTGCAAAACGCTGGTTGCCTTTAGGCTTTATTAACCTGCAGCCTTCAGAATTACTAAAGATCTTTTGGATCTTATACTTCTCATCCTATGTCTCAAGAAAGATTGAAAGTATCAGTACCACTACCAAGGGCTTTATAAAGCCAGCCGCTTTCATCGGTGTCATGGCAGTTCTTCTGTTAGTTCAGCATGACATGGGCTCACTAGTGGTAGTCTCATGTATTACCTATGCTTTAACCTTTATAGCAGGAGCCGGTTTCATCAAGTACGGTGTGGTTATTCTCATTGCTTTGATATTAGCATTCCTGCTGGTTTTAATTTCTCCATACCGTATTGCCAGATTCAAATCATTTATGGATCCATGGCAGGATCAGTACGGTTCAGGCTATCAGTTAACTCAGTCTTTGATGGCTTTTGGACGAGGCGGTATCACCGGCGAAGGTTTAGGTAACTCTTATCAGAAATTAGGTTATCTGCCTGAAGCTCATACCGACTTTATTACCTCTATTTTAGGAGAGGAGTTTGGCTATGTAGGCATGGTAGTACTCTTATTGTTAGAGCTCTTTATTGTCTATAAAGCTTACAGACTTGCTTTTAAGATTTTAAAAAAGGACGCAATCTATCAGGGGTATGTAGCAGCAGGTATTGGCACCCTGTTCTGTGTACAGACATTCATCAATGTTGGCTCTGCGTCAGGTGGTATTCCGACAAAAGGTTTGACCCTACCACTTGTAAGTTATGGCGGTTCATCGATGATCTCGTGTTGTATGGCAATTGCTATCTTGCTTAGAATAGATTTTGAATGGCGTAATAACGTTATAAGCGATAAACGAAAAAATGAAAGTTAAAAAAGTATTAGTAATGGCAGGTGGTACAGGTGGTCATGTATTCCCTGCTTTAGCTATTGCAAAAGCTCTGGAAAAAGAAGGAGCTCAAATTCTGTGGTTAGGAACTCGTGGTCGTATGGAAGAGATGCTAGTTCCTAAGTATGGTTACGATATCCGTTACATTGATGTTAAAGGTGTAAGACGCAACGGACTTAAAACTCTGTTAAAAGCTCCTTTTATGGTAGCTAGAGCCATTGTTCAGGCACGAGCTGTAATTAAAGAGTTTAAACCTGATGTCGTTTTAGGTATGGGCGGTTATGCCTCAGGACCTGGTGGAGCTGCTGCTTTCTTATCCGGTATTCCTGTAGTACTGCATGAGCAGAATGCTGCTGCCGGTATGACCAACAAACTTTTATTTAAGATTGCTTCAAAAGTAATGTTAGGTTTCCCTGGTGTCTTTACAGGAGATAAGGTCTCTGTAGTAGGTAACCCAGTGCGTGACAGCATTATTGCACTGCATGGCAAAGCTCGCGATTTTAAGCATACACCTGTAAGGATCAGTATCATCGGTGGTTCATTAGGTGCCAGAGCTTTAAATGAGTTAGTACCGCTTGCTTTAAAGAAATTTACTGACGACTCAATAGCAGTTACCCATCAATGCGGTAAGGGCAACAGTGAAAAAGTTAAAGCTTTATATGAAGGAGCTTCATTTAAAGTTGAAGCTACAGATTTTATTGACAATATGGATGCTCTTTATGCCAATACTGATTTAATTATCTGTAGAGCAGGTGCTTTAACTGTAGCTGAGACCTCAACAGCAGGTATTCCTGCTATTTTTGTGCCTCTGCCATCAGCTGTAGATGATCATCAGACCAAGAATGCTTCAGTGCTAGCAAAAGCAGGAGCTGCTTTTGTATGTAAACAGTCATCACTTAGCGCAGATTCTCTGTATGATTTGGTAAAATCTCTGGTCGATGACAGAGAAAAACTTGCCTTCATGTCCTCTAAGGCTTATGAATGTGCAATTACTGATGCTACTGAGCGCGCTGTAAAGATTATTGATAGCGTGGTAAAAGACTAGCAAACAATAAGTCTTGAATAGAAAACAAGACGAAGCGCAAAAAGCAAAGATTTAATTATACGATTACAAGATAAAGAAAGTTTTAAATGGAAAGTTCAAAGTTAAACTGCAATGTGCCTCTGATGCACAAAGTTAAAAGAATTCACTTTGTTGGTATCGGTGGTGCTGGCATGTGCGGTATTGCTGAAGTTTTAAGAAACGAAGGTTATGCTGTATCCGGTTCTGATATTGCAGCTTCAAAAGTTACCAAAAGATTAGAAAGCTTAGGTATTACTGTATTTATTGGCCACAATGCTTCAAATGTAAATGGCGCAAGCGTAGTTGTAGTGTCATCTGCAATTCATGAAGGTAATCCTGAGGTTGACAGTGCTAGAGCTATGCACATTCCAGTGGTAAGACGTGCTGAGATGTTAGGTGAGCTCATGCGTTACCGCTATGGTATTGCCATCAGTGGTACTCATGGCAAGACTACAACCACAAGTCTGATTGCATCCATCTATGCTGCTGCAAAATTAGATCCTACCTTTGTCATTGGCGGTCTATTAAACAGTGCTGGTACAAATGCAAGATTAGGTACAGGCAGATATTTAATTGCTGAAGCTGACGAGTCTGATGCTTCGTTCTTACATTTACAGCCAATGATGACTGTAGTAACAAACATTGAGCCTGATCATTTAGATACTTATGGCGGTGATTTTAACTGCCTTAAAAAGACCTTTGTGGAGTTTTTACATAACTTGCCATTCTATGGTGTCGCAGTAGTTTGTGTAGATGATCCTAATGTAAGAGATATCATTCCACAAATTGGTAGAACTGTAATTACCTATGGTGTAAGTGAAGATGCTGATTTTAGAGTGACCGACTTTAAAGAAACTGGTCCTCACAGCTCATTTACCCTAGTAAGAAAAGATGCTGCTCCTTTAAAGATTGAATTACCAATTCCTGGTCTGCATATGGCAAAGAATGCAGCAGCTGCTATTGCAGTAGCACTAGAAGAAGGTATTGAAGATGACGTTATTGTACAGTCTTTAAAGAACTTTAAAGGTGTAGGAAGACGTTTCCAGAATTATGGTGAGTTTAAGACCAAGAAAGGTTGTACTTTAACTTTAGTTGATGACTACGGTCATCACCCAACTGAGGTTGATGCAACTATTAAGGCAGCAAGACAGGCATACCCTGATAAGAAATTGGTGATGGTATTCCAGCCTCACCGTTATACTCGCACTCGTGACTGTTATGAGGACTTTGTAAGAGTATTACAGCAGGTGGATAAGTTAATCCTAGTGGATGTATATCCAGCAGGTGAAACACCAATTCCTGGTGCTGATGGCAGACACTTATGCATGTCAATCAGATTACAAGGCAAAATTGAGCCTCATTTCGTGCAGACAGTAGATGAAGTTCCTGCTCTATTAGAAGAACTCGTGGAGGATAACTCTTTAGTTCTGACTCAGGGTGCGGGTAACGTCGTTCAGGTTGCAAGAAATTTAAGTCAAATCTGGGAAAAGATTTAATTTAGGTTCTATAGACTATGGCAGGCAGTAAACAGACAAGAGGTTACTTTATAGCAGGTGTATTATTCCTGCTACTCTTGCTTATTGCCATAGTAAAAAGTGACTATATCATTCAGAATACCCTCTCTGAAACTGGCGCATTACCAGTTAAGGCTGTAAAGATTGATGGTGTCTTCAGACAGCTTACAAGAAAAGGTATAGCTGATGTCACTGGCAGGATCTGCGCAGGTCAGAATATAGCAACTTTAGATACTAATGTGCTAAAGGACGAGCTCATGAAAAATCCATGGGTAGCTCAGGTTGCTGTAAAGAAAAAGATGCCAGATACTATCGTCTTATCTGTTATTGAGCATGTACCTGCTGCCTACTGGAATGACAATGGCATCTACGATGCCCGCACAAAATCAATTTTTTATCCGGATCTGTCACAATTTAGCCAACCATTAGTGAAACTTGGGGCATTTAGGGATAATCTGTGTAATGAAGTTTACGACAGTGCTGTTTTGTTCATAAGAGCGATGACTGACAGTCCTTATCAGATGGTAGCTTTGTATTTAGATAAAGTAAGGTGTTACACCATTACTTTAGATAATGGTACAAGACTTATCTTAGGAAGAGGACAGGATAAAGCCTTGAGCAGATTAAAGAGATTTATCAGATCATTCAGTCATTCTGGACTTAGCATCGATGATGTCGATTATGTGGATTTAAGGTATGATGTAGGCTTTGCTGTAGGTAAGAGAGATGCAAATTCACCTAATGCAGTTTCTACCGAGAGTACAAGCTATTAGCTTATTAAAAGAAGAGAATTTTATTAAGGGTATTCATAATGCTAAATATGAAGAAGAAAAACAATAATGCAGTTGCAAAGAGTGATAAGGAAGAACTTATCACTGCCCTTGATATTGGTAGTAGCCATCTGCGTTTATTAGCAGGCTATGTAGCTCCTGATAAGCAGATTAGAGTAAGAGGCTATAAAGAAATTAGGAGCGCTGGTTACTCTAAAGGCGAAATCAATGATATTTCAAAGTTAGCAGCATCCATAGCTTCAGTTGTACAACAGTTCCAAAATGAGTACGGTATTGAAGTTAAAGATGTAGTAACAGGTGTTCCAGGTCACGTCATTCAAGGCGAGAATCAGCAGGGTAATGTTACTGTAGGCTCAGGACTTGTAAGCGAATTTGACAGAAACAGAGCTATTGAAAATGCAGCAGCAGGCCTTCAGCAGTTAAATCGCAATGACTTTGTGATCATTCATAAGAATCCACAGAACTACTCAACAGAATCATCAGAAAACATTGTCAATCCAATCGGTTTTTATGCCAAAAGACTTGATGTAAATGTACATTTCATCGGTTGTAAGAGCTTGTACAAAAAGAATATTGAACTTGCTATCAGTATGATTAGCTCAAATATTCATACCAAGAATGTAATTTATGTCGGTAATGCTGTATCAGCAGCTGCAATTACTGAAAACGAAAAAGAAATTGGTGTTATTCAGGCTGATATCGGTGGTGGCACCATTTCATTTACCGTCTATGATTCTGGTAAGCAGTTAATCTCACAGGGTATTTCTGATGGTGGTGACTACATTACCAATTCAATAGCAAGAGAGTTCGGTCTTCCAAAACAGTCAGCAGAACAGCTTAAAATTCAATATGGAATTGCATCTCCTGATTTAATTCCTGAAGATCAAAGAGGTTACCAGATCTCTATTGAGGTTCCATCTCAGTTATCTAATAAATCTGAAGAGGTGACCATCGCAATTGTTGATCTCTCTAATGTTATCCACAGCTGTTTACTCAACATGTTTGAGCTTTTATTCCAGAGAATTACAAGTCATGGCAGATCTTTCTTAAAGTCTCTGGATATTGGCGCAGGTGTCGTTCTAACCGGTGGTACAGCCAAGCTGTATGGAATTGACAGAGTTTTATCTGAATTTATTGTTGCCTATACCCAAAATCCAGCTAATGATTTCTTACGTTGCAATAGCAAGGTTAAAATTGGTTTACCTCTGGGCGTTAGAATGTGCGACGATATGCAAATTCCTAATGAACTTCGTGGAGATAAACCAGGCATTACAGTAAAACCAGATCAGGCAACAGTATTTGGTCTGTTGAGGGTAGCTAAATTTGATAATTTAGAGCAATATTCTAATTCAAGATCAAGAGATGATGATTCTGAAGAACATGGAAAAGGCTTCTTTGGATCAATCAGAAATTGGGTTAAAAGAGAGTTATAGATTGCCAAATGCTCACTTTGTCGTGAGCTATAACAAAAATTTATGCTAAATTTGAGCAGAATGTCTCAAATATTGGTATGATTTAGAAAAGATTTTTAAGAGAGTACAAAAATGAGCGATTTTCGTGTTGAATCAGTGTCAAATTCAAATGCAGGGAGCACTATAACTCCTTCAGGAAAATGTGTTATCAGAGTATTAGGCATCGGTGGTGGTGGCGGTAACTCACTGCAACACATGATTAATGACAGTCTTTCAGGTGTAGAGTTTATTGCTGTAAACACCGACTCTCAGGCTCTTTCTAAGTCAACCTCACCATTAAAGGTTCAGATTGGTGTTAAGTTAACAAACGGTCTTGGTGCAGGTTGTGATCCTAACAAGGGACGTAAAGCAGCTGAGGAAAGCAAGGAAGATATCAAGAAGTTGATTCAGGGATCTGACATGGTATTTATCACAGCCGGTATGGGCGGTGGTACTGGTACTGGTGCAGCTCCTATCATTGCTGAGATCGCTAAAGAAACAGGTGCTCTTACAGTTGCAGTTGTAACTAAGCCATTTAAGTTTGAAGGCAAGAGACACATGGTTAATGCCGAGTCAGGTATTACCGAGCTTTCAAAGCATGTTGATTCTTTAATCGTTATCGATAACGATAAGTTGTTAAAGAACTTAGGTGCAAACATTTCTATTGTTAACGCATTTAATGCAGCCAATGATGTTCTGTTAAATGCTGTTAAGGGTATTACTGACGCAATCACAAGCCCAGGTTACATTAACCTAGATTTCGCTGATGTTGTAACCGTAATGCGCGGTCGTGGTCATGCAATGATCGGTAACGGTGTAGGTCAGGGCGCAAACTTTGTTGAGGATGCAGTTGATAGAGCAATCCACTCACCTCTAATCGAGCAGGTTGATATCAAGTCAGCTGCAGGTTTACTTGCAAATGTTCGTGTTAACCCTAACTTCCCAATTGCAAAATGGGAAGAAATCTGTAATGCAATTCAGTCATATGCTGATGAAGAGGCAGATTGCAAGTTTGGTATGAGCTTCGACGACTCTATCGCTGAAGATCAGGTTGCAATTACCATCTTAATTACCGGTATCAGCGCAACAGACAATACTTTAGCTGCTAACAAGCCTCGTCCAAACACAGTTGAAGGCTTAAATCGTCCTGCAATGCCAGGTACCAGACCTGCAGCAACTAGAGGTTTCTTTACTCAGGCAAGAACTGATGCAGCTCCTCAGAGCTTCACTGCTTCACAGCCTCAGCCACAGTCACAGCAGCAGCCTCTGCAGCAGCCACATGCTCAGACACCTGATCCATTTTCTCAGACTGCATACAATGGAAGTTTCGGCTCAGCAGCTCCTCAGGAGCCTACTTTCTCAGGCTTAAAGGGTGCAACTGAAGTTCCTGTAGACAGCTTTGGTAAGAGCCCAGCTGAAGATAACAGCAATATTTGGGAATTACCTCCAATCTTACGTTCAAAGTCTGAATAATTAGACTAAATCTAGTAAGATACAACGAATTTAAAACGGAGCTTAGCCTCCGTTTTTTCGTTGAGTATATCCTTATTTTTATAATCCCTCGTACTTACGTTCCCCAACTTTAAAAATCCCTTTTTTACTCAATTTGTGTGCACAAGCTAGAAATATCTGCCTAAGGTTGCAAAATAAATTTGATTTTTTATAATGTCATTCAATGTAAACTTGCGGAGCCAAGAGATAAATGAGTGATATTAAAGTAGAAAACGATATCAACATGCAGGGAGATACTATTACTCCATCATGTGGTTGTGTAATTAGAGTAATCGGTGTCGGTGGTGGCGGTAACAACGCACTGCAGTATATGCTTGATAAGAATTTAGCCGGCGTTGAGTGCATGGCTATCAATACTGATCCTCAGACTCTTGAAAGAACCAATGCTAAATTAAAAGTTCAGATTGGTGTAAGAACTACCAATGGCCTGGGTGCAGGTTGTGATCCAAACAAGGGACGCAAGGCAGCTGAAGAGAGCTATGAAGACATTAAAAAGCTATTAGCAGGCTCTGACATGGTATTTATCACCGCAGGTATGGGCGGTGGTACAGGTACTGGTGCTTCTCCAATTGTGGCAAAAGTTGCTAGAGAGGTTGGTGCGTTAACAGTTGCTATCGTAACTCAGCCATTCTCCTTTGAAGGTAAGCGTCACCGTATCAATGCAATGGCTGGTATTGGTGAACTTGCTAAGAATGTTGATTCCATCATTATTGTGGATAATGACAAGTTATTAAGAAACTTAGGTCCTAATGTTTCTTTAAAAACAGCATTTGAAAAAGCTAATGAAGTTTTATATCAAGCAGTAGAAGGTATTACTTCTGCTATTACCAACACAGGCTATATCAATCTTGATTTTGCTGATATTGTAACTGTAATGAGAAACAGTGGTTTAGCTATGATCGGTTCATCTGAAGGTCAGGGTCCAAACTTAGTTGAAGATACTGTAAGAAAGGCAATCAACTCTCCATTAGTTGATAACGTAAACTTAGGATCAGCTACTGGTTTAATTGCAAATATCAGAGTAAGTCAGAATATTCCAGTAAATATCCTGTCTGAAGTTTGTGATGCTATTCAGTCATATGCAAGAGAAGATGCTACCTGTAAGTTTGGTCTGTACTTTGATGACAAACTTGAAGATGGCAAGATTGCAGCCACTGTATTAGTAACCGGTATCAGCTCAACTGATATTGATTTGCCATCAAATCAGGCTATCAACAGATTAAATCCAATGAACTAAGCGATTAAAAGTTTAAGTAATTGCTCAGAAAAATTGGACAATATTAACTGCAAGAACAGGTTAAAAATACTGATTTAAAGATTAAATCTTTGTAAAAAAGTAAGCTTAAATCAGATATAAATCGGTTTTTACATACGATAAAAGCGTAATTGCACTAGACATGTAATTACGCTTTTTTCTATAATTTATTCAGAAAATAAAAACAATTTTTGTCGCTTTCTGCTAATTTATTCCTAAGAATAAGCGACTAATATCACATGCAGCAAATAAAAGATCTGGGAACTTTTGTTAAATTAAAGGCTCTAACAAAATAGTTAACTTTTGTTTAACTTATTGTTAAAAATGTTCGCTAGATCGCAAAAAAGTTATATAATGTGCACCAATTCTGCACCATATTGGCGTGAGGTATTCAAATGATCAAGCAGAGAACAATCCTAAAACCTGTATCAATGACAGGTATCGGTCTTCATTCTGGTGCTAAGGTAGAAGTGGCTTTCAGACCAGCTCCTGCTAATACCGGTCTTGTTTATACACGCACAGATTTAAATCCTGCCGTAACCATTAAATGTACAGCTGATTCAGTTAGAGATACTCAGTTATGTACCGCTTTAGTTAACGATAACGGTGTCAGAATTTCTACTGTTGAACATCTAACAGCAGCATTAAGCTCACTAGGTATCGATAATCTTTTCATCGATGTTAATGCTCCTGAAATCCCAGTAATGGATGGTTCAGCACAACCTTTTATTTACCTGTTCGGTACTACCGGCATCAAAGAGTTATCAACTCCTAAAAAGTTTTTAAGAGTTGCTCGTAAGGTTCGTGTAGAAAACGAAGGTAAGTGGGCAGAATTAACTCCATCTGAGAGCGGTTTCCATTTAGATTTACAAATCGACTTTAACCACCCTGCAATGGATAAAGACAAGCAGCACTTTGCAATGGACTTTACAGGTCAGAAGTTTGCAAGTGAAGTTTCTCGAGCTCGTACTTTCTGCTTTATGCGTGATGTTGAATTCATGCATGCTCATAACTTAGCTTTAGGTGGTTCTTTAGACAACGCTGTTGTTTTAGATGACAACAGAGTAATCAATCCTGAAGGTCTGCGTTACGAAGATGAGTTTGTAAAGCACAAGTTATTAGATGCTATCGGTGATCTTTACATGGATGGTCACAGCATCCTAGGTAATTTCAAAGCTTACAAGACCGGTCATGATTTAAATAACCGTCTTTTAAGAGCATTTTTAGCAGATCCTAAGAACTATGAGGTTATCGAGTTTACAGATGAAGTAGCTGATAGCGCAGAACATGCTATTGATTTCTTAGACAGCAAGAAAGCATTAAGAGCCTTTTAAGGAAAATCAATGCTCTCCATTAAGGCCGGTTGGATAGAAGGTGTTCGTCAGGTACCGGTCAAAAGATTCGGTCCACGACCTTGTGGATTTGAAATCTCTCTAATCGTCATCCACTGTATAGCTCTGCCTCCAAAACATTTTGGAGGTCATTATGTGGATGATATCTTTACAGGATGTCTTGATCCTGATGCTCATCCATATTTTAAAGATGTAGCTCCTCTTGAAGTTTCCACTCATCTGTTTATTAACAGGCAAGGTCGTATTACTCAGTATGTTTCGTTCCTTGACAGGGCATGGCACGCAGGTCGCTCTTCATATAATGGGCACAAAGAGTGCAATGATTACTCAATTGGTATCGAACTTGAGGGAAGCGATGATAGTGAATACACTATAGATCAGTATAAGAGTTTAAAAGAAGTCGTAGCTCTTATTAAGCAGACCTATCCTGCAATCGGCAATAACGTTGCAGCGCATAGTGAAGTCGCTCCTCAAAGAAAGACCGATCCTGGTCCATATTTTGACTGGAGTGGCCTAAGATAAAAATAAAGATAACCTAAGACAAAGAGGTGTACCAAAAACATATGGCTAACTATCTTACTTCTTACTTTGAACAAGCTAAAGCTCGCAAGGAAGCTGGCGTTGAACCTCTTGCTTTGAGCGCAGAATTTACAAAAGAACTTGTTTCCCTTTTAAAAACACCTCCTGTAGGCTCAGAAAGTGAGCTTTTACACCTCTTAAAAGACAGAATTAACCCAGGCGTTGATGAGTCATCAAAAATCAAAGCAGACTTCCTGTACGAAGTTGCAACCGGCAAAACTGTAAGCCCAATTGTAGATAAAAAATTGGCCGTTGCTCTTTTAGGCAATATGAAAGGTGGTTTTAACGTAGGTTACTTGGTTTCTTTATTATCAGATAAGGAATTAGCATCCGATGCTGAAGATGCACTAGAGCAGACTCTTTTAATCTATAACGCTTTTGATGATGTAGCTGCATTAGCTACTAAAGGTAACAAGAATGCTCAGTCTCTAATTCAAAAATGGGCTGATGCAACCTGGTTTACTAAAAAAGCAGAATATCCAAAGAAAGTTACTTTAACCGTATTTAAAGTAGCAGGTGAGACTAATACAGATGATTTCTCACCAGCACCTGATGCCTGGTCACGTCCTGATATCCCACTGCATGCTTTGGCTATGTACAAGATCTCACGTGATGATTTAAAGGCTGATGTTGAAGGTGTAAAGGGTCCTATCTCTACAATTGAGAAATTAAAGTCAAAGGGAAATCCATTATTATTCGTAGGTGATGTTGTAGGTACTGGCTCTTCAAGAAAGTCAGCAGCTAACTCACTTATCTGGCACATCGGTCATGACATCGAAGGTGTACCTAACAAGAGAGCAGGTGGCGTCGTTGTAGGCGGTAAGATTGCTCCTATCTTCTACACAACTTTAGAGGATTCAGGTGCTCTTCCAATCGAAGCTGATGTTTCAAACTTAAACTCAGGTGATGTTGTAGATTTGAATGTTTATGACGGTACTATTACCCGTCATGATTCAGATGAGGTTTTAACTAAGTTCAGCTTAAAGACCAATACTTTATTAGATGAGGTAAGAGCAGGTGGTCGTATCCCTCTTATCATCGGTAAAGATTTAACCTCAAAAGCTAGAAAGTTCTTAAAGTTATCTGAGTCAGAGGTCTTTGCAAAGCCTGCTAAGATTGAAGGTAACGGTGGTTTTACCAGAGCTCAAAAGATTGTTGGTAAGGCTTGTGGCTTAGAAGGAGTACGCCCAGGTCAGTACTGCCAGCCAGTAATTACTACTGTAGGTTCTCAGGATACTACAGGCCCTATGACAAGAGATGAGTTAATTGATTTAGCATGTCTAAAGTTCTCAGCTCCAGTTGTAATGCAGTCATTCTGCCATACAGCAGCTTATCCAAAGCCAGTTGATGTTAAGACTCATCACACCTTACCTCAGTTTATCCAGAACAGAGGCGGTATTGCTCTGCACCCAGGTGATGGTGTTATCCATTCATGGTTAAACAGAATGTGTCTGCCTGATACAGTAGGTACAGGTGGTGACTCACATACACGTATGCCATTAGGAATCTCATTTGCAGCAGGTTCTGGTTTAGTAGCCTTCGCTGCTGCAACCGGCATTATGCCACTTGATATGCCTGAGTCTGTATTAGTTCGCTTTACAGGTAAGAGAAAGCCTGGCATCACTCTGCGTGATTTAGTTCATGCAATTCCTTATTTTGCAATTCAGAAGGGCTTATTAACAGTTGAGAAGAAGGGTAAAAAGAACATCTTCTCAGGCAAGATCATCGAAATTGAAGGTCTTGAGGATCTGTCAGTTGAGCATGCTTTTGAATTGGCTGATGCTTCAGCTGAAAGATCAGCTGCAGCTTGCGCAATCTCTCTGTCAAAAGAGTCTGTAGCTAAGTACTTAAAGTCAAATATCGCACTTTTACGTCAGATGGCTAAAGACGGTTATGAGACCAAAGAAGCTTTATTGGCTCGTGCTGATGCTATGCAGAAGTGGCTTGATAATCCAGAACTTATCGAGGCTGACAAGGACTGCTCATATGCTGCCGTACTTGAAATTAACTGCGATGAAATTAACGAGCCTATCTTATGTGCTCCTAATGATCCTGATGATGCACGTCTATTATCAGAGGTTGCAGGTACTAAGATTGATGAGGTCTTTGTAGGTTCATGTATGACCAACATCGGTCATTACAGAGCAGCAGCCGAGATCTTAAAAGGTCAGAGTCATGAAGTTCCTGTAAGACTGTGGATGACTCCTCCTACCAGAATGGACAGACAGGAGTTATCAGATGAAGGTCTGTTCTCAGTATTAGGTAAGGCTGGAGCTAGAATTGAAATTCCAGGTTGCTCATTATGTATGGGTAATCAGGCTCGTGTTGCAGATAACGCAACTGTGATTTCAACCTCTACAAGAAACTTCCCTAACCGTTTAGGTAATGGTGCAAATGTGTTCTTAGGCAGTGCAGAACTTGCAGCTGTTACTGCAAAGTTAGGTAAATTACCTACAGTTGGTGAATATTTTGAAAACACCAAATGCCTTGATGGCAAAGAGAATGAGATTTATTCACTATTAGATTTTGCAAAGTAGTAATAACTATTTTCTGAAAATCAACCTATACTTGAAAAGCAGAGTGAGAAATATACTCTGCTTTTTTTATATGATCTCAATTTTGAGAGTTGTATACTACTCACATTGCGCAAGCGATGTAATCGTTTGCTATAATAGGAAAAGGTAAAAGATTTATCACTTTTTAGTAGAACTTAAAAAGAGTTTTACTTTTATAAAGTTTTGACAATAGATTTTTTCAAAAAAAAGTTCTAGGCAATAGAGCTTTGTAAATTAGTTATTGTTAGGAGTAACACATGAAAGTTGCAGTTTTAGGTGCAGCAGGCGGTATTGGCCAGCCATTATCAATGATTTTAAAGAACAATTTACCAGCTGGTTCTTCTCTGAGCCTGTTCGACGTAGCACCATTTACCCCTGGTGTTGCAAAGGACTTAAGCCACATTCCTACAGACGTAACAGTTGACGGCTTCACAGGTGACGACCTAACTAAGGCTCTAGAAGGCGCTGACGTTGTAGTAATCCCTGCAGGTGTTGCTCGTAAGCCTGGTATGACTCGTGATGACTTATTCAACATCAACGCAGGCATCATCGCAAACTTAGTTCGTAACATTGCAAAGACCTGCCCTAAGGCATGTATCTGCATCATCACCAACCCAGTAAATTCAACTGTTCCATTAGCAGCTGAAGTATTAAAGGAAGAAGGCGTATACGACAAGCACCGTTTATTCGGTATTTCAGTTCTTGATGTACTACGTTCAGAGACTTTCTTAGCTGAAGAGTTAGGTATTTCAAATCAGCGTATCCTAGTTCCAGTAGTTGGCGGTCACTCAGGTACTACTATCGTTCCTTTAATCTCTAAGGTTATCGGTCACGAGAAGATCTCTCAGAAGAGAATCGAAGAGTTAACAAACCGTATCCAAAACGCAGGTACTGAAGTTGTTGAAGCTAAGGCAGGTGCAGGTTCTGCTACATTATCAATGGCAACAGCTGGTGCTCGTTTTGCTCTTAAGGTTGTAAAGGGCTTATTAGGTGAGCCTGGTGTTAACGAGTACTCATACGTTGAAGGTGGTTCAAAGTATGCTCCATTCTTTGCTCAGTGCGTACGCTTTGGCAAGAACGGCTGGGATGAGGCTTTCGATTTAGGTACTGTTTCAGAGTATGAGCAGAAGTTAATCGATGAGGCAGCTCCTCAGTTACAGAAGAACATCGAAAAGGGTGTTAACTTCGCTAAAGATTGGCTTGCAAAGAACAAGTAATCTAAAAGAATCATAAGTTATAAATAAACTATTCTTGGGAAGGCAGTTTCTTTTTAGAGGCTGCCTTTTTTATCTCCAATCCACTTTTGAAGTCAGTTCTGAAGATCCCTGTCTAAAATCGTCGTATAAGTCATTTTTAGCAGCCTAATTCTAACAATTCAAAATAAAATTAAACTTTATTAAACTTCTACCGAAATATAAGTATTAGAAGAAAAAAGTCTTAGATAAGTTCTAGATAAAAGTTCTTAGCTTATTTCTAGAGATTTTGTTCTTAAAACCGTGTCATGTCACCTATACTTAGTGATATGAGGAGATTAACTTAGGAGGAACGTACGATGAGGTTAAACTGTAAAATCAGTCTCATTGCGCTTGCTGTAAGCTTGATGTGCGTGTCGGCTCCTATTTCATCCTATGCGGCTAAATATGAAGTTGTAACCAGTACTAAGGCAATGGTAGCACGTGATACCTTACAGGGTATTGATATGAGTTCAATCTCTAATTCTGGAGGTGCAAGTACAGAGATGTACACAGCAGACAGAATGAATGCCATTGTTGAAAATACTGATCTCGTCAGTGTAGTAAAAGATCAGGATAAGTGCCAGTTCACCTCCGATATTGAAGATAGAGCAAGACTTGTAAAAAGTCCTGTCTTTATGTACGCATGGGGAGTAATGTTGCTCAATGGTACCTGTGTAACACAGGATCGTGATCTTGCAATTGGATATATTAGAAAAGCAGCTGACAATGGTTATGCTCCTGCCATGGTAAGAATGTCTCAGTTCTTTGAGCGCGGTCTTTACATGGGCAAGAATATGAATATGTCAGAGCAGTATATGCATACTGCGGCAGCTTTAGGTTCAAAGACTGCAAGGTTAGGTTGGGCAGATATGTTGGTACGAGGCTATGGCACTCCTGCCTTGTATGAAGAAGCTTATGGATGGTTGTATCACTCTGAATATGAGGATAACTACTCTAAAGCCAAAAAAGCATATCTTGAGAGTCAGCTAAAAAAGCACTTACCACCTAATGTAATTGCTCGTAATGAGGCCTTCGAGCCTGATTATTAGAAAAACTTTGGGACGGCATTGCCGTCCTTAGTTTTTTACCTTCTCTTTTATTTATACCGTACTTTTTAGAACATACACTTTGCAAACAGCATACAAGCCTTTCTTTAGCGCATTGAACTCGTTACATCTTTTTGAGATCTGCTATAATCAATAAAGTTTTTGTTTTAAAAGTTTTACTGTAGTTATATAAGATGTAAAACTCTTATATCTACAAGCTTGACTGTTTACGATTTTTTACTGCACAAGACAATGCCTGTCTTGTGCAGCCATTAGATGAGCCTTAAAGATGTTTGATAATCTTACCCAAAGACTTAACCGTACCTTAAAGAATATTAGCGGTAAAGGTCGCATTACCGAAGATAACATTAAAGATACTTTACGTGATGTTAGAACCGCACTTTTAGAAGCTGATGTTGCTCTGCCTGTAGTTAAATCATTTACAGCAAGAGTAAAAGAAAGAGCTTTAGGTCAAGAAGTTGCAATGAGCTTAACTCCAGGTCAGGAGTTTATTAAAGCTGTTCATGCTGAACTTGTAGCTACCATGGGTGGTGAGACCTCTGAAATCAATTTAGCTCATCAGCCTCCAGCTGTGATCTTATTAGCAGGTCTACAAGGTGCCGGTAAGACTACCTCTGCTGCAAAGCTTGCTCTTTACTTAAAAGAGAGAATGAATAAAAAGGTTTTGTTAGTATCAGTTGATACTTACAGACCTGCTGCTATGGATCAGTTAAAGACCTTAGCACAAGAAATTTCAGTTGATTGCTATCCTTCAGATCCAAAAGATAAACCTGAGAATATTGCACAGGCAGCTTTAAAAGAAGCAAAACTTCGTGCATATGACGTCATGATCTTAGATACAGCAGGTCGTTTAGCTGTAGATGAAGAGATGATGAACGAGGTAAAGCGTCTACATGATTTGACCGATCCTATTGAGACTTACTTCGTAGTTGATGCGATGACAGGTCAGGATGCCGCTAATACAGCTAAAGCCTTTAATGACGCTTTAGAGTTAACCGGTGTCATCTTAACTAAGGCAGATGGTGATGCCAGAGGTGGTGCTGCTCTATCTGTAAGAGAAATTACTGGTAAGCCAATTAAGTTTATCGGTATGGGCGAAAAGATTGCAGCCTTAGAGCCATTCCATCCAGACAGAATTGCTTCCCGTATCCTTGATATGGGCGATATCTTATCTTTAATCGAAGATCTGCAGCGTAACACTGATCTTGATAAAGCTAAGAAGATGGCTGAAAAGATTAAGTCAGGTGCTGGCTTTACCTTTGAAGACTTTAGAGATCAGATTGCTCAGATGAAGAAGATGGGTGGTATGACCGGTCTTTTAGATAAATTACCAGGTATGGGTAATTTATCCGACAAGATTAAAGATAAGGTCAACGACAAGCAGATCGATCACATGGAAGCAATCATCAATTCCATGACTAAAAAAGAGCGTATTCACCCTGAAATTATCAAAGGTTCTCGTAAAAAGAGAATTGCTATGGGTGCAGGTGTTGAAATCCATGAGGTTAATGTACTCTTACGTCAGTTTGATATGACCCAGAAGATGATGAAAAAGATGGGTAAAGGCGGTGTACGTAAGATGGCAGGTGCTATGCGTGGCATGATGGGTGCTATGGGTGGCGTGGGCGGAATGGGAGGTATGGGAAACTTCTTCCGTCGTTAAATTTATATTGAAGAGAAAGGCTCTAACATGCTTAGAGGTCCCTTTACTCTTTGATAACTTAAGTTAACAGTTGCATAAATTTTGTAAATGGTCTGAAGTAAG
>DKDL01000091.1 GCA_002449335.1 Succinatimonas sp. UBA6849 | reverse complement strand
AATGATGTAGATGAAATCATAGTTTTATTCAATACTGTTCTAAACACAGTTTCATATGATAACTATCCAATCAATTCTGAAGCTATGGTTCAGCAATTGCTCTATGCATACCTAAAGGGTATTTGTAACTCTGTTACTGCAGAATTACATTCATCAAAAGGTAGAGCCGACCTTGTAGTTGAGTCTGATATCAGAAGAATTGTCTTTGAATTTAAGTATGCTCAAAATGAGACTGAGGCTAAGGCAAAGCTTAGTGAAGCTGTAGAGCAGATTAAAACCAGAGATTATGGCAATATCTTACCTAAAAAGCATGAGCTTTTAAGAATTGCAGCAGTGTTCAATGCAGATCCTAAGGTAAGAGCTTTTACAGAGTATCAGGAAGTTTTAGCTTAAAATGAATTGTTAAGAGCAAAACTCAGGTGAACATTTGGAGATAAATATACATGAAAGGTATCAGTTCAGCAGGCTCATTTAGCGATTTTTATAGAGATAACTCAATCTATATTGATAAGACCCAATATATTCCAAGTTTAATTACCTATAAAAGAGTCTTTATCTCTCGTCCTCGTCGTTTTGGAAAATCTCTTACCTTAGATACAATCGCAACCTTATTTGAGTATGGAGTTGAACCATACTTCAAAGGTACCTGGATTTATGATAAATGGACTGAACCTACTTATCCTGTATTAAGACTGAACTTAGTTGAATATGAAAAATCTGATATAGCAGAATTTAAAATTGAGTTAACAGATGACATTACAGCATTTGCAAAGAAACATCACGTCTCAGGATATATCGCCAGTAACAAACCTAATATAGCCATAAAAAATCTTTTAGTAGCTTTAAACGATGAACAGCGACAGATAGTAATTTTAATTGATGAATATGACAGTCAGCTGACAGCAAACATCAATAACAAAGAAGTCTATGATTCTTTCCAGGAATGTTTAAGAACTTTCTACGGAGCAATTAAAAATAAAGGTGCTGTAAAGTTCTTAGGGGTAACAGGAGTTACCAGATTAAAAGATGTGGCAATCTTTTCAGTAGGTTCTGATATCAATGATATGACCAATGCAAGTGAGTTCTCACAGTTAATTGGTTTTACCCGTGAAGAGATTAAAAAGTACTACATCGATTATTTAATGCTGGCAGCATCCTATGAGAATAGCTGCAGAGTAGATGATGTAACCGACACTCAGATTGAAGCTTTGTTAGATATGATGGCTCAAAACTATGATGGCTATTGCTTTGATGAGGACTATGAGAAGAAAGTTTTCAGTACTTGGTCAGTAAATAAATTTTTCCAAACAATGGTTGGAAAGAAAAAAGTTCAGTTTGGTGAGTATTGGTATGACAATGGTGGTTTACCATCAATTCTTGCGAACTATTTGAAGACCCATAAGTTAAATGCATTGGATTATGTAGAGAAAGATAAAACTATCACTATTAAAGTAAATGATTTTAAGAATCCAACAGCATTAACTTCAATCAATCAGAATGTCTTAATGTGCCAGACAGGTTATTTAACTTTACGTTCACCAGTATACTCAAAAGGGTTTATGACTTTAGGAATACCAAACAGTGAAGTTTACAATGCACTGTTATCCTTAATGGCTCTTAATATCTTTGATGATACAAAGCTTGAGAATGTTAATGAACAAATTCTTACACAAAGTAAAGATGTTGGTGAAATCATAGAACTTTTCAATACAGTTCTAAATACAGTTTCATATGACAACTATCCAATCAGTTCTGAGGCAGTAGTTCAGCAATTACTATATATGTACTTAAAGGGTATTTGTAACTCTGTTACTGCAGAATTACATTCATCAAAAGGTAGAGCCGACCTTGTAGTTGAGTCTGATATCAGAAGAATTGTCTTTGAATTTAAGTATGCTCAAAATGAGACTGAAGCTAAGGCAAAGCTTAGTGAAGCTGTAGAACAGATTAAAACTAGAGATTATGGCAATATCTTACCTAAAAAGAATGAGCTGTTAAGAATTGCAGCAGTCTTTAATGCAGATCCTAAAGTACGAGCTTTTACCGAGTATCAGCAGGCATAAAAAATCCAATTAAAAAGCTCTGCAGAAATCCTACAGAGCCTTTAAATCTCTAATGCTGAATTTAACTTAAGTGAACTACCACTTAGGTTTCTTTAAAGCACTCTTATAAAGTTCAATGTACTTCTTACATGAATCTGACCAGTTAAAGCGTACTCTCATTGCATTTTGCTTGATACGTTTCATCTCTGAAGGATCTTCTAAATACAGAATTAAAGTACGACGTAAGCAGGATAGTAACTCTTCAGAGCTTGGATCAAAGAACATAAAGCCGTTACCATTTACTCTGTCCTGATCATAGTCTTTAACAGTATCTTTTAAACCACCTACAGCACGTACGATAGGTAAGGTACCGTAAGCTAATGAGTAGATCTGGTTTAGACCACAAGGCTCAAAGATAGATGGCATCAGGAAGAAGTCAGAACCAGCTTCAATCTGATGAGCTAACATATTGTCATACACTGGCTGGAAGATCATTTTGCCAGGATGACGATTAGCAATTTCAGTCATCTGCTGCTGTAAGTAAGGATCACCAGTACCCTCGATTACAACCTGAACTTTGTGCTGTAAGAATCTGTCTAAGATAGGAATTAAAAGGCCGATACCTTTCTGGTCGGTTAGTCTTGCGACCATACCATACATAGGGGTATCACCCATCTCAAGGCCTAACTTTCTCTGTAAGAGGTATTTACCTAATACCTTTTGATCAAGACTCTTAACATCATATCTGATGCGCAGTAATTGATCTGTAGCAGGATCCCAGTCAGAGTAGTCACAACCATTGACGATACCTGACAGATCTTGCTGTCTGTCAAGATAGTTCTGAGTCATACCATGACCACCTAAATAAGTGGTAAGTTCACTGGCATAACCTGGACTTACGGTGTTGATCTTATCTGCATAGAAAACACCGCATTTTAAGAAATTGATATATGAACCTTGAGTGATCTTGTCATTATAGATATTGGCAATTTCAGGCAAGATTGCAATTTGTGATCTGTCAAAAGCGCCCTGGAAAGCACCGTTATGAATGGTAAGTACTGACCGAGCTTTTGATAGATATGGATCGTTTGCGTATTTAATACGCATTAACATAGGAGCAATGCCGGTGTGCCAGTCATTGCAGTGAAGAATATCAAACCAGTAGTTCAAGTGCTTGCAGGCATCTAAAGCAGCTGCTGAGAAGAAAGCAAATCTCTCACCATTGTCAGCATAAGCCTGGTTGTTGTCGCCATACATTGAAGTTCTGTCAAAGTATTTTGGACAGTCAACCAACCAAACTTCAACTACCTTATTAAGATAAGTCTTTCTAATAGAATAGGGGATGCGAAGCTTCTCATCTGGATTGTTTTCATTCAAAACACCATGAGCTATCACCTCAAGCTTATCGTAATCCTTGATGGTGGTATAGCATGGCATGACAACTCTGACATCATGACCTTCAGCTTGCAGCTGTAAAGGCAAAGCCTTAGCAACATCTGCAAGACCGCCTGATTTCATGATGCCTGCAACTTCTGATGATAATAACAAGATGTTCACAGGCAACCCCTTATTTTATGTGTTCTAGTCGAAACCTAAGCGCATGCCCTTAGGTACTACTATTATGCCATTTTTAGATATAGTGATCATAGAATTCTTCTCTTTTTCAAGAAGCTTTTGATCTTTCTCTCTATCGTAGCCAATCTCAAATCCTGGAGCAATCTCAACATGTCTGTCTAAGATCACATTCTTAATCTTTGCTCCCTTACCAATGATGTTATCACCGATAAGCACACTGCCTTCTACCATAGCGCCGTCGCCTGCAGTGCATCTGAAGCCTAGAACAGACTTGTTGATAGTTGCACCGTTAATCTTGCAGCCAGCTGAGATTAAAGACATAGATACGTGTGACTCGTTATCATCAGTATCGGTGAAGTCAGCAGGTGGCAGTGGAGGATAGAAGGTATGTAAAGGCCACTTAGGATTTTGCAGATTGAACTTAGGCTTGTTGCCTAACAGGTCCATATGAGCTTCCCAGTAGCTGTCGATGCTTCCTACATCACGCCAGTAAGCAAAGTCCTTCTCACCTTCAATTTCGATTTCACTAAAGTCATATACATAGACATTGCCCTTTGGGAACATCTTAGGAATGATATCTTTACCAAAGTCATGGCTTGAGTTCTTGTCTTTCTCGTCTTCAATTAACTCATTGCATAAAACATCAGCTTTAAAGATATAGTTACCCATAGATACTAATGAATAGCCAGGATCGTTTGGTAACTCTTTAGGATGAGCAGGTTTTTCCTCGAAGCCAATCATCTTATTGTTTTCATCAACTTCGATAACACCGAATTTACCAGCGCAATCACTTGATTTCATTCTAATTGCAGCAACGGTTAAATCAGCACCGATGTTCTTGTGGTAGGTTAACATATCACGAACATTCATCTTATAGATGTGGTCAGAACCGAAGATACATACATGATCAGGGAACTGCTCTTTGATGAAGGTTAAGTTCTGATAGATAGCATCAGCTGTACCCTGATACCACTCTTTTGATACACGCATCTGTGCTGGTAATGAGTCGATGAAGGCGCCATAAATACCACTTACCTGCCAGCCTTTCTTTAAATGCATCAACAAAGACTGAGATTTGTACTGTGTGATTACAAAGATCTTGATGATACCTGAGTTAACGAAGTTATTGAGCACGAAGTCGATTAGTCTGTAGCTTCCGCCAAAAGGAACAGCTGGTTTACTTCTGCATGAGGTTAAAGGCATAAGACGTGTACCTTCACCGCCGGCTAGGATCATAGCTAATGCTGCCATTTGAGAGACTCCTTATAAGATGTTTTGATTGTTATGTGTTCTGATGACAATTAAGTAATGTCATGTACCTATTTAATGAGTATAGAACAAGATTTTTAATGCTTAAAAAAAATAGAGATTTGTATAACAAAATGAACAAATATTTTTACAAATCAAGATGAAATAAGGCTCTAAAAATGAGTCACAGACTCAATTTTTTAAGTGCAGTTGTAAAACTTATGAAACTAGTAGGCATTAACTTAAAAAAAGTTATTAAAAAATGTTGAGGCAGCTAAAACTTTTAAAAACTTATCATTATTAAGAATTATTCTTAATAAGATTGCACTATTTTGCATGAATTAAAGTATTGACACAGCAAAAGTTAAGACACTTTTGCGTTTATTTGCACAAATTGTGCACGTAATAAAATATTTGATAAAGATCAAATTTTGAGTTAGAAATAGTGTATCTTATTGAACAGGCAAGATAACCAGTTATTAGAGCTATCTAATACTGATATACAGATTTCAAAATCAGAGAATCATTCATCTGAGGATAAAAAATGGAAAACAATAAAATCGTCTTTTTTGGTACCCACAGCTACGACAGACACGCATTTACTGATATGAATGCTGAAAAGAACTTCGGTTTTCAGTTAATCTATCACAGAAGTTTCCTTGATATTAACAATGCAGATGAAACTCACGGCGCTAAGGCTGTATGTATCTTCGTAAACGACAGAGCAGACAGAGCTGTATTACAGAAGTTAAAAGATAATGGTGTTGAACTTTTAGCACTGCGTTGCGCTGGTTTTAACAATGTAGATTTACAGGCAGCTAAAGATTTAGGTATCAGAGTAGTAAGAGTACCAGCTTACTCTCCTCATGCTATTGCTGAGCACGTAATGGCCCTAATCCTGACCTTAAACAGAAAGACCCACAGAGCATATTCACGTACCCGTGATGGTAACTTTGCTCTGCACGGTTTAATGGGCTTTGACTTATATGGAAAGACTGCAGGTGTTGTAGGTACCGGTAAGATTGCTCGTGTGTTAATTGGCATCTTAAAGGGCTTTGGTATGAATGTAGTTGCTTATGATATTTATGAAGATCATGAGTACGAGAAAAAAGCTGGTATTAAGTATGTAACTATGGATGAGTTATATGCTCAATCAGATATCATTTCTCTAAACTGCCCATTAACTCCTCAGAACAGATACTTAATTAACAAAGACTCAATTGCTAAGATGAAGAAGGGCGTAATGATCATTAACACTGGTCGTGGTCCTTTAATCAATTCTGAAGATCTTGTAGAAGGTTTAAAGTCAGGTCAGATTGGTGCTGCAGGTCTTGATGTTTACGAAGAAGAGCATGATTACTTCTATCAGGACAGATCAGATCACATCATCACCGATGATAACTTAAGCCGTTTAATGAGCTTGAACAATGTTCTGATTACCTCTCATCAGGCTTTCTTTACTAAAGAAGCTATGACCAACATTGTTAATACTACTCTACAGAACGTAACTGATTACTTTGCAGGCAACGAGCTTGTAAACGAAGTAAAGGCTCAGTAAAGTAAAATCATCTCTAAAACAGAAGGTGCTGTAACAGCACTTTCTGTTTTCAACTCGAACTGTTATCATCACGAACTGTAATCATTATTCATATCGTCCTTCTGCACCACCACTTTTCTAAATCATAAAGAACTGCTATCTTTGTCAGTGAGCTTTGCTCAAAACTAGACTATTCAAAACATAACAATTCAAAACATAACCATAAAAGAATCATTTTGAGGTATCTATGAAACTAAAGGACTATTTGCTTTTGTCTTTAATCTTTGCAGCTATAGCTGCTGTTGCCGTATTTTTTACTGTAAAAGTGGTTAAGGAGAGTGCTCCAACCTTACCTGAGGTCGTAAAGGTTGAAGAGGTAAATAAGGCTACTCCACGTTCACAGAGCAATCAGGTATGTAATGTCTTTGTCTTTGATGCAGCTGCAAACTGTGCTGTAGGCAGTAAGATTGTCTTTACACCATTACGTTGGGGTAATGATCAGTTACCAATTTATTTTGCAGGTCAGTTCTGCGATCTAAATTATGCTGTAGTTTCAAACAATGGTGGTGTTACCTGTATTAAGGCAGCTCCTTACGAAGAACCTCAAGCTCAGGATAACCAAGCACAGGGTAATAATAACGAGAATAATGCAAGTCAAAATGAGGAGAGCAAAGCTGATAACAACTCTACTCAAAACAATGAGCAGGATAAAGCCAATAACTAATTAGAGCATAAACACAAAAGCAAGATCGTATGATCTTGCTTTTAAGATGAACCCAAGTTTTGCGTAAAACTTAAGTAGAACCTAGTTACTTTTCTTCCATTCTGGCTTTGTACACAATAAAGGTAGTGCTTGAAGAGACAATCTGCACATAATCAAAGTTCTCTAAAAGTACCTTTTCATAACCTAAATGAGCATTTGCAACTAAGTACATTACACCATTCTTAGTTAAGTGATCTTTAGCTTCAATGATCATATTAACAGTAGGTGCAGTAGTAGTTGTAACACCTACATGGAATGGTGGGTTTACTGCAATTAAGTCAAATCTATCAAGGTCTGTTAACATGTCGGATGCTTTTACCTTGATGGTGTCACAGCCATTTAGTTTGGCATTCTCTTTTGTAAGCTCGATAGCAGCAGCACTGACATCAGTTGAGGTTACATTCTTAAAGCCAAGCTTTGAGAGTACTAAACCTACCACACCACAGCCACATCCAAGATCTAAAGCTGTTCCAAAAGGAGTTAAATCCTTTAAGCACTCTATTAGCATAGCAGTTCCCTTATCAAGTTTACCTTGAGAGAAAACAGCGCTGTCCTGATGTAATGTAAGTGGAATGTTAATTGGATTTACTTTTATGTCCTGAACACCTTTGTAGGTATTAAAGTCATTTTCATAAATAGCTTTAAACAAGGTGCACTTTCTTGCTAAATCTACTTTCTTTACAAAGCCTAAAGGTTTTAATAAAGAATCAGCACTTTTAGCGCCACCGTCATTAGAGCCTGCGGTGTACACTAAAGCTTCTTTTTTTAATTTAGTCTTTAAAGTATTTAATAGTTTTAAAGTCTGTTGCTTACTTTTAGAGAGTAAAAGTAAGAGCGTATCAGCTTCATTTGTATGAGATAGAGCAGATTTGACATCAGCAAAGATTAACTTTACATGCTTGTACTCAATTACCTGAGGACAGGTGTCATCCATGCTTTTACCAATCATAGCAGCCATCTTTTGGCAGACAACAAAGTTGTCTACAATTACAGTAGCGCTATGAGCTCTTTTAACTAATGAGAATACCATAGGATCGAGAATATCACCTGCGATGATAAGATCACGTCCTGCAAACTCATCTTCATTACGTTGTAAAAGTTCAAATACTGGTGAATTTGCTGCCATTAGACTTTATTCCTGTATTTTAAAGCACGAGCTAACTCTACATATTTTTCAACACTGATGTTTTCAGCTCGTAAGATTGGATCAAGACCAAAGCTTTGTAACTCCTCTTCTGTAAAGAACTTAGATAAAGAGTTACGGATGGTCTTACGACGAGCTGAGAAAGCTGTAGTGGTGATGTTATTTAAATATGGAACTAATGATCTTTCTTCATCAGTTAAATCTTTAGGTTTTAGACGTACTACAGCTGAGGTTACCTTAGGAGCTGGTCTGAATGCTGAAGGTGGAACTACAAGCATTGGAATTACCTGAGCATGGAACTGAGTCATTACAGTTAAACGACCATAGTCTTTGGTGCTAGGACCTGCGGCTAATCTTTCAACTACTTCCTTTTGCAACATAAAGTGCATATCAGTAATGCCTTTTTGTGAAAGGAGGTGGAAGATAATAGGAGAGGTGATGTTGTATGGTAAGTTACCAAAAACACGTAACTGACCTGCGCCTTCTAACTCTTCGAAGTTAACTTTTAAAGCATCACCTTCAATAATGGTAAGACCTTTTAAGAAAGGATCATGCTTTAAGATCTCTACAAGATCACGGTCTAACTCAATAGCTGTAAGAGCTTTAGCTCTTTCAAGTACAGGCCTTGTTAAAGCTGCATGACCTGGTCCAATTTCAACTAGATACTCGCCCTCTTTAGGATTGATGGCATCGACAATCTGAGAAATGATGTGATCGTTAACTAAGAAGTTCTGTCCAAAGCGTTTTCTTGCTTTCATGTGTACTGGTGGTAAAGCCATATTATCTCCTGCTACGTAGTGCCATAGTATGAGCCAGTTCTACTGCTGCAAACAGTGAACCAGGATCTGCCTTGGTTGTACCTGCTAAATCTAGTGCAGTTCCATGATCGACAGAAGTTCTAATGTAAGGAAGACCTAAGGTGGTGTTGTATCCACAGTCAAAACCTGCATATTTTAAAACAGGCAAGCCCTGATCGTGGTACATGGTTAAGAACGCATCAGCTTTTTCAATATACTTTTGCTGGAACATAGTGTCAGCTGGCAGTGGTCCAATGATATTGATCCCTTGAGATCTTAATTCTTCAAAAGTAGGAATGATGGTGTCTATTTCTTCCATGCCCAAATGACCATCTTCACCTGCATGGGGATTTAAACCTGCGCTGATGATGCAAGGTTTATCAATGCCAAACTTGGTTTTTAGATCATGATTTAAGATAGTTACTATCTCAACTAAAAGCTCTTTAGTGATGGCATTAGATACGTCTTTTAAAGGCAGGTGAGTAGTAGCAAGAGCAACATTAAACTTTTTGCAGCCTAGCATCATTACTACTTTTTTAGTATGAGTTCTTTCCTGGAAATACTCAGTGTGACCTGTAAAGTTAAGTCCTGTGTCAGCAATTACAGCTTTACTGATAGGACCAGTTACAATTCCTGAGAACTCACCAGATTCAGATTTGTCAGATGCAATATCAAGACAGTCTAAAACGTATTTGGCGTTTCTCTTATCAAGCTTACCAGGAACTGAAGGAACAGCTAAAGGTACATCTAAAACACATAATGTACCTTTAGTTTGAGGTACAAAATTGTCTTTAGAGTAGTCAATCAGCTTTACAGACTCTGTATGATTAGAATTAAAAAGAGCTATACGCTGTGCGATTAGCTCTTTTGATGCGATGATAACAAGCTGAGTATCTTTTAAGTCTAGTTTTGACAGATGATACATCAGCTCTGGACCGACACCTGAAGGCTCTCCAGGTGTCACTGCTAAACGATATGTCATTTAACCTCTAAATTTAGGCCGTGCTTTAGTTTAAGAAACGGCTGTTTTCTGAATATTTCTGGCTTTCCTGATCGTCATTAGTAGGCTTTAGAGTATTCTTGCCTTTATTGTCCTGATCAAGAGAAACACCTGAATTTACTAATTCAGGATCGATAACGTGGATGTAAGCCATCTCACGTAATGATCTTTCCCATGAAGCTACAGCTTCGTTGAATTCACGTTCAAAGATAATTGAGTTTGCTTTCTCTTTGAAAACTTCTAATGAATCTCTATCAACTCTGGTGTCCTTTAACAGGATTAAGTGCCAGCCAAAAGCTGATTTTACAGGCTGACTCATCTGACCTACATGCAACTGAGTTAAAGCTTTAGCAAAGTTAGGATCATAAATATCAGCTACTGCGTAACCTAAATCACCACCTTTAATTGCTGAACCTGGATCTTCAGAGTACTGCTTAGCAGCCTGAGCGAAGGTGATGGTACCTTTGTTAATTTCTGATGCGATATCCTTTAATTTAGCAACAGCTGCCTCATCTGAGTAGATGATTGAAGTCTTAATTAGGATATGAGCTGCATCATAAGTCTTAATAGGAGTTACAGCAGAATGAGATACATCATAAAGTTTGATGATATGCATACCAATAGATGATCTGAATGGTCCAATTACATCACCAGGTTTTGCATTTAAGATAGCAGGCAGGAATGGTAATGGAATAGCTGTCTCTGGTAAGTAACCCATATCAGCACTTTGCTCTGAGGTTGCGTATTTTGCAGCAACTTCAGCTACATTAGCACCGTTTCTAATAGAATTTAAAGCCTGACGGGCCTCACTTTGAACACGGTTGTATTCAGCTTCACTAGGAGCTGATGACAGGGGAATTACGACCTGAGCAATGTGGTACATAGGCTCAACACTGCCACGTTGTTTTAAAGCTTTAGCCAAGGTGTTAATTTCAACTGGTGAAATATGAATTCTCTGACGAACACTTGAACGACGAATCTCGTTGATTAAGTAGTCCTCTTTAAATTTCTCACGAGCCTGAGCTTCGGTTAGATTTGGACCATAGCTCTTTAAGATCTTGTCTGTAGTGGTGTTGTTACGCAGTGCTGCTGACTCTAGGGTTGAGTCTAACTGCATATCAGTTACCTCAGCACCGTTAGTCTGAGCAATCTGCAGGATAAGCTCACGGGTAATCAGTGACTGCAGTGCCTGACGGCGAGCGGTGATTTCATCTACCTTAGCACCTGTTGCTGCATATTGAGCAAGCAGCTTTTGAGTATGAGCATTTAGCTCACTCTCTAAAATAATTCCGTTGTTAACGACAGCTGCAGTTGAATCTAAAACCTGTTCTTCTGCATAGGCGTTGCCAAATAAGGCTAGTAAAACAGCACTAAGAGAGGCTACCTTGCCTAGCTTGTGGCCAAGCCTCTGGCCTAAATTGTTATGTAATCTCATTTAATTTACCTTATTCTGTCTGTGTTTAATCTCTGTTAATTTGTAACCTTGATTTAATTATGTAATCTTTTAAATTACCATGATCTTAAAATTACTATTATCTTAAATTTACTTTTATATAGTAATCAAAATTCTTTAGCAATGACTTAGTACTGTTTTACAACAGAACTTTGTCTCTTTATACAGCAAGCATTGAATTAGATTCAATGCAGTGCATAAAGTTCAAAATTATCTGCTCAAGCTACTATCTGTTTAAGTTAGTAGGATCCAGTGATGGCAGGTAGTGTGTACCAGTACCATTAGGATCGGTAATACCTCTTACGTTGATTGCGAAGAGATCTTTTAGCTCAAACTGAACGCCTATGAGTTTTTCTGGAGAATGCTTCATGTTTCTCCAGTCCATGTTCATATAGTTCTCATAGAGCAGGGTAACAGCATAACAGCAATCGTCATACTTTAGACCAAACTTTGTATCAATATTGTAGGATTGCTCAATATCTTTGTATGAAGCTGCAAAAGCAGTCCAGGATGATGAAATTGGTAATTTAGCTTCAACACCTAGCTGCTTTAAGTCAACCTGCTTATAGTTTTCTACATAGTAGTTACCGTCTTTATAGTAACGGTATGAAAGACCTATCATGTAACCTGTTGATGGATCGGTATAACGGGCAGAACCGCTGTAGGTGTAGAACTCATCACCGTCAGGATTGTATTGAGCCTGAGCATGAATTGACATACCAGCAAAAGGTACTACATCAATTAAAGCTTCAAGTGGAGTTCTAGGATTGGTACTTAGTGTATCAGTCTGACGCAGCTTTACTCTGTTATCTGAGAAGTTATAACCCTGAGCTACAGCTACACGTAAAACTTCACGATCATGAGCATCAAGTAAACGTGAGGTCAAACCAAAGGTTGCCATGTTAATGTTGGCAATTCTGTCGATACCTGCATAGCGATTAGGTGAGAACAGGGTGTAGTAGTCATCATAACGATTGGTAGTATCGTACAGAGCGATGTTGCTCTGATCTTTATAAGGAATGTACTGATACTTGAACTCAGGCTCTAAGGTCTGAGTGTGGTTCATATCCAGAACTTTCTTTTCAAAAGTAGATTTAGCATGAACATCAGCTAAGTACAGAAAGCGATTTACAGAGTCATCATAATTACTAAAACCTAAACGGGTCTTATATGATGAGGTTAAATACTCAAGATCAGACTGGCTGTAATGAGTTAAAAATCCGGTAAGTCCCATATCTACAGAAGTACCGTAACCTTCGTATGCAAGATAACGTACAGAAGGCTCTGCATGCAGACGGTTCATAGATAAGGTCATATCATTTTTCATTTTATCTAAGCTAAAGCGGGTAGCTTCTGTCTTTAACTTAAAGTAGAAAGGACCGTAGGAGTTATAGGTGTTAGCCTTTAACTGTGGCAGCATTGCAAATGGTCTGTATGTAGAAAGATTAGAAGTAGAGAACATGTTCTGGTACTTACGCAATTCCATAGACACATCATACAAGTCCTGGTCGTAGCTTGCCTTAAAGCTCTGCTGCAAGCTTGAATCAGTAATTGCAGCGTTTTTCTGGCTTACATCAGACAGATAGGTATAGTCGTCGTTACGAACTTTACTGTAATCCAATCTGAAGTTTAAATCGTTCTCTAAGAAAGATAAGGTCTGATAGATGTTAATAAACCAACGGCTGTAGTCATCATTCTTAGGAGACCAGTGAGGATCGTTTGGTAAATAGGTAGCGTTAATCTCACCTGATAGGTTATTAAATGGTAAATATCTAAACTGTACATCGTAGATATTGCCACGTTTAGCATCATGACCAGGGGTTACAGTAGCATCATAGTTTGTAGCCAAGTTCAAATAGATAGGTGCACTGTAAGAAATACCTTCACCTGACTTGTACTCTAAAGATACAGGCAGTAAACCTGAGTGACGTTTCTTGGTTAAAGGGATCTGAGCATAAGGTGTATAGAACACAGGTACCTTACCTAAGAAGAGTACGTCATTCCAGGCATCACCAAAGTAGGCATCTTTTTCTGTTTTAAAAGTAGTTGAATAAAAATGCCATGATCTCTTGTCTACAGGACAGCCTGAGAGGGTAGCTCCTTTATAGGTCTTAGAGCCTTTTTTATTATCAATATCCATCTTGTCAGCTGTACCTGACATTACAGAACCGTTTAAGATGAAGGCTGCATTAGTTAAGTTCATCTTCTTGGTATCGAGATTGTGAACCATCTCCTCATCAGATGAGATGGTGTACTCAGGCTCATGAATGACAGCACTGCCTTTGGTAGTTAAGGTTCTCTCTTTACCGTCATAGACTACAACATCTGAGTTTAGGATCTTGTCTCCCTGAGTTACCTCAACATTACCTGTATAAGTTAAGATATGAGCTTTCTTATCGTTTAACTTACCTGATACCTTGTCAGCTGTAACCACAACAGGTGTCTTATCAGTATCAAACTTCTGAGGGTATCTGTATGAAGGTACACCATAGAAGCAGGCCATATCTTTAGAACGAATAGGGAATGATGGTGAATTTATCCAAGGCTTTTCATTTAATTTGTTGATAAGCCTCATTGGAAAGGTTGCACTGTCAGCAGCTCTTGGATTTTGCAAGTATTTAGCTGAAGCCTCAGAACTCATGATCTCCATGGTACGCTCTGAGAATGAACCTACGATATTAGCCCTAGGTTTAATGTTAGGGGAAATTCTGGTGGTGGTAACAGAAAACTCTGTAACAGAATTGTCTTTATCAGCTTTTTCTGTTTCTGAAGACTGTTTCTCGTTTTCAAGCGCAAAGGCATTAGAGCTAATAGCCAAGCTTACAGCTATTGCCATAGTTGCCAAAGTAAACTGTTTAATCCCTTCGTTTTTCAAAATCGTATCCTGTAAGTTCAGTCTTATAACTGTTAAATTGAACCTGTATTTTTAAACTCTTTTTATCCTGTTTCTTAGGAAGTATCCTACTCTTTTGGAAAGTTGTACTTTCTAAGATTAGGATCATTTAAAAGCTCACCATCCTCATCTTCATCTACAGGTCTGCCTTTAATCACACGCTCATCACTGGCCCATGCTCCTAAATCAATCAGTCTGCATTTTTCAGAGCAGAAAGGTCTGTATGGGTTGGAAGCATCATATACAGTTTCTTTTTTGCAGATAGGACATTTAACTTTTAAAGGCTGTCCTTCTTTTTCTAAAATCTCAACACCTGAATCATGAGCATCATGAACGACTTCATCATAAAGTTCAGGTGTAAGTAAATCTTTCAGGCTCATTGCTGTAAGCTACTCTTGATATAAGCAATCTTAAATGGAACATCTCCTACCTTTGACTCTTTGTCAAAAGGTAAGAATCTGATGTTTACTCGTGACTGGAAACCACTGACCACAGGGTAACCTGCTACATTCTCATCATATTGAATGTTGATTAAGTCACAAGTATCAGCACTCTCCTGCATAAATCCTGATTTTGCAACTCTATCAGAGTAGTTTGCACACAGTCTCCATAAGTAAAGAATGGTGTAAACAGGAATTCTGATACAGTCAAACTCGTGTAACCACTTGTCTACGCTTTGTTTTTTCTTCTCAATACTCTGAGAGAACCAGTAGGTAAAGAGTGGAGTATCAAAGCAGTTGATACCACTTGGAGTTAAAAATCTTGGTTTGATAAGCTCGATGATAGGATCGTCTTTTAAAACAGTTCTCTGTCTTGTAAAAGAGTCTAAAGCCTGTTTGGCTTCAACAATCTTTTCACGCAGCACGTTCACAAAATCCTTGTCACATTCAGGATCTGTAAGCCAGCCTTTTAATCTGCCATCACATTTTTCAAGATCTTTTAATAATTCGATTTTGATGGCACTAGAACCATCCACAAGATCGATAAAATCTACTACTGCTCGCAAAAGAAACATCACGTTCTGGATAGAACTGAGATCAGAACTTTGCTCAGCGTTTTTAAAAACCTGTTCTAATTTTAGGTATGTTCTAGCTCTTGGGCTTAAAGGAAATTCGTAATTAAACATAACCTTATAAAGTACTCTAATGCATTAAATTTGGCTGTTTGCCAGCTGTTGGTATAGATTATGTAATTTTAACACGAGATTGCCCTTTTTATCTAAAGGAGAGCTATCAGATTCAATTAAATCGTCAGCTTTTTTCAATCTTGTTTCTCTATCAACTTGTGAGGCGATCATAGAGAGTGCTAACTCTCTATCAATGCCATCACGACTTATCAATCTTTCTAACTGCAAAGTAGGCTCTACATCAACCACTAAAATTCTGTCTACCATGTACTCAAGATGATGCTCAAAGAGCAGGGGAATACAGATAATGACATATGGCGAGTGCTGTGCTTTTACCTGACGCACAGTTTCATCTTCAATGGCTGGAGCCATTAAAGCATTTAAATCCTTCAAGTTCTCAGGATGAGACTTATCAAAAGCAATCTGACGTAAGAGTCTTCTGTCTAAACTGCCGTCAGCTTTGATGATGTTCTGTCCAAATCTTGAGGCTAATTTACCTAAAAGCGCTGTACCTGGCATCACAACTTCACGGGCAATAACATCAGTATCGACAATAGGTACATCAAGCTTTGCAAACAATGAGGCAATACCTGATTTACCACAGGCAATACCACCTGTAAGACCTACTCTAAAAGGTAATTTCTCATCAGGTTTTGAACCTGATAATGGCATATGAGTGGAAGAGGACTTATTTTCTGATAGATCTGAAGGTAATTTACAAGACATAAATAAAACCAAAAAATTCAGTAGAGTACAGATGAGTACTGATATTTTAGGGTATTTTAGTGTTAAATTTGTGTAGAATAGAGCAATAAGTAGAAAAATCTTAAAAATTTTATTATTGGGTACATTGTGAAAAATATAAAAAAAGGCCTCGGTGCGTTATTTGTTTGTGCACTGCTTACAGGCTGTTCTTCAGATGAGGGTAATGCTGTAAAGACATTATTACCAGGTGGTCTTACCATCAATGATAAGGCTATTTATCTAAGAGGTGAGATGAATGACTATGAGGCATCTGAGACCTATCGCTTGAGAAAAGATGGTCACGGTTATTGCACTCTGGCTACATTACGTTCTGATTGGGCTCCATATAAGTTTAAATTTGCTGATGAGAACTGGTCAAAAGGTACTAACTTTGGCTTTTTAACTCCACCTGGAGTTTTAAGAGATGGTGCTCGTTCTGTTGAATTAAATCCTAATTCAAAGTTTGAAGAAATCAGTTACTATCCAAAGACAGATGGTGTTTATCGTTTCTGCCTCATTCCAAAGAATGACAGATATTATGTAACTGTAACTAAGAGTTCTAAAAAAGAGCTACCTTCAATGGCTCAGTTAATTGATATGTCACGCAGTGACTTTGAGTAAGCTCTTACTGTGTACCTTTTCTTACTTGAAAACGGCTTAAACTATCAGCACAAGACAAAAGATAGTTAAAGCAGGTCCTGTAAAATAGTTAAAGGCTAGTCCAGTAAAAAAGTTACAAAAGAGAATAAAACCGTAAGAACTTAGACTTTGATATAACCGTGTTTCACACGGTTATATCAAAAGAGTAAATAAAGCCATTCTATTTCATTTCATCAAAGCAAAGTAAAGAAAGTCAAACAGCATTTATTACAATTTTAGAAAGCTTTAAGGATAACAAATGGACAAAAGAGCCTCAGAACTTATGGTCAATTTTCGTGACTATCTGTTACTTGAAAATGGTCTGTCAACACTTTCCATTAAAGCTTATTGTGCTGATGTAGAAAGATTTTTAAACTTTATTGATAAGAACTTTTCTGTAAATGACGAGCATTTTACACAAGAGCATATTGAAGCTTTCTTAAAAGAGAACATCGATCACGAGGCAAGTTCTAATGCCAGATTTCTCTGCTCATTAAGAGCTTTTACAGGCTTTTTAAAAAAAGAAAAGTTAATTGATAATGATCCCTGTGTACGCATTGAAAATCCCAAGCTTATAAGAAACATCCCTCATGTCATGTCCGAAGGTTGCGTGGCAGCTTTTTTAGATGCTCCTGATCTTAATACTCATACAGGATTAAGAGATAAAGCCATGCTCGAGACTGTCTATGCAACAGGTCTTAGAATCAGTGAGCTTATCTCATTGAAGTTTGACAATATCTTTTTCCAAGATGGCTTTGTCATGGTAAGAGGTAAAGGTGACAAAGAAAGAATTGTACCTTTGTGTGATGATGCTATTTACTGGATTGAGCTTTATATAAATACCAAGAGAAAAGAAAAAGATCCTCAAAGAAAATGTCCATTTATCTTTTTATCAGGTAAAGGTATTGCTCCAATGACCAGAATTGCATTCTGGTATCGTATTAAAGTTTATGGCAAACAGTTAGGTTTAACTGACAGTTTCTCTCCACATTCATTTCGTCATGCTTTTGCAACTCATCTTTTAAATCATGATGCAGATTTACGTTCAGTGCAGGTGTTGTTAGGTCATTCATCACTTACTACAACCCAAATCTATACCCATGTTGCAACCGAGCGTATGCATCAGGTCTACAATAAAGCTCACCCAAGATCATAGTTATCAGAGCAAACACAAAAGGCTTAGATACCCCTGTCAAATGAGATATGTGTTAATGATAGTTCACATACTGATGTGTATAATAGAGTCAGCTCATGATTTTAAGCAGATCCTTAAAATGAGCAGGAATTATCTTAATTAAGTGCAAAGATAAGCTTTTAATTCAAAGCTTTTAATTCAAAGATTAGTTAGTATGCAGCTTTCATACAGAAAACTTTTCACAGATGGTAATAGCGTTGAGTACTCAGTTATTAAAACTACTGGTACCAGATGCCTGTGCCTGCAAGGTGATAGAAAAGTTCTACCCAGAATTAAAAAAGCTTATAAAAGTGCTCAGTTCTTTTATAAAGCAGCACCTGATAACATCTTTGAACCAATCTCGATTAACGAAAATATCGAAGGTAACCTTGTAAATGCTCTTTTTACCTACAAAGATGCAGGCTTTTTAAAAGACTTTTTATCTGTAGTGCCACTTGAATGGCAGTACGCAGCTGGTAAAAAGATTGGCAGAATTTTAAAAGATCTGCACTCTGTGCCTTTGACTCAAGCGCAGACAGAAAAAGCCAAGCAAAGACACTCTTCCTATATGGAAAAGATAGCATCATATGTAGCAGAGTTACCGCATTTAAAAAATGACAGAATTGCTATGGATGCTATCTCTACTCGCTATGACTATTTTTCTATCTTCAGGCCAGTGATGAGATATGGTTCTTTAAAGTATCAGAAGATCATGACCACTCATGACGGTACTATCTTAATGTTGCCGTCATATTCATATGGTCCTGGTTGCATGTGTGAGGATTTTGCATCATTAGAATTTGAAAACGCAGGTTTATATCCAGTGCTGTGCGCAGGCGTGATTGATGGTTATTTCTCATCGGTCGTCCCTGTAAAATTCTGGATGCACTTTGCCTTATACTGTGCGCTTTACTCGCTGTGGAAATGTGCTTTAAAAGCAAAAGAGAGTAAAGAAATGTATCTTAAGATGCAGTTAAATTCAGACAGAATCAGAGAAGATTTTGATAACTTTAAAAAGCCAATACCTACCTGGTATTCAAATCCTGAACTTTTAAAGATCAAGGAGAAAGCAATTAAGCTTGCGCTGTAATTCAGTGTGCTTTAAAAGTTTTGGACTGAACCCAAAGCTAAGTTTAATTAAAACTTTCACAAAATAGCGG
>DKDL01000005.1 GCA_002449335.1 Succinatimonas sp. UBA6849 | reverse complement strand
TGGTTTCCATTCACTGTCAGTTGTAGCTTTGCTTCTTAAGATCATATGATCACCCCTGTTGTTTTACTGAATATTCTGAAAGTTGTTTATCATGAGGTTCATGATGTAATTCACTGTGTATCCTTCACAACGTTGTTTCTAAATCTGTTGTTTTTTCTGTTGTTTGTAATCTCTCTTTTCCTATTACTTTTCCCCTGACAGTTTTTCACTACTAAAACTCCTAAAAACTCTTTTAGAAGATCAGCTTTAGTTTGTGCTTCCCTGTTTTAATGCTCTCTTTGCTGTTACCGACACATAAACTTTGAAAGCAGAGAACACTTTTCCTCTGGTTGCTTTTCTTAAGATTTATGAAGACTTACTTAAAGTTCAAAAAGCATGTTTTTATGCTAACATAAAAATCGGTATATAGAATACCTATTTTAAATAATTTTACTCAAATGGTGCTTTGAGGACTTTTTACAGTTTTTTAAACATAGTTAAGGCAACTTCATTTGTAGTGATTTTTACGATACGAGAGAAACAAAAAAAAAATCAACTGAAGTTGCCTTAACTTTGATGCTATCTTATAAAGCGATAGTTCCAGATAGGGATGTGCATTAAAGACTTGTAAAAATTAAGATGATGTAAAAAATGAAGTTAAATAAATTGGTGAGTTTTCTTAACTTTTGGAGCATTGTCGCTACTGTAAGCATAAATTAGCTTTTTAATCTCACTAAAGCTCAATTGACACATCTTTGCTTTCTTTTTGGTTAGTCTTGATCATGACTTTAGGCAAAAGTGTCCGCGCAACTGACGCATATATAATGTCCGCGCTCGCAGCTCATTATAGAAAATGGTGTGGCGGTGACGGCCACTTAGATTTATTTCAAAAGAAAGCACAGCAAAATTTGAAGTTCTTAAAGACAGGATAGCTAAGATACTAATTCTGATGAAAGATCACGCTTCTTGAGATCTCTGTTTTATGAGAGTGTGATTTTTATGATCACGATGCTTTTATGATTGCTTTGCTTTTATGCCTAAGAAATGACGCATTTTACCTTATTTTTAAGAAAGGGGTACCACGATTAAGTTTCGTGTGTATCAATGATTTGGTATCAAGTGTTACCTGATCCAGGTTCATTTTGTGATTGAATTAGGTTTATTTCCAGCCCTTGCTTTGATGAATAAAGCCTAACAGTCTCTTTTGAAGATACAGCTCCTATGTAGAAGATCTTACCTTAGGAGCTGCAGTTCATTTAGAGATTACTAAAGCTTAGGATTTCTAGGCTTTATGCTCTTGATAACACTTGATACTGCCATCTTTTGGCCAGTATCTGTCGATGACTTTTTGCATATCAGCTTTATCCTCAGGATTTGATGTATGCAGCTTAACTTTGTAGAAGGTTCTTCTTTCTACTAAGTAATCAAGAAGCTTGATGGCATCTCCACCATTTTTTGCGTACTCGCCTAAGTCACTATCAAGATTTAACTCTTCAATATAGGTACCTGAACTTTCACAAAGGTTAATCAGCTTAATTGTCTCTTTTACACTGTGACACTGTTCATAGCCTTTAGGAGCTGATTTTTCATCATCAAGATAAATCTTTATGTTTTGATAGTCTTGGCAATTCCCATGATTTAGATATCTTAGATGCCCCCTATTTCTATATTTCTCATCAATGATACGGCGTACACTTGGTTTAGACTTTATCTTCTTGAAGATGTTATCAACCTTTTCATTTAGGCTATCAATAACTTCGAAGCTTGCAACTTCAACACCTTCTTCATAATCATCAAGTTTTTCTTTTAGGTCTAAATATTCAAGTAGAAGATTAGCATCGCGCTCGTCATGATGATCAGGATCAATACAGAAGTTTCTTATAGCTTTAAGCGCTAAGAATTTACCTTCTAAAGGACGTCTGTAGTACTCTAAATCATATAAGTGGTAATTGTAATCTTCATCGAGTAAGCTACTCTTTCCGTCAGCTGTGGAAATTCTTTCACAAAAGAACGGATGATCAAATTCATCTTCAAGAAAATCAGTCACAACAAAAGGATCTGAGGCTGGCTTTACATTGCAGTCATTAGATGAAGGATCACTGTAAAAATGGACAAATGAAACAATGTCACCTTCGTTAAAAGGCACTGGAATTGGATCATTTGTATATATAATTTTATTTTCAAATGAATCCAATCTATCTATATTTGATAATACGTCTTTAACCTCTCCTCTGGCATTTAAATAGGCTGACACATACTGGTTCTTTCTGGATGAGTCATTATTATTTTTATCTTGTAAGGTATTATCTGTTTTGTCAAAGAGATAGATCTTTCTGATGGCGCCTTCAATTCCACATGCTCTTTTTACCTTATTAAGATCATCCTCAGTAAGAGCGTATTTTTCAATTAGAGATGAAAGCCTTTCTTTGTTAGATACTGTATTGCCAGTATCCAAATCATCATCTAGATCGTCTTTAAATTTCTCATACAAATCATCGTCGTAATCATCATCCGAATCATCTTCAAAAAAAGAGGCGCCACAATCTTCATCTTCAAGATCCCAATCATCAGATTCAGGATCTTCTTGAGATGAGAAAGCCTGTTCTATGTATTCACAATAGATGCCGTTAACTGCTTCAAGATAATCATTAAGACAGTCCTGATAATTGGCATAATACCTGTGAAAAGGACTTGAGTAATTATTTACAAATTCATTGAGCTTGCCAGAATCGATGACGGTCATAGTTTCAGTCAGCTTTTTATCTTCCATCTTGAGTTCATATTTATCTTTTCCAAATGGATCACGTCTGTCTAGCAATAAGGAAGATTCATAGAAGCAACCGGTCTCATTTTTTGTTAAAAGCTCCAGTCTTTTTCTATAAGTTGCTATCTTACGTTTGATAATTACATGAAGACTTTTCGATTTATAACTTTTGTATTCTCCATCAGCTGAAAAGCTCACGCATTGTAATTTTTCATCATTCTCTTTTAAGAGTTCTTCTAACAAAGAGAGCTTCTGCTCAGCTGTAAGATAATGGTTGTATTCAACAATATCTAACTTTTGAGAACCTGACAGCTTATAGTCAATCTTATAAAGATACTCACGAATGTCTCTTGAATTTACATAGTCTCTAAAATCCATATAAAACCTCTTTGCAGAAGCTCTTAAAGCATCTGTCTAAAAAATTGGGGCTGAACGAAAAAAAAATTGTTGTGAAATTGTTGATGCAAAAATCATAATTTTGAACAGTCTGTAATATATTCCTGATAGCCAATCTTTAAGTACTTTGCATTCTTTCATAAGGAGTAAGAATACACTACTGACAATGCTTTGTAAGCTAGAGCTTTAGTATAACTGCTGCTATCAGGTAAAGCTGCGATCAGGTAAAATTGATGACGTTCTTGAATTTGTTTGACGCTTTCAATGGCTTGACGAATACAATGTTTAGCCCAGCTACAAAATTATGAATTAGCTTGTCTTATCATTTAGATGTTTACCGTAACTCAATAAAAAAGAACTTGCTCTTTATTGATGTTAATATCTTCCATTAATCCATGCAGAATACTGTTTTCAGATCCTTTAAGTTTCATTCACATTTCTCAACGTTAAAAGATTTAACAATATTGTTTTCTGAAATTACATTGCTGATTTTGAATTTATTGGGGCTATAGTGATTTCTTTTTAACTCTTTTTCAACCCAGGTTAAACCATCTAAGGTAAAATCATCAAGGTTGTCAGTAGTATCAGCATCAATGTATAAACAGTATCCATCTTCAACCGATTTATTGTTATCATAATCATCATCAACATCGAAATCGACATGTTGTACATAATAATCATTAAAGCAATATGCATTTTGTACTCGTTTAATAAATTCTTCTTTATTTCCACTAAATACATCGCATTTTTCGTCAACTACAATCAAGATCCTATATTCTAGATTTGAATTAAATGCTTTAACAAAATCAATAAGTGAAATCATAAGATATCTCCTAAAATTCTCTTCGACGTAACATACAAATTAGCTGGTGCATCTTCAAAATAATGTAAGTACATACACGGCATAAGGTCATTGTCTCCAATTGTTTTTAAGCAAAACCGGACATCTTAGAGATGGCTTTTTTAGTCAAAAATAAGCTCAGCTCACCGATCCGTTTTTCATATTTTCATCAGTTTTACTCATAGGCAATGCATGCTTATATGAACTTTCCTAAGAAAACATCATCGCTGTGCTAGTGCTGTGTTAGTTTCATAAGAATCGTTCCTATTTTAAGATAGGAGGACTATTAGCAACTGCTTTAACCATATGTTTCTCCAGATTAAATGTTGTTTGCCGTTTTCTGCCTTTAGTAATTTTCTACTGCTTTAGTAAGCTTCTACTGATTGTTGAAGATCTTATAATTAATTTGCTTTTCTATTAGCTCAGCTTGTCTGCAACCGTAGCTTAAGTTTTGAGAACACGACTTTTGGTAATACAAAAGAGCTTTATGCTCATCTTTTCTTACATGAATACCCTGCTGATAGTAAAACGCAAGATTTGCACAGGCAGTTCTGCCCTTGATCGAACATGCTCTGTTACATGCAGCAATATCACCGTTTTCGCATTGTTTTACAAAAGTCTCTCTTGTAAAACAAAGTGCAAAGCTAAGCACTACAAATGCTGTTGCAATGATGAAAGCAAAGCTGAACACTGGATGTGTTCTAAAATTGAGCTTGAGCTTTTTTAAGCTGTCTTTAAATTTCATACTCTCCTCGCTTTTTTACGGTCTAATCCCCTTAGCTGGTATTTTATTGATGGTCTTTTATCGTTCTTTTTATCTAATAAACAGTTCTTGGCTACAACTTTGATCTTTGTTTTTATAAACTCCGATAGATGAGATTTTGATTTGTATAGCCAAGTTGCAGGTAGCAACATGGACTTAAACTAAAATTTGAAAGGTAAGGCTATGAGTGCAAAGATCTAAGAGAAATTAGGATTGAGGAATTTAGAAGAAAATAATCATCGCCTTACCTTATGAACTAATCTTATAAACTCATCGTTCCAGATTTAGACTTGTGAATTAAAATTGTAAAAAAGTAAACAAGAATTTAGCTTTTGAGTTAACAGCTAAGGCAAGTTTTTTAAATTGGTAAAAATAGGCTTGATAGACAGCTATTTGATTTACAGCGCCACTGGATTAGCCTTAAGTGGCGCTTAAGATATGTAGGTATTATTCAGTTAAGCTTTGCACTTATCAATTCAATTTAAGCTTAAACTTCCTGATACTCTGTAAAAGCTCTTACCTTAGGATCAGCATTGAACACAGCTGCAATTCTTATAAGCTCTGCTTTCTTAGGTACAATATTGCCATAGTCACGTGTTTTTATCTGCTCAATGGCTTCACTAAGCTTTGCCTTAGCCTCAG
>DKDL01000116.1 GCA_002449335.1 Succinatimonas sp. UBA6849 | reverse complement strand
AAACTATTATGTCCCCTAAGGAGATTAAATCTGATTGAATATCCAAAATCAGACCTAAAAGAATTTAAAAGACGACTAATCAAAGATATTACAGAATTTGCACGTTTAAACAAAGTTGAAAATTATGTTGAAGATGAATCTCCAACAGGTTCACTAAAAAGTCTTTTAGCATCATTAGAGATTGCTTGCAGAAGAATAGTCATCTTAATCGACGAATATGACTGTCAGTTAACAGCTAACATCAATAACAAAGAAGTCTACGATTCTTTCCAGGAGTTCTTAAGAGAATTTTACGGAACAATCAAAGGAAAGTTTGCTATAAGATTCTTAGGTATAACTGGAGTTACCAGATTAAAAGACGTATCAATATTTTCTGTAGGTTCTGATATCAAAGATATTACTAATGCAAGTGCTTTTTCTCAGATGATAGGTTTTACACGTGATGAGATAAAAAAGTTCTACATTGATTATTTAAAGTTGGCAGCATCCTATGAGAATAACTGTAGCGTAGATGAAGTAACAGATGCAAAGCTTGAGTCAATGCTAGATATAATGGCTCAGAACTATGATGGCTACTGCTTTGATGAAGACTATGAAAAGAAAGTATTCAGTACATGGTCTGTAAACTCTTTTTTCCAAACAATGATAGAAAAGAAAAAAGTTCAGTTTGGCGAGTACTGGTACGACAACGGTGGTTTGCCATCTATCCTAGTTAACTATTTAAAAACTCATGAATTAAATGCTTTTGACTACTTAAATAAAGCAAACCCTATAACAATTCCTGTTAATGATTTTTTAAATCCTACAGCTTTAACTACTATCAATCAGAATGTACTGATGTGTCAGACAGGTTATTTAACCCTACGCTCAGCACTTACTAGTGGTGATCTTACAGTAGATTTGGGTATACCAAATGGTGAAATCTATAAAGCATTAAATAGATTGCTTGCAATCAACTTTTATAAAGAAGAAATTTACTCTTTAGCCAAAGGTGTAAGAGACCTATTAGATACAGGTGAGATTAAAGATATCATCGATAGATTTAACTCTGTTATAAATTCAGTATCTTATGATCACTTCCCAATTAACAGTGAAGCTGCGGTTCAGAACTACTTACACCTGTTCTTAATAGGAGCTGGCATTGAATCATCAACAGAAAGTCACTCTTCAAAAGGAAGGGCAGATTTAATCATTGAAACTAAAAACAGACGCATTGTTTTTGAGTTGAAGTATGCTCAAAACGATACTGAAGCTAAGACAAAGCTTAGTGAAGCTGTAGAACAGATTAAAACACGAGACTACGGTAATACAGAGCCTAAAAAGAAAGAACTGTTAAGAATTGCTACTGTGTTTAATGCTGATCCTAAGGTAAGACAGTTTTCTCAATTTAGTAAAGTCTAAATAGATTGTGTTTTACTGATATCAACAAAAATGGCTCTTTTAAAGAGCCATTTTTAACTGAAATTAAGTAAAAACTACTTAGTTACTTTCTTAAACTTTAATCTATGAGGCATTGCATCTTCACCAAGATTTGCTTTCTTCCAAGCTTCATACTCAGTGTAGTTACCCTCAAAGAATGAAACCTTACCTTCATCACCGTAGTCTAAGATGTGAGTTGCAATTCTGTCTAGGAACCAACGGTCATGAGAGATAACCATTGCAGAACCAGGGAACTCCAACAGCGCATTTTCTAGAGCACGTAAGGTTTCAACATCAAGATCGTTAGTAGGCTCATCAAGCAGTAATAAGTTACCGCCTACCTGTAACAGTTTAGCTAACTGTAAACGGCCTCTTTCACCACCTGATAAATCGCCTACACGCTTTTGCTGATCGGTGCCTCTAAAGTTAAAGCGACCAATATAAGCACGTGAAGGGATCTCGTATGAGCCAACCTTTAAGATATCCTGACCTTGAGAGATTTCTTCATAAACAGTATTGCTGTCTTTCATCTGATCTCTGAACTGCTCTACATAAGCGGTAACTACAGTATCACCTAACTTAATAGAACCTGAATCAGGCTTTTCGATACCTGTGATCATTCTGAACAGGGTAGACTTACCAGCACCGTTAGGACCGATGATACCTACGATGGCGCCCTTAGGAATACTAAAGGTCAAATCGTCGATTAACATCTGATCGTCATAAGACTTGCACAGGTTGTTAACCTCAAGCACAGTCTCACCTAAACGTGGCCCTGGTGGAATATATAATTCGTTGGTTTCGTTACGGGTCTGATATTCAACTGAAGATAACTCTTCAAATCTTGCCATACGGGCTTTAGATTTAGCATGACGGCCCTTAGCGCCCTGACGAACCCACTCAAGCTCTCGCTCAATAGAACGACGTCTTGCTGATTCTGTGTTTTCTTCAATCTGCAGACGCTTATCTTTCTGATCAAGCCAGCTAGAGTAGTTACCTTCCCAAGGAATACCCTCACCGCGGTCTAACTCTAAGATCCAGCCTGCTACATTATCTAAGAAGTATCTATCGTGGGTAACAGCTACTACAGTACCAGGGTACTGATGTAAGAACTGCTCTAACCAGTCAATAGACTCAGCATCAAGATGGTTGGTAGGCTCGTCTAAAAGCAGCATATCAGGCTTTTCTAATAATAGACGGCATAAAGCTACACGACGTCTTTCACCACCTGAGAGAACTTTAATCTTTCTGTCAGCAGGAGGAAGTCTTAAGGCATCTGATGCCTTATCAATTTGAACTTCGATATTGTGACCGTCATGAGCTTGGATAATTGCCTCAAGCTTAGCCTGCTCTTTAGCTAAAGCATCAAAATCAGCGTTTTCGTCAGCATATTCAGCATATACCTCATCCAGACGCTTCAAGGCATTAGTAACTTCAACGAAAGACTCTTCGATTACTTCTTTTACTGTCTTTTCAGGATCAAGTACAGGTTCCTGTGGAAGATAACCGATCTTAATACCAGGTTGTGGTCTTGCCTCACCTTCATAATCGGTATCGACACCTGCCATGATCTTAATTAGGGTAGATTTACCTGCACCATTTAAACCTAAAACACCAATTTTTGCTCCAGGGAAAAATGACAGGGAGATGTCTTTTAAGATTTGACGTTTAGGGGGAACAATTTTGCCCACCCTATTCATTGTATAAATGAACTGAGCCATAAATTTCCTCATGTAAATGACCAGTACATTGTAACATGGAATAGTCTTTTTCTAGGAAAAATAGCGTAAATAAGAAGACCGCCTGATGGCGGTCTTTACGAGAAAAATGGAGTGAATTTTAAATTTTGCCGTTACTTATGTTTTGTTTGAGTGTTGTATCTTTTCTATTTAAAACTAGTTTCCTTCTAAACTAGCTTTCCTGCAACATCTGCAATGCCATCTGCGGCTTCTGATTTGCCTGAGTCAGAATGGTAACTGCACCCTGTTGCAGGATCTGAGCTGCGGTCATATTTGAAACTTCTTCAGCATAGTCAGTATCACGAATTTGAGAACGTGAATCTGAAACGTTCTCAGAGATGTTTTCCTGATTTCTGATGGTTGACTCAAGACGGTTCTGAATAGCACCTAGCTCTGATCTCTTAGAGTCGACTGCTGTCATTAAGTAGTCAATACCAGCTAAAACTATCTGAGCATTAGAGATAGAGCTAATATCAATACCTTTACCGTTTACCTGATATGAGAACACATCTGAGAACTTAAACTCAGATACGGTTAAAGTTGAACCTTCAGGTAACTGAAAGGTCTCAGAACCTGATATTTTTGCGGCAAGCTTTGCCAATGAATTAGTATCAAAGCCAGTTGAGAGGTCAACCTTAATGATTGAACCTGGATCTGGGCTAATCTGGAAACGGGCAATGGAAGCATTGCCATTTAACAAATCCTGACCACCGAACGTGGTATCACGAGCAATACGACCAATTTCTTCGTTTAACTGATCAACCTCATCCTGAAGAGCAATACGGTTATCAGTTGCATTCGTACCGTTAGCTGACTGTACTGCCAGAGTACGAATTCTCTGCAGCATAGTGGTAATTTCTTCCATTGCGCCTTCTGCTGTCTGTGCATAGGCAATGGCGTTTTGAGCATTACGGTTTGTCTGATTTAATGAGTTTAACTGAACAGTCAGTCTGTCTGAGGTCTGAACACCTGCAGGATCATCTTTAGCTGAGTTAATTCTCAAACCGCTTGATAATCTTTCATAAGACGTATCAAGACGAGCTGTCTGTCTGTTTACAGTCCTTTGAGCAAGTCTTGCTGAAAGGTTTGTATTTAGATATAAGGCCATTTTTCTCTCCATATATTATTGACGAAATTTATAAACGGCAAAATTTCGTCGTCAACGAAATATATGAAAAAAGTATGCCAACATTTTACTGTTGGCATACTCTCGAGAAAAATTGATTTGAGATTAAAAAGATAGTTACTTATCTTCGTTAACGATAAAGGCTGACAAATTCTCAACCTGATTTTGAGCTAAGTTTCTAATCTTATGCACTGACTGCTTGGTGTCATCAATGTGTTCAAAGCACTCTTCAGTGATTGCATTGATGTTCTCAATTGAGTGGTTTACGTCAGCTGCAATTGAGGTCTGTTCCTGACAGGACTGTACAATCTGCTCTGACATATCGGTAATGGTTGCAATAATACCCATAATCTCTTCAATCGCAGAGTTTGCTTTAGAGCTTTGCTGTACAGAGTTGTTCATTTCCTCTTCGCAGGAAGCTACCACCTTAACGCAAGTCTCCACTGCTTTTGACAGATTAGAAATGGTATCGGTAACCTCATCAGTTGAGGTTGCTGTCTTTTTAGCCAGATCACGAACTTCGTTTGCAACCACAGCAAAGCCTTTACCGTGCTCACCAGAACGGGCAGCCTCAATAGTAGCATTCAATGCCAGAAGGTTAGTTTGATCAGCAATTGCAGCAATGGTTCTTACGATAGAGTTAATCTGTTCACCCATCTCGTTAATCTTTTGAATTGCAACTGAGGTGTCACGTAACTTGTCTGCTAAAGTATGGTTAGTGGTGATGTTGTCCTGCATAGTGCAACGGCAGGTATCAGATGCTGTTTCTGCAGTCTTGACCTCAGACAGGGTAGAACGGGCAAATTCTGTAACCTTTTCAATGGTGTTTTCCATATTAGCAGTTGCCTGTGCTACAGAATGAGCTTTTGATCTTTGGGTAGCCATCGCATCAGCTGCGTTGTCCAGCATGGATGAGTTGTAGTTAACCATGTCCACCATCTTGCAGAAATCGTTATTTAACTTATTAACAGTTTTCTGCATGGAGACAGCAACATTATCAACTAGGCCATCGATACTGCCAATCTCGTTTTTGCGATTGATCTTGTCGGTATCGCGTCTGAAATCTCCTGAGGCAATCTTTAATAAAGATTTCCATACGTGTTTAACTTCGCTGTTGAGAGATTTTGATAAGAACAGTGATTGCAGTACAGATACTAAAATAGTGATAACTAAGACAGCATATAAAGAATATAAAACCTTGTTATAGGCTTTAGCATCTAACTTACCGTTCTTAATTAAAGAGTCAATTTTAGTTAACACTTCAGAGCATGATCTCAACTCCTGATAGAAGGTATCAGCATTGGTGTTGTTAGATAAAATTGAACGAGAATGATTTGCAAAAGTGGTAACTGCCTGACGTAAATCCACAGCACTCTGATTTACAGAGAAAAAGACTTTGCTCTTTTCTGAGTTCAATCCTGCTGTAATATTCTCTAAAGCCTGTTTTGCATCAGCTATAGCCTGTCCGTCATGGTTGTCATGACTTAATTCAATAAAGGCACTGTTAATTGCATTTAGGTCAGAGTACAGCTTTTCAATACAGTTACGCTGATCAACATATGAGTTGATGTTAGAAATAATGCACAGAGAGCCTACAGCAAAAATTAAAATTGAGAGTGCAAAAGATGCAATAATTCTATGCACAATAGAAATATCACCGAACTTTAAGGTGAATAATGACTTAAAGAAAGGTGCTGACTTGTAGGCATTGTTGCTTACAGAAAAGGTGGTACTCTCAGTAGAAGCAGAATCAAAGCTGTTGTCTTGTGATTCAGATTGATTGTCAACAGATGTGCTCTCCTGATTTCCATCCTCAGGTAGACTATTCTGTTCTGCTACTTGTTCTAGTTCAGATACAGTCTGTGACAGATCATTTTCTTGCTGAGCTAAATCGTTGTCGTTATTATAATTTTCCATATACAGCCTCTATATACCTTACGGCACTGGGGTGTTGATACTGACAATTAATCCCGTCAGTATTATACAAGTTTGGAATATGCTATTAATAAAAACTAGTAGTTCTTTATATTCTATTTGAAATTGTCGGCAGCGTAGTATATTTTTTTAGATTATTTGAAGTTATGGCATGTTTTTCTGTACAATTCTGAAAGGCAAGTCAAATTAATGAGAACTTTGGCAAGATTAAATTTATCAAAACAATCTTTCAAGATAATTAACTTAAACTAATAACAAAAAATAAAGGCGCATTTTACTAAAATTACGCCTTTAATCAAGGGGCATTATAAGTGGCAAAGAAAGAAAAACAAAGCAGCAACATGATTGCTGTTAACCGCAAAGCTACCTTTGAATATTTTATTGAAGACAGATATGAAGCAGGTCTTGAGTTACAGGGCTGGGAAGTAAAGTCCTTAAGAGCTGGTAAGTGTAATATTTCAGAGGCTTATGTAACTGTAAAAGATGGTGAAGTGATCATGTTAGGCTCCATCATCAATCCTTTAAAGACAAGTTGTGCCTTTGTAGTAAGTGATCCTACCCGTACTAGAAAACTGCTTTTATCAAGACGTGAAATCGATAAGCTTACGGGCTGTGTTCAAAGACAGGGCTATACTTTAATTCCATTAAAGATGTACTGGAAAGGCTCATGGGCAAAACTGGAAATTGGCGTTGCCCGTGGCAAGCAGGATCACGACAAGCGCGATTCAATTAAAGACAAGCAATGGGCACGTGATAAAGAACGTATCATGAAGAAGTCTTTCAGATAGTACTAATCTGATCTTTTTAAGATAAAAAATTCAAAGACAAAAATGCCGGACAGTGTCCGGCATTCTTATAACTTACTTTTGTAAGCGTTAATTTTGTTTAACTTTATTTATGAGCACAAGGATCAACGTGCTTGTTCATAAAGTCTTTATCAGCTAAAAGCTGTTTTGCCATCTCAAGGGCATGCTCAAAATCAACAGCAATCGCACCATCAAGATTCTTATGAATACCTGCTTTCTGTAAGATTGCACGTGGTTGAGGTCTTACAGCTGAGAAGATTACGTAAGTCTTATGCTCACGACAAATCTTAATAATGTCTTCAATTGAGTTTTCACCTGAAGCATCAAGATAAGGCATGAAACGCATACGCAAAATCAGAATTCTTGGCATATCTTCTAATGACTTTAACTTGTCGCAGAACTCAGCTGCAAAGCCATAGAATAATGGACCGTTGATCTGCAGCACGATTACGTCATCAGGAATTTCGATAGTATCGTCTGGTACTAACTCGCCATCCTGTGATTCGTACTCATCAGCTTTATGAGTCTGACGTCTTACTTCAACTGAACGAGCCATATGTCTCATGAACAGTAAGGATGCGAAGGTTACACCCACACCGATA
>DKDL01000120.1:4175-40187 GCA_002449335.1 Succinatimonas sp. UBA6849 | reverse complement strand
TAACCGTGGAAAGTAGAGATCTGCGCAACAATTTTGAAATATACATCTTTACATAGCTTCCAGGAAAAATCATGAAATTACCAAAAGTTATATTCTCAACTATGTCATTATTATTCACCTTACAAACTCAAGCTTACACTGTTGGTGTAGCGATGCCTACTCAAAATGAGGACAGATGGTATCACGAAGGTTTTGAGCTTGAACAACAGCTGAAAAACCAGGGCTTTAATGTTGAGCTGTTCTACGGTGGAGACAGCGATATTGACTTACAGAACAGACAAATCAAAAGATTAGCTAACAGTAATATTGATGCTCTTGTTATAGGTTCAATTGACGGTAATGCCTTAACAGAGTCTTTAAAAGATGCCAAAGCCAAAAACATTCCTGTGATTAGTTATGACCGTTTAATTACCGGAACTGATGCAGTAACCTACTATGTATCTTTTGACAATCAGGAAGTAGGTAGAATTCAGGGACAATACCTCATCGACAAATTACAGCCTACCGTAGATAATCCTAAAAATATCGAGATCTTTTACGGCTCACTTGATGACAAAAACGCTCATTTCTTTTATGAAGAAGCAATGCAGATCTTAAAACCATACCTAGATAGCGGTGCTCTGGTTGTAAAGTCAGGAAAAGTTGCTCCTGAACAGACTAATGTTCCAGGCTGGAGAACCGATCTTGCAAGTAAAAGAATGGATGAAATCTTAGATACTGTAGGCTATGGTGCAAACGGCGGAGTAAATCTTGATGGAATTTTATCTCCTGCTGACTGCTTAAGTGAAGGCATTATCTTTACTTTAAAGAAAAGAGGTTACACTCCATCTAATATTCCTGTGATAACTGGTCAGGATGCTACATCTGAAGCTTTAAAGAATGTAAAAGAAGGATATCAGGCCATGACCATCTACAAATCAAGTGAAGAACTACATGATGCTGTTTTGGATATGGTCAAAGCTATCAGTTCTGGTCATAAGGCAAATGTAAACGACACTACAACCTACAATAACGGAGTTAAGGATATGGAATCATACCTGTGTACTCCTGAACTAATTGATAATACAAACTTAGCTAAGCTACTCTAGCAACCTTTATTGCAAGATATCCTTAGCAAGATCTGTTTACTAATACGCCTCTATTGAGGCGTTATTTTATGAAAAAAGAAATTAGCCAAAACGACCATTGCCAGTTTTCTTTAACATGACAACAGTTAGGATGAGCATGATAAAGCAACCAACAAAGCTTAGGATGTAGCGCCATAAAGGTATTTCTTCAGCTGATTTTGAATAGCTGTTTACGAAGTCCCCTAAATGACAGCCTCGAGATGAGCAACTTACCTTTCTACCCATATCACCTTGAATATACCAAATGTGTTTTGGATACTTTGAAGTGACACCATAAGGACTTAAGAGTTCATTAGCTTTACGATTAAAATTGTTCATCAATTTTAATAGAGCTTTAGGATCTGACTGATAGCTCTTAATATCGTTATAAGAAAGACCTGGTTCTAAATTTACAATAGAATCATGAGCGCTAAAGCCGTTCTCAGCATCTACCCTGTCTAAAATATTGCCATCTTTATCAATATCAACGCAGATGACGCCTTTACTTGAAATTACAGCATCCTTTTTAACTACAAAGGTATCAGGAATTCCATTTGAAAGATCAAGCTGACCACCACGGCTGATTTCAAGTTCATCAACAGTATTTAAGCCTTTTTTAGCTCCTTTAAAGTTAACCACGGAGTCGCCAACATACAGACGTTTTACATCTAAAGTACCTTTAATTGTGGTATGACCGCCAAAGGCTGAAAGAATTAGAGACTTACCTGTAACATCACCGTCAATTACCACTGATGACTTCTTATCAGGCACATAGCGCAATAACTTGTTATCTAAAGAATACTCTGCGTCTTTAACACCAAAATTTACATTGGTATTTAATGAGGCCAGCTTCTTTTTAACTTCATAAGCATTGATTGCTTTAAATGCCTCATCAAACTGTAAGATACCAGGTAAGAGTGCATGGTTTTTATGATTTGCCAAGAAGGTCTTACCGTTGTCCCCAAGATAAGCTTCAAAGTTAGAGGTAATGTTTCCTGTGATCTTTGCTCTGTTCATGAAGTTGATTTGCTTTACATGAGCAGACTCATCAATAAAGATAGCGTGCTTTTTACCTGAAACTGAACCTTTAATATTAAGCTCTGAAACGATTGGTCCCCTGATTTCCTCAGGCGCATTTACACTTTGAGCATTCTCTCTTTTTAAGATACCTCTTTGAGCATCATAAGTTCTGACTCTTCTGTAAGAGCCTTGATATTCACGCATATCAGATAGAGCATTTGAGCCAAAGTCAAATCTGATACCTACGCCATCTTCAGAGTTTGCTACAACAGAACCTTCAATGTTTAGGACATTATCTCGACCATAAGTTACAGCAATACCGCTAGAACCAATGCCGTTCTCATATATTGCTGTATTTTTATCCACTGTAACATTATTGTAAGAGCCATCAATTCTAATACCGATTGATGAATAACCTACACTTGCTATAGTGCCCTTTTGCACTACATCGTTGTAATTACCAAAGATGTGGCTGGCAATAGACACAGGTATTCTTGAAGGTTGATCGTTCTTATAGTCATGAGTTGCATCTGACCAGGCATAGAAGCCCTGATTAAAGACAATATGGTTTCGCTGTAACTTAGAACCACTCTTGTACAGAGAATTTGAATAGAACTCCCTATCGTTGATGTTATAGCCTAAGTCTTTTAACATCATCAATTCAGCTTGGGTATAGAAGCCATAATTGATGAATGATGAATCTGAAAGAATAGTATTTCTTAAATTCAAATAAGGTCGGTTGTTAAAACCAAAGTGAACTGCTAGATTAAGATCCTTACTAAAAGGGATCTTGTCATGAGTAACTGTAGCCTGACCTAAGAGCAACTGAGTGTTGCGTCCTCCAAAATAGAGAGAACACTTGTCATATGAAGAGTAAAAGCAGTCCTCTCCAAAATCAGAGAACTTGTTTTCAGGCAGAATATACTTTTCTAATTTCTCTGAATATAAGTTTCTGTCAAATGAAGTTAATGGCTTATAAAATCCATTAGTATCATGAGATGATCTGAAACCTAATAAAGCAGGGAATGAACTTAAAAGTTTAAATGAGTAAGACTCATTTAAGCCATTATCGGGGATCTGCTTTAATTGTAACTTTGACTTATACAGTTCAAGATCTTTTGAATAATTGATTTCAATTAAGCCAAAGGAGTGTTCATTTTCTCTTACACACTTACCTTTTAAATCAGCTTCTAATACACCTAAACCTGAGCAGACAGAGTCAAATGAGTAAAGCTCATCATAACCTCTGGTAGCTCGATTTTTATCGGTATCTACCACAAGCGGGATCTTATAAAACTTACCTTTCTTTAAATAATCTTTAAACAGGTAGGTCAAGACACTCGAGGTATTAGCATCTACATAGTCAGATAAGGTGTCATTTAAGACGGTAAGAGTCTTAGGAGGTTTTACTTTTCCTGAAGTTTTACTTTCAAAAAGAATATCAACTTTCTTTTCTGAAGACTCAATGGAAGGAGTAAACAGAGAATCTTTAAGCCAGAACATCTCTTCAGGTTCTGGCTTTGCAGTAACCAAATCATACAGCGTTGACTTAGGTTTGCCAAACCGAGGATCCACATAACCTGGAAGCTCAATTTGTGCAAAACTAGTTTGTGACAGCACTAAAGCCTGTATAAAAACTGCTAACGCTGTTACTTTGATTCTCATTAATAGCTACAGTTAAAACTCTGGTGGATTTAGGAGCACAGGTCGACCTGAACGCTCATCAAGTGCTTTTTTAAGAATATCCTGATTGATTCTTGGATCTTTGAAGAATTGTAACTGAGCTTGAGTGAATGAGAATGGGACGGTTGTATCAAAATTCTCAAATTCTGATTCACTTCTTGAAAGAGGCTGGTGGACCTCAATGTAAAGATCACCGTTTGGCTCTTCAGCAAACTTAATTGGCTGATTGATAAACTCTACACGGGTGCCAACAGGAACTTTATGGAATAAAGTCTCGTTATCCTCATTACGCAGACGTACACAACCATGACTTACACGTAAACCAATACCAAAGTCAGCATTAGTACCATGAATTGCGTAGAGCTTACCTACATACATTGCATATAAGCCCATAGGATTATCAGGACCTGCAGGAACTACAGCTGGAAGATACTCGCCTTCTGCTGCGTACTCAGCTCTCATCTTAGCGGTAGGTGTCCAGGTAGGACCTGCCTTCTTGCGCTCTACCTTGGTAACCCATGCCATAGGTGTGCCTTTACCTAACTGACCGATACCGATAGGATAAACTTCAACTTTATTGCCATTGAAATAGTACAGTCTCATTTCAGCTGAATTAACGATAATTCCCTCATGAACTGTAGGAGGCAAAATCAGTCTTGTTGGGATAATTAGTTTTGAGCCTTTAGCAGGAACGATAGGATCAACCTCTGGATTTGCCTCAATCATATTAGACAAACCTAAGTGATACTCAGCTGCAACATATTCTAATGTTGTTGTACCAGTATCGTTAATTGAATAAACCTGCTCTTCACCTAAAACCTGGTGACCATTTAATGGATAAATATTAGTGGTGGCTTGAGCTACTTGAAATGAAGCTGCTAAAGATACTGCCAAAGCTAATTTTTTTAACATGATAAATCTGTCTCTGCTTTTTTACATTTTGTACAGTTTTCAAAACTGTGCTAATTGTACTATTTTTACAGACAAAATGCGCAAGAGTGCACAATTTTGTATTTATGGAGCAAAAGAAAAATCATAAGAAGATTAAAGGCTCAGGGTAATTCCTCTGACTTCCATATATTTTTGCGTGATTTTGGTCAAATTTGCCTGTAAATGTGGCAAAATATGAGATTATTTTTTACTAGATTATTTTTTACAAATTCTTTTATACAAAAAAGAGTTTTATAAAGTTTTAAACTTCAAAGTTATTTTCGGAGCAATGTCGATGTCTGCCAATAAAGTTGCATACAATCCACAAGAAATCGAGCCAGAGGTACAAAAGTACTGGGCCGATCATCAAACCTTCCATGCAACAGAAGATAAGAATAAAGAAAAGTATTACTGCTTAGTTATGTTCCCATACCCATCAGGACGTTTACACATGGGTCACGTTCGTAACTACACCATTGGTGACGTAATTGCACGTTTTAACCGTTTATTAGGCAAGAATGTTTTAGCACCTATCGGTTGGGATGCTTTTGGTATGCCTGCTGAAAATGCTGCAATTAAGAACAACAAGCAGCCTAGCGACTGGACCTATTCAAACATTGACTACATGAAGAAGCAGTTAAAGTCATTAGGTCTCTCATACGACTGGGCAAGAGAAGTTGCTACCTGCCGTCCTGAGTACTACAAGTGGGAGCAGAAGTTCTTCGGTGAGTTATACAAGAAAGGCTTAGTTTACAAGAAGCTTTCAACTGTTAACTGGTGTCCTGTTGATCACACTGTTCTTGCTAACGAGCAGGTTGAAGACGGTTGTTGCTGGAGATGCGGTTCTAAAGTTGAGCAGCGTGAAATTCCTCAGTGGTATTTAAAGATCACAGCTTATGCTGATGAATTATTAAAAGACTTAGACCAGTTGGACGGTTGGCCAGAGCGCGTTCGTACCATGCAGCGCAACTGGATTGGTCGTTCTGAAGGTTTAAACATTACTTTCAAAGTAGCAGACAGTGATGAAACCTTTACTGTTTATACCACTCGTCCTGATACCTTCATGGGTATTACCTACATTTCAATTTCAGCAAATCACCCTTTAGTAAAGAAATGCTGTGAGACTAACCCTGAGTTAGACGCTTTCTGCAAGGAGTGCCGTACTCAGAAGTTTGCTGAAGCTGATATTGCAACCATGGAAAAGAAAGGTATGGCAACAGGTCTGTATGCTATCCACCCACTAAATGGTCGCAAGGTTCCTATTTACGTAGCTAACTTCGTAATTATGGATTACGGTACCGGTGCTGTAATGTCAGTTCCTGGTCACGACGATCGTGATTATGAGTTTGCTAAGAAGTACGGCATTGACATCATTCCTGTAATTAAGGCTTCAAAAGAATCAGGTGATCCTGATTTATCAGAGCACGCTTTCACCGAGCACGGTATTGCTTGCCACTCAGGTGAATTTGACGGCATGAACTTTGAAGAAGCATTCAAAGCTATTGCAGACAAGTTAGAGTCAATGGGCTGTGCAGAGAGAAAGGTAAACTACAGATTACGTGACTGGGGTATTTCACGTCAGCGTTACTGGGGTGCACCTATTCCAATGTTAACCATCGATGAGACTGGTGAAATTGTTCCTGAGTTAGATGAGAATCTGCCAGTTGAATTACCAGGCAATGTAAAGATCGATGGCGTTATCTCTCCATTAAAGACAGACGAGAGCTGGTACAAGACCACTTATAAGGGCAAGGCTGCTACTCGTGAAACTGATACCTTTGATACCTTCATGGAATCATCATGGTATTACGCTCGTTACTGTTCACCTCGTGACGAGAAAGAAATGTTCGATAAGGATGCTGCTAACTACTGGTTACCAGTTGATCAGTACATCGGTGGTATTGAGCACGCTGTATTACACTTACTGTACTCACGTTTCTTCTTCAAGTTATTACGTGATGCTGGCATGGTTAAGTATGATGAGCCATTCAAGCGCTTATTATGCCAAGGCATGGTGCTAGCTGATGCTTACTACTACCTTGATGAGAACGGCACCAAGAATTGGGTAAATCCATTAGATGCAATTCCTACCCGTGATGAGAAGGGCAACATCGTTTCAGCTGTAGATAAAGACGGTCATAAACTTCACCACGAAGGTATGATTAAGATGTCTAAGTCAAAGGCTAACGGTATCGATCCTGAAGATATGGTAAGAATGTATGGTGCTGATACTGTAAGACTGTTCATGATGTTCGCATCTCCTGCTGAATTAACCCTTGAGTGGAGACAGTCAGGTGTTGAAGGTTCTCAGAGATTCTTACGTAAATTATGGTCACAGGTTCAGGATTTAACCTTAGCAGGTCCATGTGTAAAACTAGACAAGTCTAAGTTAACTCCTGAGTTGCGTAAGTTACGTCATGATCTGCATTCAACTATTGAGAAGGTAACCGACGATATCGGTCGTCGTCAGACTTTCAATACTGCAATTGCAGCTATCATGGAGCTTCTAAATGTTGCTTCTAAGTGCACTGGCACCGATGAGGTTTCAATGGCTGTTCGTTATGAGGTTTACAACAACGTAGTGCTAATGCTCTACCCTATCGTTCCTCATATCTGCTTCAAGTTATGGTCAATCTTAGGTAACACAACCGAGATCGACAAAGAGACTTGGCCTACAGTTGATAAGGATGCTTTAAAGGAAGATGAGATTACTGTTGTAGTTCAGGTAAACGGCAAGGTACGTGCAAGAATGAGCATTGATCCAAGTCTTGATGAAAACACAGTAACTGAAAAGGCTTTAGCAACTGAAGAAGTTAAGAAGTTCACAGATGGTAAGCAGATTAAGAAGACCATCTATGTTAAGGGCAGATTAGTTAATATCGTTGCTATCTAATAAATCTCAATCAAAGATTATTAGACAGCAATACTAACTAGGATATGCAGTAGTAAAAGGTAAAGGCGGTAATAATGAAATTCAAGCTTGTTTGTATAGGTGCACTGATGCTAGGACTATGTTCTTGCGGATTCCATGTTCCTAATCAGAACAGACTTGGTTCTAATATTTCAGAAATTGCCGTCTCAGGTTCTTATCACAACAAGTTCTATAAGCTTGTTGTGCATAAGCTTGAAATGAGAGGTGTTAAGGTAGACTACCAGGGCACTTCTAACAGATCACCTGAAGAAAGAAAGGATATTCCTACCCTTTCTATTACTGCACCTAGTGTAAGTATGCCACTTGCTTCTATTAACTCTAGAGGTGCTGCTCTTGAGTACAACGTTATCGTTAGAACTCAAGCAAGACTTACTATTCCTAACAGTTCAAAACCAATCATCATGAGAAACGGTCTTACCAGAACTACACTGAATAAGGCTGATAATGCTCTAGCTTCAACTAATGAACAGGAGCTTGTAATTGATGAATGTTATGAAGTGTTAGCAGATCAGATGATTGCAAGAATTAACTACCTTGGAAAACAGTCTGATCCTGATGAGCCATTCACAGCTCCTGCTGAATTGCTTTTAGCAAAAGATGAAGATAACAATGACATCTATATTGATAACTCAAAAAATATGACACTGTTAGAAGCTTTAAGTGCTAAACAGGATGCTGAAGTTGCTCAGGGTAAAGCTGTAAGTTTAAGTGATCTTAATAACGGTATGAAAGTTCTTAATAAGAACAAAGAATACTCTCTACCAAAAGTAGAGCCTAAGATCCCACATGAAGCACCTGAATCACTATCAGAAGAAGGTTTCTTAAAGACTGATGATAGTGAAAGCAAATAATCAGTTTTTATAATTTAATAAAAGGCTCAAATTGAAAAATTTGGGCTTTTTTTATGTTCGATTTATTGATGTAAAAGACCTGAAGAGATATTAAGAGCCTTAATTACTAACAAAAGCACTGACCACTGAGGAAGGTTACTTAGATAACACCGACGGTTCTAGACTTCTAGACCACTGGCATGGCCTAGAAGCTAGAACCTTGTTTTTAACTAAAACAAAGGATTTCTTATGAAATACTTTTTTATAGTNNCGCAAAGAGCAGAGGTCTTCCATCCTCTTGTCGCATTATAGGAAATATCCAGTCTTTTTCAAGTTTTTGATTACAATCTTCAAACAATTCAAACCGTAAAAATCATTTTAGATTTAACTTACAAAGTTAAAAATATGGCCTTTATACTGGAATGTAGAGTAGAAAGAGAGAAATAAATATACTTATTTAGTAACTTTATATTATTACTAATAAAATTACTGTATACTAGGCTGGTTACTTAGGTAACACCAGCGGTTCTAGACTTCTAGACCACTGGCATGGCCTAGAAGCTAGAACCTTGTTTTTAACTAAAACAAAGGATTTCTTATGAAATACTTTTTTATAGTTGTGGTTCTAGTTTTACTAATATGGTCAACACCAGTTTGGTAATTTAGAACCGCAAAGAGCAGAGGTCTTCCAACCTCTTGTCGCATTATAGGAAATATCCAGTCATTTTCAAGTTTTTGATTATAATCTTCGAACAATTCAAACTGTAAACCTCTTTTTGAGGTTCAAATAATTAGATTGTAATGTTCAATCTGTAAGTGGTTACAGCTTGTGTTTTTCATCACTAATTATTAGAATTTCGTTTAACATTCTACTTTTAGAAAACTCATAATTTGAGCTTTTCAAAGTTTAAAGTCCAATTAAATTAAGCAGTAATATCTTATGTCTTTAGCTCCTGTATACGTTTTTTCAAGCGATGATCCTTTTTTAAAGAATGAAAGAAGTAAAGCCGTCATTGCACAAGCTAGACAGGAACTGCCTCAAGCTGAATTCATGCTTTTTACCTCATCAGATCTAACCTCTGGCTCTGTGGCTAATTTAGCTCGCCTTGAAAATGAACTTATCGACCCTGGTTTATTTGGTGGTGACAGAATCATTAAGATCTATCTAAATGATTTAAATTCAGTTGCCATACAGGTACTGCAGCTGTTAGCAATGCGCTCAAGACCTGGTGTAGTAACCATTGTAGAAATAGGAAGAATAAATTCTACTATTGCAAAAACTCCTGCTGCTACCGCGTTAAAAGATGATTTTGGAAAAAAACAAAGTGTCGATAGCAAAGCCAAAATTGTAATTGCTAATCTGAAATTCATAGGTGGCCAAATTGAGGTTATGTATCCACCTGAGGGTGATAAGTTCTCAATGTGGATTAGAAATCATGCAAGAGACAAATTTGGTCTTTCTGTTCAGGATGATGCTTTAGAGTTTTTAACCTTAAGCTGCGAAGGTAATCTTGTGGCAGTAGATCAGTTCTTTGAGCTTGTAAAAATAACCACTCAAACAAATGTAGTGACACTGCAACTAGCATCAGACTATATTTCAGGGAACAGCCGTTATACAGGATTTGAATTTGCTGAAGCTGCCGTACAAGGTGGAAAGAACAGTGTTAGAGCTTTAAATATTCTGTCATCACTTACACAGACAAGTTCACTCTCTCAAGTATTGCCATTAGTTATTGGTAATTTTGACAGATTACTTTATGCCATCAGTCTTTTAAGAGGACACAGTGAACTGCTTACAGGCAGAGTTAACTATAAAGATAAGATGATGTTTTTCAAGCCGTTGAGAATTAGCGCATTAACTACAATGGATGCTGCTACCTTTGCAGCTAAAAACATGCCACAGGATTTCTATGACTATTTAGTCAAAGAATTAGCTTTAGCATCTAAAGCTTATCAGGCTTTTAATAATGATGAAGCGCTAATGCATTTACAGAATATGGCTGTGTCCACCTGCAACTCTAACGTAAGAAACTTAAGAGCTTTGTAATGAGAATTGGAATTTTAGGCGGATCATTCAATCCTGTACACAAAGATCATTATCTTTTAGCATCATATATCAAAGACATCTTATCATTAGACAAGTTTTTGATAATTCCAAATGCCATGCCTCCACATAAGAATACCTGTCACATTTCTTTTGAAGACAGAATAAAGATGTTGTCATTAGCATCTTTTGAAAAGGATGGATTTGAAATTAGTGATATTGAAAAAGATCCTTCATGTCCACACTACAGTTATGACACTTTAGAGAAATTACAAAAACTCTACCCTAATGATGCTTTATTCTTTTGTATGGGTATGGACTCTCTAGCTTATCTTGATAAATGGCATAAGGGATTAGAACTTATTAAGTTCTCAAATCTTGTGGTGACTGGTCGTGATGGCTATTCATTTGATGATATCAATCAAGATGTTATTCCTTTTATAAAAGAATATGGCCTTAATGGTGATGAAGACGCTGGACTTGATGATAACGAGCTTATTTGTTTACAGAACAAGGATTTTGAAAATAAACACTACTGCATCATACTTAAAAGGTGTTTTCATAACGTAAGTTCGAGTAAAATACGTAAAGAATTTCAGGATTTTTATCAAAAATATCCAAATTTTGTTAAAAAAACAGAATTTTTTGAACATATTGATGAATATCCCTGCTGTAAACAATATTTAGATAAAGCTGTTATTGACTACATTCTTGAGAAGCGTATTTATAAACAGCAGTAAGTAAAACTTACTTAGAATTGAAAGAACAATTAGGAACCATTTTGGAAAAAGAACTTTTAATCAAGAAGTGTGTAAAAACACTTGAAGACTCTAAAGCACACGATTTAGTTAATATCGATTTAAACAACAACTCTTCAATTGCAGATAACATGTTAATCTGCACTGGCACCTCAAACCGCCACGTAAGCGCAATTGCCCAAAGACTTGTAGATACTCTGTATAAAGATGGTTTAAAGCAGATTAGAGTATCAGGTGAAACCTTAGGTGAATGGGTAATTGTAGATACTGGTACTCTCATGGTTCACATCATGCAGCAGGAAGTTCGTGAGCGCTATGAGTTAGACGATCTATACCGTTGTATTGCAAGTGGCGTTGCTGAATAAAACTAATTAAACGAGATTAGATAGCAAATGAAAATTATCTTACTTGCTGTCGGCACTAAGATGCCAGGCTGGGTACAGGAAGGTTTTAACGATTATCAAAAGCGTTTTCCTTCTGAGATGAAACTTGTCCTAGAAGAGATCCCTCCTGTAAAGAGAAATGGCAAAGGCTCTGAAGAAAAAGCTAAAGAGCTAGAAGCAAAACTTATCTTAGAAGCTCTGCCTAAAAAAGCCTATATCATTGCTTTAGATGAAAGAGGTAAACAGTACACCTCAATAGAGATGGGGCAAAAGGTAGGTTCATGGCAATCTTTAGGCATGGACGTTGTGCTGATTGTCGGAGGACCAAACGGTCTTACTGATGAAATTAGGCAAAAGGCAAATGAGATGTGGTCTTTATCAAAGTTAACTTTACCTCATCCTCTTGTAAGAGTATTTTTAGCTGAAACTATCTATCGTGGATACAGCATTTACGCAAATCTGCCTTACCATAGAGCTTGACATCAAATTGATTATTAAACTGATTTTACGGTCTTTAAAGTCTTGCCCATATAAAGTGTTTTATTATTGTAGAAAACTGAACTTTTTTCGTAAAAAAAGACAATTTTCAAAGATATTTTTCAAGTAAAACGTTAAAATATCAAATTCAAGCATAGACCGTAAACAAAGATAAATTTATTAAGCCTAAATCATTACCAAAACAGAGTTAAAAGTTGTTTTTCAGAAGCAGTAAAAAGCGCAAAGAGCGTGCTCTTTTTAGCTCGAAAAATGAAAAGAAAAGTTCTTCAAATAAGTCTGACAACAAGACTCGCAATGAGGAATTAGAAACCAGCGTTTTTCGTTCAAGAGTTTTTATTTGTGTTGGTATCTCCATACTCATGGTGATAGTGCTTTTCTGCAACCTCTACTACCTGCAGATTATTTCATTTAAAGACTATCAGACCAGATCAAACGAAAACAGAATTAAAGTTATGCCTGTAGTACCACCTCGCGGCATTATCTATGACAGAAATCATGTGGTACTAGCAGAAAACTCCCCTGTTTATCATCTAGTTATTTTTCCTAATAAACAGGTAAACACTGAGCAGACCATTCGTGATCTGAATAAATTACTGTCTTTATCATTATCAGAAAAAGACGTAAAAAGATTACTTGCTGAATCAAGAACCAGAAAACGTTTTTCGGGTGTTGAATTATCAAACTTTTTGTCTGAAGAGCAGATTGCTACCTTTGCTGTAAACTCCTACCGCTATCCGAATGCTCAGGTTGTAGCAAACTTAAAGCGTTACTATCCTTTTGCAGATATCACTACCCACACCACAGGCTATGTTTCAAGAATCAACCAGAATGATGTTAAGAAACTTGAATCTGAAGGCAAGATTGATAACTACGAAGGCTCAACTGAAATTGGTAAGTTAGGTATTGAAAAATACTATGAGGACTACTTACATGGCGTAACCGGATCTTCAAAAGTTGAAGTTAACAGCCACGGTCAGGTAGTAAGAACCTTAAACTTTGATCCACCAGAGCCTGGCAAAGATATCACTCTAACTTTAGATATCAGATTACAGTACTATGCTCAGGAAATCTTTGGTAATATGAAAGGTGCTGTAGTTGCCATTGAACCATCAACTGGCGAGATTTTGGCTATGTATTCAAACCCTAGCTATGATCCGAATCCATTCGTAAGAGGAATCCGTGGTGGTGAGTATCAGCGTTTATTGAATAACCCAGGTCACCCTCTTATAAATCGAGCTACTCAAGGCGGTTATGCACCTGCTTCAACTGTAAAGCCTTTAATGTGTTTAATGGGCTTGAATGAAGGCCTAATTACTCCTAGTGGTTCTTTCTTTGGTCCTCCATACTTTAAATTACCAGGTTCTACTCACCAGTTCCGTGACTGGAGGCCTTGGGGTCATGGTTGGATGGATCTGTATAGAGCTATTGAAATTTCAGCTGATACCTACTTCTATGATTTAGCTTATAGAGCTGGTATTAACAGAATTCATGACTACCTAGATCGCTACGGTTTTGGCAGAAAGACTGGTATTGATTTATCAGAAGAGTCTTTAGGTATTAACCCAAGTCGCGACTGGAAGAGGAACCGTTTCCGTCAGCCATGGCACTTAGGTGATACTGTACCTATCGGTATTGGTCAGGGATATTGGACCTCTACTTTAATGCAGCTGGCAAAAGCTCATTCAACTTTGGCTAATTATGGTGTTACAAGAACCCCTCACCTTTTAAAGGAAGTAAGTGATCCAATTACAGGTAAAGTAACCAAATATCAGCAGCAGGAACCGTTTGATACTTTAAAGATTAAAGATCCTAAGTATTTTGAAGCTTGCCGTACTGGTATGTACCTTGTAGTAAATGGACCTGAAGGTACCGGTAGAAGAGCATTCTTTGGTGCTAAATATAAAGCAGCCGGTAAATCAGGTACAGCGCAGGTGGTTTCAATTAAACAGGGTGAAAAGTACAACGCAAGCAGACTTAAGGTTGAACACCGCGATAATGCACTGTTCGTAGCTTATGCACCTTTTAAACATCCAAGAATTTTAGTTGCAGTAATTCTAGAGAACGAAGGTGGTGGTTCTACTAAGGCTGCCCCTGTAGCTAGAGCAATTATCGATAAATATTTACTTGATCTATACCCTAACGGCTATATGGGAGATCCAAATCCTCAGGTAGTAAAGTTCGGTATGGGCGGAAGCGTGGTACTTCAATAGTATGACAGCAAAAGATAAAACAACATTAAGTCAGGTTAATGCAAATAATGTGCAGGGAACATTTTTCTCTAAACACCATGTTGACCTGCCTTTATTGTTCGGACTGTTTCTGGCTTTATGCTTTTCTTTATTTGTCCTGTACTCAGCTTCAGGACAGGAAATTGATATGCTGACAAGACAGGTCACAAGAACCGGTGCTGCCTTCCTGTTGATGATTGCTGTAGCGCAGATCCCTCCTCGCTATTATGCTAAGTTATCAATTTATCTTTATATCATCGGACTTATTTTATTAGTGTTAGTAGAGCTCTTTGGTGATATTTCAAAAGGTGCACAACGCTGGCTTAATTTAGGTGTTGTAAGAATTCAGCCATCTGAAATCTTTAAAGTTGTGATGCCTCTTATGGTTGCTACTTTCTTATCAAAAGGCAGTCTGCCACCTAAGATCTTAAACACAATTATTGCCTTTGTAATTGTAGGCATGCCTACTGTGTTAATTCTGATGCAGCCAGACTTGGGTACAGCATCTTTAGTTGCAGTAGCTGGCTTAATTGCGATTTTTATTGCAGGACTGTCCTGGTGGTGGATCATTGTAGGTGCTGGAGCTGCAGCTGCTGCCTTACCTGTGATGTGGAACTTTGTACTGCATGACTACCAGAAGCAGCGTGTATTTACCCTTTTAGATCCTTCATCTGATCCTCTAGGCGCTGGTTACCATATCATTCAGTCAAAGATTGCCATAGGTTCAGGTGGCCTTTATGGTAAAGGTTGGTTGCAGGGTTCACAGTCACAGTTAGACTTTTTACCAGAACCTCATACAGACTTTATCTTTGCAGTTTTATCTGAAGAAACCGGACTTGTAGGCTTTTTAATTCTAATGTCACTGTACTGCTTTATCATTGGCAGATGTGTGCTGATTACTCTTCAGACTAGAGATAACTTTGAAAGAATTTTGTGTGGCAGTTTTACCTTTACCTTCATGTTCTATATTTTTGTGAATATTGGTATGGTATCAGGTATTCTGCCTGTAGTAGGTGTGCCACTGCCTTTAATCAGTTATGGTGGTACAGCAATGATCACCCTGACAATCTGTTTTGGCATGATCATGTCTATTCATACTCACAAAAAGACTAATTTCTTTAGAGAGAATTAAACTTAAGAGATTTTACTTAGAAAACAAGGAGACTGCAAAAAGCAGCTTTTAAATGAAGGATTTTCTAAAAAGAACGATTAAACCATTATTACTTACTTTTGCGCTTTCAGCTGCAACTCACAGTAGCGCAGCTGATTTAAATGAGCTTGCAGTCTTTGCTAAAGTTCCAGTTGAGTCTTTACAGGATGCTTTAAATCAGGCTGTTTATCAGCAAAAGATCATTGATGCAATTACTCGTCCAGGTGAAGCTAAACCATGGTGGCAGTACCGAAAGATCTTTATTACAGTCTCAAGAATTCAGGCTGGCGTTAATTTCTATTTTGAAAATGAAAAGACTCTATTAAGAGCACAGAAGACCTACGGAGTTCCTGCTGAAATTATCTGCGCTATTATCGGTGTTGAGACTCTGTTTGGTAAAAACATGGGATCATGGAAAGTCCTAGATGCGCTCTATACTTTAGGCTTTAACTATCCAAAGCGTGAAGCTTTCTTTTCAAAGGAATTTGCTCGTTTTGTATATTTAGCCAATCGCGAGAACTGGTCTTATGACAGTGTCAAAGGCTCTTATGCCGGAGCCATGGGCATGGGGCAGTTTATGCCATCAGCTTATATCGATTATGCTGTAGACTTTGATGGTGACGGTCACATCAACCTCTTTACTGATAAAGAGGATGCTATAGGCTCTGTTGCCAATTACTTTAAAGGTCATGGCTGGCAGACAGGTCGTGGTATCTGCTATGGAGTACATCCTCATAATGCCAATGTAGATGCACTGATGCAGAAACAGTGGAATTTATCAGTTGAAGAGCTTTATGCCTCAGGTGCTACTACTAAAGTTAACCTCTCACCTAATCAAAAGGTAAGACTCTTTAGTTATGATCTTGAAAATGGCAGCAAGGGCTATGTTGTAGGCCTTAACAACTTTAATACCATCATGCGTTATAACACCTCTCCTTTATATGCCAGAGCTGTGTTTGAATTATCTGAATTTATTGCTATGAATGTAGATAAGATAAAGAGACAGCGTGGCATTGAAGTTCCTCATAGGAGCAGAATACCTTGATTAAAAATAAAATCGCCCTATTAAGTGTTCTTTGTTTATCTGTAGTCTTTATCCTGCAGGGCTGTTCCTCATCAGGTCACGGCTCAGCTGGAGGTGGCTATACCTATGGTACTGGTCCTAACAGAACCAAGCCAATGCCTGAAAAAGAGAAAGTAAACATTCAGGGCATCGGTGGTGCCAAGCCTATTTATGAAGCTCAAAGAAATGGTGGCTGTAATAAGGACTACACCGTATTGGGCAAAGATTATATGATTTGGAATGGAGCTACCTCTTATATCGAAGAAGGTACAGCTTCCTGGTACGGTCCTGGCTTTAACGGTAAAAAGACTTCAAATGGAGAAGTTTATAACCAGAAAGGCTTTACCGCTGCTCACAAAAACTTACCACTACCTTCATATCTTAAGGTTACAAACCTAAGAAACGGTAAAAAGGTAATTGTAAGAGTAAATGACCGTGGTCCGTTCGTAGGTACAAGAATTCTGGATTTATCAGAAGGTTCTGCCCGTGCCATTGATATGATTGGCACTGGTACTTCTAAAGTAAGAATTGAGCTTATCAAAGTAAATCCATCAGGCACCTATGCTAATGCTGTAGGTACACCATCTGGATATAACATCAGCCCTTCATCAAACGGATCATGGGGTACAAACTCTGGCTCATGGGGTACAGGTACTTCTGTAAGTACAGGTGTTAAAGCCTATGCTGCCAATAAGACAAAGAGAGTTTATACAAGACTTAACAACTATGTATCAAACAATGTCTTTAACAATTCAGCCATAGCAGCTTCTACCTATGCTTCAACTAGCTCGCTCTCAAGAGGTAGCAGTTACATTCAGTTAGTAGCATGTAATTCAGACAAGATGGCAGAAGAGATTAAGTCCAATGTTGCAGGCAAGATCTCCTACCCTGTGATCATTGCTAAAGATGGCAATATCAACCGTGTACTTGTAGGTCCATTATCAGACTCTACTGCTCGCAGTGCTTTGGGCACTTTAAAAAGAAAAGGTTATAGTGATTGTTTCATAAAAAAGTTTTAGAATTAAGTAATTAGAATTAAAAACACTTTGAATGTTACTTTCTTTTGAAGAAGTAATTAAAGCAGAAATAAAACTGATTAAAATTTAAATCAAAAAGACGAGTATATCAGGAAGACAAGATGTCAGTTAAACATACCCTAAAGATTTCACTTGTTGCATTAGCATTAAGCTCAGTTTGTTCACTCTCTACTGCTTTTGCAGATGACGCTATTCCAGATCCATTTGCTGCTGTTAAAGCTCAAAATGGTACTGCTCCTGCTACCTCTCAAGCTCAGGGTGTAGCACCAGCTCCAATCGTAGTTCCAGAACCACCACAGTTTGAAGCTCAGTCATGGGTTTTAATGGACTACTATTCAGGTCGTGTAATTTGTGAGCAGAATGCTCATGAAAAGATTTGGCCTGCTTCATTAACCAAAATGATGACAGCTTATGTAATCGGTATGGAGTTAAAAGCAGGTCGTCTTCATATGGATGATGATGTAACCATCACCGAAGATGCTTGGGCTAAGAAGTATACCGACTCATCAAAGATGTTCATTGAGGTAGGTCGTACCATTAAAGTAGGCGATCTTGTACGCGGTATCATCATTCAGTCAGGCAATGACGCATGTGTTGCAATGGCAATTCATTTAGCAGGTACACAAGAAGGTTTCGTATCTGTAATGAATAACTACGCATCACAGTTAGGTCTAAAGGATACTCATTTCTCAAACGTACACGGTCTGTTTGATGAAATGAACTATTCATCAGCTTATGATATGGCTTTATTAGGCAGAGCTATCATTCGCGATCTTCCTGACGAGTACCCTATCTATTCACAAAAAGAATTTACTTTTAACGGTATCAAGCAGTACAACCGTAACCGCCTCTTATGGGATAACTCTATGAAAGTTGACGGTATTAAGACCGGTCACTTATCTCAGGTAGGTTATAACTTAGTAACCTCAGCTGTAAATGACAATATGCGTCTGGTTGCTGCTGTAATCGGAGCTAAATCAGAGAAGTTACGTGCTAACTACAACAAAGCTCTATTAACTTATGGCTTTAGATATTTCCAGCTTTACACTCCTGTTCAGGCTAACAAGCCTCTGTTAAAGAGAGATGTAAGAATGGGTCAGCAAAATCAGGTTGATTTAGTAATTGCTAAAGACTTAAACCTGTTAATTCCACGTGGCAGACAGAATGACATCAAGTTAAGCTACAGATTAAAGCGCAGCACCTTTGTAGCACCTTTAAAGAAAGGCGACGAGCTGGGTGTTATCGATGTAAAACTTGATGATAAGGTAATCAGCTCTGTACCATTAGTATCTGCACAGACTATCGAAGAAGGTGGTTTCTTTGGCAGAATGTGGGATAAGATTTGCTTATTCTTCAGCTCAAGTGATGAAGAAGTATCTGAGCAGAAATAACAAGGTATTACTGGCTGAAAAGTTAAAAAAGGATTCAATATGGCTGACGATTACAAAAAACTTGAGGAGCTGATTAAGTTTCCTTCAGTTGTAGGATTTAGAGTAATTGTTGACTCTACTGTCGTAAACTCAATTGGCGAGATAAAAAATGTCATCGATGCAATTGAAAAAGATGGTATGCAGGAAATAACAGATCCTCCACGTAAGAGTTCAAAAGGCAATTATGTGTCTTACACAATTCCTGTTAAGGTAACTACCCCTGCTAATCTAAAGGCTCTGTATCAAAAGATTGGCGCTTTAGATTGTGTAAAACACGTGATCTAGCAAACAGGCTAATTACTAGGATCAAGAACTAGGAATAAAAGTGTCATACAAAGATCAAAATGACTTAAAGTTTGGCTCGGACATGTCTCGCTTTTTGAGTGCGACCTGTTATTTAGCTGCTTTAGCTTTAGTTGTAGGTATTCTCTTTGTGGTTTTAAGTTGCTTTAAAATCTCAAGCTATGCTTTTAAAACCTACGAGAGTATCGACAAGATCCCTTATAACAAAGTAGGTGTGCTCTTTGGCACCTCCCCTTTAGGTTCAACAGGTGCACCTAATGAGTTTTTTACCTACAGGATCATGGCTGCTTCTCAGCTCTTTAAGTCAGGCAAAATCGATTACATCTTAGTTTCAGGTGATAACCGCCACGAGTCTTATAATGAGCCTCGTCTCATGAAGAAAGCCTTAATTAAGGCCGGAGTACCAGCAGAGAGGATCGTTTTTGATTTTGCAGGCATCAGTACACTCGATTCTGTGATCAGAGCAAGAAAAGTCTTTTTATTAAAATCTGCAACCTTTATCTCTCAGGGATTCCAAAACGAAAGAGCTCTGTTTATTGCTGATAAGTATGATTTAAAGGCTGTAGGCTTTAATGCCATAAATCCGACTTCAAGCTTTATCAACCGTGTAGGTATTCGTGAGTTCTTTGCAAGAATTAAGTGTGTCTTTGATGTTTATATTTTAGGAACACAGCCTAAATTCTTAGGAAAACCTGAGAGTATTGGCAAGAGTGCTCTACCAAAAGAACTGTCAAGTAAGCCTAAAAAGATGACATCACCTTTAAAGCAGTTAACAGACAGTGCTTCTCAGTTGCGTCAGGCAGCTTTAATTGCTAAATACGAGCCAATTGCAAAGCATCTTTCAGATACAGCAAAACAGATAAAAGCTCACCAGGAAAAGCTTGAAGTTGAATATGACTATTCTCAGAATGCTCAAGAGGTAACTAACGAGCAGAATGAAATTCTCTCAGAAGAGCAAAATGAAGCTTTAGAGCAGGCATCAGAGGTTGCATCAGAGAGCCTGAATGCAGGTAACAGTAACACTACCTACATTGATCCTAATGAAACACCTGCTGACGAAGCTAACAGTGCTGAACCTGAGAAAAAAGTTATAAAGCGCAACAGACGAGTTCGCAAGGACATTAAGAAGTTCAATGGCGATCCTTGGGATTACTACTAATGGCTTGTTGAATTAGAATTTAGTTTTATAAAGGAACACTCAGACAATTGAATGTTCCTTTTGTTTTTGTAAAGTAAGGAAAAGTCATGACAAAAGTGCTTGTAGTTCAGTTTTCAGCTGCATTTGGCAAGGTTTCAGACAATCTTCTAAAACTTGAGAAGATTCTAAAAAACTCTATCAATGAAGGTGAACTGGTTGATCTTGTGGTGTTACCAGAGTTCTTTGCAACCAGCACCGACTATGTCAATCATGCAACCGATGAGAATGGCGGAGAGATCTTAAATAAGGTAAAAGCACTTGCAAAACACTACCACACAAACTTCATCGCAGGCTCTATTGTCAGGAAAGTTGGCTCCAAGCTTTATAATTCATCATTTGCACTAAACCGTGATGGTAAAGTGATAGGCATTTACGACAAGATCCACCTTTTTAACTACTTTGGTGGACAGGAAGGAACTAAGTCTACCCCTGGTTCAAAACTTTGCACCGTAGATTTTGATTTTGGTAAGACAGGAATTGCTATCTGCTTTGATATTCGTTATCCAATGCAGTTTCGCGATATGGTAAAGCTCGGGGTTAAAATGATAGTGTTGCCTACAGCATGGATCTTCCCTCATGAGCAATTAAAAGATCCAGATTTCAGGCAGGATTGCGTGGATATTTGGAGAGCTATGGCCAAAACTCGCGCCTATGATAATGAGGTCTATTTTGTTGTCTGCAATCAGACTGGAGTCATCTCACCTGTAATGGAAGGTCTGGGCAACTCAATGGTAGTTTCTCCTTATGGCAAGATTGAAGAGTCATTAGACACCATAGAAGGCGTTATTAAGGCTGATATTGATTTTAATAAGGTAGATATTGCAAGAGATGAGTTTCCTGTGCATGAGCTCATTTAATGAGCTTACAGACAGATTTTAGATTTAGACTGAGGTTTACTCAGTCTATCTTTAAAAGCTCACCTGTTGTTACATCATAATTAGTTACAGCAAGCTCATTTACAGCACTTCTTTTGGCAATATTAGAGTTAATCCTTCGACAAACCTCTAATACCTTAATATTAAACTTACTGTAAATCTCACGAGCTTCTGGGACATCTGAATTAGACAGTAAGAAACGAATTCCCCTTTTGTGTAGAGCAAGACAAAACTCTAATAATCTGAACTGCTCAGTCTCTTTGAACTTATCTGACTGATATGAGGTAAAGTTGGCTGTCTTTGATACAGGGAAATAAGGCGGATCAAGATACACAAAAGCATTATCAGGGATGATGTCTAATAATGATGCATAATCCTGATTATAGATAGCAACATTCTTATCATTTAAAAACTTGTAACAGGCGTTTAAAGTAGGTACATCACAGATAAGCGGTGACTTGTAGTTACCCATTGGAGTGTTAAAGAAATTCTTTTTGGAAACACGATACAGACCGTTATAGCAGGTCTTCATAAGATAGATAAGACGAGCAGCTCTCTCAACTCTTGGTCGTTTTAAAAAGTTCACTTCTCTATCCCACGCTCTAATCTTTTCATATAAAGATTTGTCATAGATTAAAGTAGACAGATACATCTCAAGCTCAAAGACATTCTCTTTGATTTCCTGATAGGCAGCAATAAGCTCTGAATTTGAGTCATTGATAATAGCTTTATCAAAATTTAATGAAAAGAATAAAGCGCCAGAGCCTACAAATGGCTCGACATAAGTATCAATATGCTCTGGGATAAGCTGTAAGAGGCGTTCTACACTGGAGCCTTTACCGCCTACCCATTTTACAAAGGGCTTTAAATTTTCAAAAGAATTATGAGTATGCATTGCTGTTTCCACCTACAGCTATTGTAAATGAAAACAAATGATTTTTAAGCAATTTTAAAAGATTATCTGTAGTTTCTAACTAAGATCTCATCTGCACTGCCAGAACCTTCACGGTTAGGATTTACAAAACGCTTTGCTTTAACAAAAGTGCAGTTATAACCTTTGTACAACTCTTTAATAAAAGGAGTGGCAGAATTGGAGAGCATGAACTTAACACCTTTCTTATCAAGGGTGTCGCACAATTCCTTTAATTCACACTGATCTGCTTGTGAGAAGCCATCGGAAGCATAACTTGTAAAACTGGTGCTACTGATTGGATCATATGGAGGATCAAAGTAAACAAAGTCTCCTTTCTCACAGTCTTTACAGATCTCAAGATATGATGCATGTTTAATCTTTACGTCATTATCTTTTAAATAAGATGACACTGCTAAGAATCTGTCTACAACAGGTACGAATGGGTACTTGTAATGACCATAAGGAGTGTTAAATTGCCCTTTACTGTTTACTCTATAAAGGCCATTAAAGCAGGTACGATTTAGATAGTAGGTGCGAGCTGCTTTTTCAATTGCAGTTAAAAGCTTGAACTTTTCAGGATCTCTATCGATATTTCTCTTTTCTAAAAAGAACTCTTTAGAATTTTCATAAGTAAACAGAAGCTTTAAGAGTGGCTCTACATGGTTTTTGACAACCTTGTAGAAATTGATGAGTTCTCCGTTGATATCTCCTATAACCGCTTTATCAGGATGAAGCTCAAATAACATTGCTCCACCGCCAATAAATGGCTCATAGTAGGTGTTAAAAGATCTTGGCATTTTAGCTGTTAATTCAGGTAAGAGCTGTCTTTTACCGCCAACCCACTTCAATAATGGAAGAAGAAACTCATTCATAAATAAACCTATCCCTCAGATCAAAAAAAACGGAGAACAAGTCTCCGTTTTTTTATAAGACAAACTAGTTATTATTTCTCTGGAACGATTGAAACAACAACGGTGGTCTTAACATCTGGGTGAAGCTGAAGTTCGATATCGAAATCACCAACTGAACGTAAAACGCCATCTGGTAAACGAACTTCTGACTTGTGAAGATCAACACCAGCTTTGATAGCTGCTTCTGCGATATCACGAGTACCAACTGAACCGAATAGTTTGCCTTCATCACCAGCCTGAGCGGTAATAACAAACTTGCCGATTGCAGCTAACTTCTCAGCACGATCCTGAGCAGCCTTTAACTCTGCAGCGATCTTAGCCTCTAACTGAGCGCGCTCAGCTTCGAACTTAGCTAAGTTCTCTTTAGTTGCAAGAACTGCCTTCTTTAAAGGTAACAGGTAGTTACGAGCATAACCGTTACGTACCTTAACCTTGTCACCTAGACCGCCTAAACGGCCAATTTTGTCTAATAGAATAACTTCCATTGTAAGCTCCTAATTAGCGGCTCTGTAGGTCGGTGTAAGGTAAAAGAGCCAGGAAGCGAGCACGCTTAATAGCGGTTGCTAACTGACGCTGATACTTAGCGCTAGTGCCGGTGATGCGGCTTGGAACGATCTTACCTGACTCGGTAACATAGTTCTTTAATAAAGCTACATCTTTGTAATCAATCTCAGTAACACCTTCTGCAGTGAAACGGCAGAACTTACGACGGTGATAGTAATGTGCCATGTTAATTCTCCTTATTCAGCTGCTACTTCTGCAGAAGCTTCCTCAGCCTCTACTTCAGCCTTAGGTGCGCGAGCTTCATCATCGCGTGAACGACGCTCATCGCGAGCCTTCATCATAGGTGACTGCTCGGTAACTGGCTCGTTGGTACGAATGATTAAGTTACGGATAATGGCATCATTGAAACGGAAGTTGTTCTCGATTGAATCGATAACTTCCTGATCAGCCTCTACGTTCATTAAAACGTAGGTTGCCTTGTGAACCTTCTGAATTGGGTAAGCCAGCTGACGACGGCCCCAGTTCTCTAAACGATGGATCTTACCACCTGACTTCTCGATCTCGCCCTTATAGCGCTCGATCATGCCTGGAACCTGATCTGTCTGATCTGGGTGAACCAGGAAAACGATTTCGTAGTTACGCATTAAAATGCCCCTTACGGTAAAAGTCTGATAAAATCAGTCAACTTATCAGACAAGGAGACGAATGTAGGTTTTACCTACACGACTGAGTGCGGACATTATACTATTTTTTCTTAATTCTTCAAGAAATAATTTAGTCGTCGTCAAACTTATTTTCTTGAGATTTTCAGGTAAGAGATTCTGAATTCGTTCTGCCTACTTAGAGACAAGAGAATTTAAGATCTTAAAATAAAATGACCTGAAAGAATTTGTTCTTACAGGCCACTTAAAAGATACAGATAAGATGTAAGCTATTACTTAGATTTTACTAAAAACTGTCTTACAACCTCATACATAGCAATACCAGCTGCTACAGAAACATTTAAAGACTCAACACCTTTAGCCATAGGGATCTTCACAATAGCATCACACTTTTCACGAGTTAAGTGACGCATGCCGCTCTCTTCTGAGCCCATTACTAAAGCAGTCTTCTTCTGGAAGTCATAGTCAAAAATAGTATCGGTAGCTTCACCTGCCATGCCTACAACTTCAACATTATGCTCCTGCATCATCTCAATGGTTCTTGCAAGATTGGTTACAGCAACAAAAGGTACCTGCTCTGCAGCACCATCAGCAGTCTTTCTAGCTACAGGAGTTAATGAAGCAGACTTGTCCTTAGGAACAATCACTGCATCAGCACCTGCAGCCCAAGCAGAACGCATAGCCGCACCTAAATTTCTAGGATCAGTTACTCCATCTAAAATTAAGAACAACTGCTTTTCATCCTCTAGTTTTTCTAACAGCTCTTCTAAGAAACGCTCATCCTTTGGAGGTGTTGCAATTACTTCAAGTACAATACCCTGATGAACACCATTATCAGTCTTCTCGTCTAGGCTGTGGCGCATTGCAACCTGAGGTCTGATTCCTACAGATAAAAGCTTCTGCTCAATCTGACGAATTCTCTTGTCGTCCTCACGACCTTTTACAACCCAAGCTGCAGTGATCTTTTCAGGACTGGTCTCAATTGCGGTTAAAGCAGCATTGATACCGTAAATAATTTCTCTTGCGCGGCTCTTTTTCTGATTAACAAACATTATTTTTTACCTTTTTTACTCTTTGATTTCTTCTTGCCTTTCTTAGGAAACTTAATCTGTCCCATATTCACAGCAGTTCCATATGGGTTTGAGATGTACTCCTTTTCAAGTGAAGCAGAGTTTCCTTTCTTAGCTACTTTTCTTTGTACTTTGTCCTCATCACTTGCAACTCTTGAAGATGAGATGTCGGCAAGATTTTTCAGGATCTTCTCTTTATCAGAATGCGGTGCATTTTGACTGATTTTTTCACGTTTTGCAACTAATGAATCGCGCTCTTTTTTCAGATACATAAGCTCTTTCTTGCTCATAGTATCCGGTCTTAAATCGATCTTGTGCTCTTCTTCGTTGACTCCTGATACAACTACTCTAATCTTCTTACCTACGGCATAAACCTCACCACGATTTGAGACTAAAGTCTGAGTGCGTTCATCAAATGACATGTAACTGTCAAAATTACCAATGTAGATCATGCCATCTACACCATAATCATCTAGGTGAACAAAGACACCAAACTTGGTACATGCTGTTACTGTACCGTTAACTACTTCACCTATGAATTTTTCCATATAGATGCAAGCTAAAGTACCATCTACCTCATGCTCTGCTGTATCAGCTGCAATTTCTCTGTCAGTACACTTAACACCTAATGCTACAAGTTCAGCCTTGGTGTATGAGCGAGAACCAATTCTGCCCCAATCATGTTTCTGCTCTTTTTCTAACAGATACTTGATTACACGGTGCAACTGTAAATCAGCATAACGTCTGATTGGAGAGGTAAAGTGAGCATACTTCTCTAAGGCCAGACCAAAGTGGCCGATGTTGTCAGGGCTGTACTCAGCCTTTGACATACTGCGTAAAATCAACTCATTGATGATCTTAGCGTCTTCACGACCTGCAACAGAGTCTGCTAACATCATATAGTCTTTTGAGGTTGGGCTGTCACCACCTTTTAATGACAGACCAAAACGAGCTAACTGATTTACCAGCAAGCCTAACTTTTTCTCCATAGGCTTTGCATGAACTCTGTATAGAGTCTGAGCCTGATGCTCTGCTACAAAAGTAGCAGCAGCTACGTTAGCTGCAATCATGCACTCTTCAATTAACTTATGAGCATCATTTCTTTCTAAAGGTTTAACACCTTCAATTTCCATGTTCTCGTTGAACACAAAGTGTAATTCTTCACTTTCAACAGAAATACCACCACGGTTGCGACGGTCTTTCTTGAAAGCCTGATAGAGGTTATAAAGCTCTTTTACATCATTCATTACAGACTTGTGTTCTTCAAAGATAGCGGTACCTTCTGAAATCATCTGCCAGGCTTCTGTATAAGTAAGTCTTGCATGTGATCTCATTACAGCAGGATAGAACTTATAAGACTCAATCTTACCTACTTTGCTGATTACCATTTCACAAGTCATACACAGTCTGTCTACATCAGGATTTAATGAGCAGATGCCGTTTGACAGTTTCTCAGGCAACATTGGAATTACAAAGTTAGGGAAATAGCAGCTGTTGCAGCGGTTAACAGCTTCTTTATCTAAAAGAGTACCTGGTTTTACATAGTAAGAAACATCAGCGATGGATACAAATAATCTCCAACCTGTGCCTTCTTTCTTACAGTAAACAGCATCATCAAAGTCTCGAGCATCCTCACCGTCGATGGTAACTAAAGGAATGTCTCTTAAATCAACTCTGCCATGGATATCTTTAGCTGAAACTTCGTTTGGAATTCTTGATAAAGACTTGATGAGGTTATCAGGCCAGATATGAGGAATATCGTTACGCAATACAGCCATGACGATGATGTTGTTAAGATTACCGATATCTTTTACAACTTCACGGGTCTTTACTAAGAAACGGTTTAGACCTACACGTTTTACAATCTGAGCGATAACAACATCGCCTGATTTTGCCTCACCTAAATCTGAATCTGAGGCAAAGTCAAAGAACATCTCTTTTAAGTTAGCTTCATCTGGCATTAAAGAGGCTTTCTTTTTGCCAAAGAGCATAATTCTACCTAAAACACACTGACGAACTTTAGTTAAGTTCTTAACAAAAGCAACGTCACTGGACTTGGTGATTACAGCTTCTACCTCATCGTTTGGCATAATCACTAAATCAGTGTTCAAATGGTATTCCTTACCAGTCTCATCTGAGATGACATAGCTGTAGTGCTTTACATCATCAATACCTTTTAAAAGAGGATTTTCAACAGCTCTAACTTTTGCGGTAATAATCTTAACTTCACTAGGTACAGCATAAACTTTCTTATCGCAGATCTGTACTAATGAGCCTTTTGCAACCAAATCATCTAAGGTATTGAAGTAATCTTCAGTTTTGTATCTGCTTACATCACCTTTAAAGCCTACAGATCCTAATAAGCTTGCACATAAGCCGAAGTTACTGTTTTTTGAAAAGTCTAATTGATACAAAGCAGCCACTGCATAGAGTGCTACTCTAAAGTCACCATCAATTTTGCCTTGTGGAGCAGATTTTAATGATAAAAGAGAGGTTAATCTCTGTTTCTCGGTATTCAGGTTCATAATTATGTCCTTAAGAGGAACGATCCTCTGCTCTAGAAATCTCTGTGGATTTCGTTATAAATTCTTTATAAGTCTTAATGTTAGTTAACTATTGTTAGTTCAATTATAGGTGATAGTTTTAGCTTTTAAGTGTCATTACGTGCAAATTTGAACATTTATTTTTAATATGGATGTTCTTTTTAAAGTTTTAGACTTGCTTTACTTGAACTGATTACAAAGACAGATTACAGATCTGTGTAACGTTACACCTGTCTGTAACGTTACATTTGCCTGTAATATTAACTTTATCTGACATTACACTTTTCTGTAAGATTACACTTATCTGTAAAGTTACACTTACCTGTAACATTACACCTTACTGTAATCTGTAACTACAAGAACAACTCCAGGATATCATTTAACATCCATCGTCCTTTTTCAGTTAAAGAATAACCTGTATCTGAGAACAGTAAAAGACCTTCTTCTTTAGCTTTTTCTAACTTGTCTTTTACTATTGAGAAATTAAGGCCGGTAGTTTTCTCAAACTCTTCATATAGAGTTTCATCAAAAACTCTTAAACGATTTAACATAAATTCAAAAGGTAAATCAGACTTTTTAACTTCAAAAAAGTTGTCTTTATGTGAATTTACGTCGTTTATATAAGCTTTTGGCTCTTCAAGATTACCTCGTCTTAAGGTCTTATCCCCTATTTTTATCTTAGAATGAGCTCCTGCTCCAATTCCCAAATAATCATAGAAAAACCAATAGTTAATATTGTTCTGACAGCGTTTATCTTTGGTATAGCCTGAGACTTCATAGCGCTTATAGCCTAATTCCTTTAAAAGCACAAACCCCTGCTCTTCAATTGAAGCTAAGCAGTCTTCATCTGGCAACTCAGGAGGATGAGAACCAAAATAGGTATCCTCTTCTAAAGTTAACTCATACCAGGATAAATGGTTACAACCAAGGCTTGCTGCTGTTTTAAGATCAGATAAAGCCTTTTGAGTGGTCTGTTCAGGCAGACCATGCATGATATCAATATTAAAATTGTCAAAGCCTGCTTTGACTACACTTTCACAAGCTTCTATTGCAGCTTTTGAATCATGAATTCTACCTAATAGCTTTAACTCTCTATCATCAAAGCTCTGTACACCTAAACTTATTCTGTTAATTCCTAAGTTACGGTAAGCCATTAATGAATCAAGATTAACAGTACCTGGGTTTGCTTCCATTGAGATTTCGCAATCGTCTTTACAATATGGTCTTATCTCTTTTAAGAGCTTTTCCATAAGAGCAGGTGGAAACAAAGATGGTGTACCGCCTCCAAAATAGACAGCATTAAAGTGTCTGTCTTGGAGTAGCTTTAGATTGTCTTTAAAATCTAAAAGTAAAGCATTAAGGTAGGACTCATCAGTGCATACGCTTTTATTCTTTGGATAAGAATTAAAGTCACAGTAAGGACACTTACGTATGCACCAAGGATAATGAATATATAAACTTACAGGCAGCAAATCTGTCATGAAAGATTGTGCTCTAACTTATAGGTTAATGCCTGTAGAGCTCTGCCTCTGTGGGAGATTAAGTTCTTAATCTGAGGAGGCAGTTGAGCTGCAGTACAGTTTCTTCCGGTAACTACAAACAGAGGATCATAACCAAAGCCCTCAGAACCAACTTCTTTGTGACCTATAGAACCTTCCCATGATGATAAAACTGTAAGAGGCACAGGATCATCTCCATGTCGAACTAAACATAAGGCACAATAGTATCTGGCTGTTCTCTTACCATCAGGTACATTCATTAACTCTTCTAGTAACTTTTTGTTATTAGCTTTATCGTCTCCATGTGTACCAGCATAACGGGCTGAGTAAATGCCTGGGGCTCCATTTAGAGCATCTACAGCAAGACCAGAATCATCTGCTAATGCCCATAGACCTGACTTTTCACTGGCATATCTTGCTTTGATAATGGCATTTTCTAAAAAGCTCTTACCGTCTTCTTCAGGAGAATCAATACCAAGCTCTTTTTGTAGAACAATTTTAAAACCTAAAGGTTCTAAAATTGCGCGAAACTCTCTAGCTTTACCCTCGTTTCCTGAAGCTAGAACCAATGTTTTTTCCATAAAAACTAATGACCTTTTATTTCTTCTATTTTCTGTTTAAATATCTTTATCTAAAAGTACTTTGTCAAAATCTATTTCTTGTTTAACTTTCTTAATGCTTCTTGAGCTGCCTGAGTAATTACAGTTTCAGCTGATAAGTTAAAGAAAGAATATTGAGCTAAGGTATCTACTGTTAACTCGTTTTCCATAGCTAAGGCTAAAAGCTGAGCTATCTTATCACCTTTGAAAGCACAAAGTTCTGCACCTAAGATTTTATGAGTTTTAACTGAGGTATAAATACTTAAGATACCACCATCTTCTCTTAATCCTCTAAAATGTCCTTGTGACAGTCTTACCTCGGTAGTAATAAACGTATCCCCAGTAGCACGCGCATAATCACGCATCTCATTTAGTGTTTTACCTGCAATTGCAAGTACAGGATCTGTAAACACAATATCTACGCGTACTTGAGAACGACGCTTTGATAAATTTGGATAATTAGCTGCATTTAAACCTGCATCACGACCTTCAGACAGAGCAATTGAAGATAAGTGCTCAGCATGACATACATCTCCTGCAGCAAAGATATTCTCAACAGTAGTTTGCAGAGTTTCAGAATCAACGTTAATACATCCGGTTCTATCTAACTTCACTCCAATATTCTGTAAGTTCATACCACCTACATTTGGAATTCTGTCAGTTGCTGCTACAACACTCTGCATATGCAGGTAGTTCTCATAGCCTCGATCATCAATGTAATAGATGGCATAGCCCTGATCAGCCTCATCTTCCATTGAAGTAATAAAGGTATCTACATATAAATTAAATCTTGAGGATAACATCTGATGAGCTACAGTTAAGATAGAGTCATCAGTTAATGACCATAATTTTCTCTGACCGAATACAGCTACATCAACACCTAAATAAGATAAAGCCTGACCTAACTCAAGACCTACTTTAGAACTGCCAAATACAGCTACAGATTTTGGCAACTTTTCTAATTCAAAAAATTCATTGGTAGTCAGGATGTTTTTAAGACGTGACTGTTCATAAGTTACAAGAGGAGATGAGCCTGTAGCAATAACCGCTGTCTTAAAAGTGATCTCAATACAGTCATCTACAATCACGGTATGAGTATCAACAAATTTGGCCTTACCTCTGATTCTTTTACTCTCAGGAATGCGGTACATAAAAGACAAAACCTCTGAGGTAGCTCTGGCTCTTACAGCTCGTAATGAAACCATTACATTCGAAGTATCAGGCTGTACTTTTGAAGCAAAGGTAATACCACATTCATCAAGACTTTCTATTGCATGTAATGACTGACCTGCTGACATTAGTAAAGACACTGGAAGCTCACCAGATCTCTGAGCTGTAGTACCTAATGGACCAGAATCTACAATGACACAGTCAAGTCCATCTTTTACAGCACTTTTGTAAGCTTCTATACCTGCAGTACCAGCACCAATAATTAGGGTATGGCACTCTACCTTTCTAACATCCATGTTTTAACATCCATGCGCTAGTTTTTAATTCAATAAAGGACGATCGTCTGTAAAACGATGTTCAGATGTAGATAAATTAGCACAAATACGCTGATGATTGTAGTAGCTATACAACTGAGAGAGTATGGTGCATTGAAAAATTAGCATTTTGGAAAAACATCTGCGGTTTAAAACATTAGAACGAAAAAGAAGCTCATGTTCGTTAACTAAATTCTCCAGAGCTTTTGTTAAAATAGAAAATCACTATAGAGCGTTTACAACTTTTATATTTGGTTTATCGTTTATGAACTATTCAGAAATTAAAAACTACAAAGGCTTAATCTTTGATCTTGATGGTACCTTAATCAACTCTATGCCTTATCATGCTCTGGCCTGGAAGCAGGTTGCCAACGAGCATGGCTTCGATATTGATATCAAAGACATCTATGCAATGGGAGGATCTGCTAGTCGCGACATTGCAGCCTTTTATAAAAACAAAGGCGAGCCTGTAGGTGATATTGATGAATATGTAAAAAGAAAGATTGCAATCTTTCAGGAGAACATTCCTAAGATTGAAGTATTCGACAAGATCTTCAATGAGTTAAAAGAAGCTAAAGCTCTTGGTATTAAAATTGCTATTGGAACAGGCACCAGAACTGCCAATGCCAACAGAATTTTAAAAGAAAAAGGTCTTTTAGATTACATTGATACTTTAGTTACAGCTGATGATGTAACACGTCATAAACCTAATCCTGATACCTTTTTAGTAGCAGCTAAAAGATTAGAACTCTCACCTCAAGACTGTCTTGTTTTTGAAGATGGTCAATTAGGAATTAAAGCAGCACTTCGCGGTGGCTTTGATTGTATCGAAGTAAAAGACAATGAAATGATCAATTACTTTGAGTTTGATAGATAAAGCTAAGCTTGAGAAGACTAACTGGAAAAGAGAACTTTTGAGAAAGAAAATGAACAGGTGACGTTAAAAGTCACCTGTTTTTTGGGATTTTGAACGTGATTAACCAATGTAATCTACGTGTTTTTCTGGAAGGGTTACGCCATCATCTCCTGACTGCTGTGAGTCACTTCTTAAAGGACGTGACATACCAGGGGCTGCTGGCTCAAAACCTCTATGGAAAGAAGGCTTGTGCAGAGGTGAACCATGAACAGGAGCACCTTCAGGCTTTTTAATAGTGATAGTTGAGATCTTATCTTTATAGATCATCTGCTGATGACGCTTTACATCAGTAATACTGATAGTAAATGCATCAAAAGCACTTACTAACCCCTCAAACTTAACGCCTGTGATTAAAAAGATACTTACAGGAGTTCTGCTCTCCATTAACCACTTTAAGGCTGCATTCTGACCTTTGCCCTGAACAAAAGCTGAAACCATTCCCTTTTGTCTATCGCGACTTCGATTTGGTCTGTTTGATCTATTCTGACGTGGACCGCCATGGAAACAAGGCTTGCTTGGCTTGAAGAACTTACGTTCTCCGCTTCTATTATTATTAAATTCTTCCACAATATACGCTCTAAAACGTTCTGATACGATGCGCTCAAATTTGCCTTTTTAAGGCTAAAAATAAATGATTGCGTTTGATGTGTCTAATGTAGCATGAAAAAGAGTTCAAAGAAACGCTTATTGTGCAATCTTGACTCTTTTTTGAGGAATACATACACAAGTATGCAAATAATCACAGACTAAAGCTGTTCATATAAAGCCAAAAGATACCTTACAGGATTTTAAACTAGTGAACCAATATGGAGCGTTTGAGGTTCTTTGATTTTGGATCTAAGAAAAAGTTTGAAGTTGTATAGGAAATAGTTAAAGAGAAAAACTGTATGGCGGAGAAGAAATACAGAAGAAAACAATTGTGCAAGCTCAATTAAGAGCCGCACAATTTAGACAAACATTAAAGAAACGTGAAAACGTTAGTTAGGCAAATATAAGACTAAGCATTCTGAGCTTCATCAAGCAGTAAACCTGTTAGACGAAGATCAAGACCTAATACAGATAAAGCTTTAATGTAATGGCCCATAGAAACAGAAGGAAGACCATCCTCAATAGAACCTAAAGTTACACGGGTTGTATCCATTAACTCGGCCATTGATGTTGCGGTGATACCTTTTTTAATGCGGGCTGTTTTGATACCTTTGCCAAGCTTGCGCAAGGCACCCTCTGCGGCTGCAGATAATTGAATTTGTTTTTTCATATAGTTTATAACTTTCAAGTTTTTCTAAGGTGATGACACATCTCATGAACGATAAAGAGACATGTCTGTTTTTTTGTAGTTATATTTTACAAATTATTAGGACCAATTATCAATAAATTTTACAAACATTTTGAATATTTTTGTTTAATAGAAAAATGCATAAGTTTGCATGTTTTTGAAAATATTTGTTTTAATCTTATGGCTAATAGAATATGATGTATATCAGATTATACACAAGTTAGCCTAAACTAATATGGTGCAAAATGTTTATTTAAGTGCATTTAACCAAAACACCTTATCTATTTAACATAGCCACGTATAATTCAATTAAGCACATAATAATAATTTTATAATCCAACTAATATCGAGGCCCCAACAACAATCTACAAACAATATTTTACAGAGAGGCCCATTATGGCTATAAATAATCTTACCTTTAGACATAAAATTGTCGGAAGCTTTGTCATCCTAATTTTACTCACTGCAGTTCTTGTTGCCTCATCAGTATTCAAGATTTCAAGTACACGCCAGATCACAGTTGATAAAATTGAAGCTCTGAACGTTCGTTATGAAAGAACTAGAGTGGCTTTAGATTCCTTTTACAATTTACATTTTTTAGTCAGAAAGATTGTAACTGACAAAGAAAACTCTGAAGTTTACATTTCAGATTCTCAAGGCTTTATTGATAAAGCTACTAAAGCAGTTGATGCACTGCAAATGGCTCGTTTTCCAAAAGAGATCGGTACTATTAAGAATAATGCCAAAGAATACATAGAAACCTTTAATGGCATGTTAATTCCTGCAATCAGAAGAAATGATCTGAACCTTGCAAGAAACATCGTTTTAGGACCAATGAACCAGAACTTTTTGTCAATCTGCTCTAACATGACTATCGTCAACGGTAACCAGATCAGAGAGTCAAAGACAGCTATCAGTTCTATTAAGAGTTATGGTACCTACATAACCATCTTTAGCTGTACAGCAATTGAGATCTTAATTGCCATTATCTTTACCTACTATATTCATACAAGCTTATCTAAGCGTATTAAGAATATCGCAGCTATTGCTAAAAAGATTGCTTCAGGTGATATGCGCGACAAGGTCGTTTCCACAAGAAAGGATGAGCTAAAACCTTTAGCTGATTCTTTAGAGGAGATGAGACAGGTATGGCAGAAAGATATTGCCTCTATTGTCAACGTAACTAACAGCTTAGGTAAAGTTATCGATGAATTATCTGATGCCTCAGATAAGATTGGTGACACCGCCGAGGATAACCAGAACAGAGCAATTACTGTAGCTGCAGCATCTGATGAGATGGTATCAACAACTCAAGACATTGCAAGTAACTGTGAAAAGGCTTCAGCTACAGCTGAGGAATCAACTCGTGCAACTACTGAAGGCGTAAGCAAAGTTCAATCAATCATTGATAAGATTGAAAGCCAGGTTAATAAATCAAAAGCTGATGCTGTATTAGTACAAAACCTTGCAGCTCAAGCCCAAAAGATCGGCTCAATAGTACAAACCATTGACGAGATTGCTTCTCAAACTAACTTACTGGCACTAAATGCTGCAATTGAAGCAGCTCGTGCTGGTGAAGCTGGTAAAGGATTTGCGGTTGTAGCTGATGAGGTAAGAGCACTAGCTTCTAGGACCTCAACTTCAACTCAAGAGATCACACGCATGGTAAGCAGCGTACAGAGCGATGCTAAAGACGCTGATGATGCAATGCAGGTATCTGTAAAAGTAATGGATGCTCTGTCTGATGAAAGTGCTTTAATTGAGCAAATTCTTAACGACTTAACCAATAAGGTTAACGAAGTTTCAGGTCAGATTTCTCAAATTGCAACAGCAGCTGAACAACAAACTGTTGCAACCTCAGAGATTTCTTCAAATATGAAGAGCATTACCGATGGTTCAAAGTCATTACATGAAGCTATTACCGATATCGATGGAGACATCAAAGACTCTAACGATCAGGTTGTAAACCTCATGAACATGGTTGCAGAGTTCAAGGTTTAAGCTAGAACTGACAGAATAAAAATCAATCAAACATAGAGTAAAAGCGCAGATCGACAAGATCTGCGTTTTTTTATTTTGATTAAGGAAAATTTGAAGACAATAATCCACCTAGGAGATTTTCAAATTTTTTTGTTGGAAACTTTTAGATGGTGCCCAGAGACGGAAT
>DKDL01000120.1:318-4017 GCA_002449335.1 Succinatimonas sp. UBA6849 | reverse complement strand
ACCGACTGAGCTATCTGGGCAACGGCGGTTATTAAATCATATAAGCCCTTTTCAGTCAAGAAAATTTTGCCTTAAAAGAGCATATTTTTTTATTAGACTTAACAAATGCGTTATATATCGGATTTGTCAATTTACCTTTACAAGTGCGATTATCGAAGTTTGGTAAGATTATCTCTCTGGCTTATAAACGTGACGTCCAGATTTTACGTAATAATCTAGAACTTCACTGCCTTCTTCTAAAAGGATGTTACCAGCTACCTTAATACCTCTTTTCTTGAACTCTTCAAACCAGTGAGGCTTAAAGCCTTCATCAAAGCCTGTAATACGCTCAACATCACCTGAGGGTACACCAAAGTAAACATTCTTAATGCCTGACCACATAATGCCACCTAAGCACATAATGCATGGTTCTGCGTTTACATATAAAGACAAATCATATGATGACAGGTCAAAGTTCTTATAGTGGGCGCAGGCTGCCATAACAGCATTCATTTCAGCATGCTTTACACAGCATTTGTCTTCCATCACGCTGTTGGATGTACCTAACACGAAGTTGCCTTCTTTATCATAAATCTCAGCATAGAAAGGTCCTTTCCCATTTAAGATACCTTCTTTAGTTTTCTCATGAACTCTTTTCATGATCTTTTCTAAATGTTGCTTTTCAATATCTGTAAGCTCGTAGTTTGCAACGATAGACATTTCTATTCCCCTGTATTACTTATAACTTCCACACACAAAAAAGCCCCGTCATTGACCTAATCAACAACGAGGCCTTTACCTATTTTATTCTATTAAACGAATCTGCCATGACATGCTTTGAACTTCTTGCCAGAACCACATGGGCATGGATCATTACGTCCAATGTGCATACCTGCGTACTTCTTAGCTTCTTCGCGCATCTTAGCTTCTTCGTTACGCTCTTCAATAGCTTTCTGTTCAGCCTCAGCTTCCTCAGGTGACTTTAGTCTTACCTGAATTCTGCAAAGGATTGAAACTACCTGATCCTTTAAGTTATCAAGCATCTTTGAGAACAGATTGAAGGACTGGATCTTGTACTCGTTCTTAGGGTTCTTCTGAGCATAGCCCTGAAGACCGATACCCTGACGCATGTAATCCATTGCTGCTAAGTGCTCTTTCCATAAGGTATCAATGCACTGTAACATTACCTGCTTCTCTAACTGTTTCTGATTCTCAGGACCAATTACATCGCACTTCTTCTGATACATCTCATGGCCTAGAGCAATGATCTTCTCACGAATATCATTCTCCACTAGCTTGTCATTCTCTTTCATCCACTGTGCAACAGGAGCATCCAGATTGTATACAGCAGCTAAACGCTTCTGTAAACCATCAAGATCCCACTGCTCTGGTAAAGAGTTAGGCTGAATGTAATCTGAGATAACATTGTCTAAGACATCCTCAAAAATGGTATGGATAGTTTCAGAGATATCCTTACCTTCTAATAGAGCGTTACGCTCTTCGTAGATAACCTTACGCTGCTCGTTTGCAACATCATCGTACTCAAGTAAGCTCTTACGGATATCAAAGTTACGGGTTTCGACTTTACGCTGAGCTGATTCAATAGCTCTGGTGATGAACTTATGCTCTAATGGCTGACCATCATCCATACCCATCTTCTTCATGAAAGCCTTTAGCTTCTCTGAACCAAAGAGCTTCATTAAGTTATCATCCATTGACAAGTAGAAACGTGATGAACCAGGATCACCCTGACGACCAGCACGACCACGAAGCTGATTATCAATACGACGTGACTCGTGACGCTCTGAACCGATGATATGTAAACCACCAGCTTTTAGAACATCATCATGACGCTTCTGCCAATCAGCTTTAACTTTTTCTACCTGTTCAGGAGTTGGGTTCTCACCTAAAGCTGCAATATCAGCCTTTAAGTTACCGCCTAAGATAATATCGGTACCACGACCTGCCATGTTAGTAGCGATAGTAACAGTACCAGGACGACCTGCCTGAGCAACAATGTAAGCTTCCTTTTCATGGAACTTAGCATTTAAAACCTGATGCTTAATACCTAACTTATCTAGAAGGTGTGATAACTTTTCTGAATTCTCAATAGAGATAGTACCAACCAGTACTGGTCTGCCTTTAGCAATAGTCTCTTTAATGTCATTTACAATTGCTTTGTACTTATCATCCTCTGTTAAGTAGATAAGATCAGGCATATCCTTACGGATCATAGGTCTGTTAGTTGGTAAAACTACTGTCTGTAAACCGTAGATCTGCTGGAACTCGTATGCTTCAGTATCAGCAGTACCAGTCATACCAGCTAGTTTCTTGTACATACGGAAGTAGTTCTGGAAAGTAATAGAAGCTAAGGTCTGGTTCTCTGAGTGGATCTCAACGCCTTCTTTTGCTTCAATTGCCTGATGTAAGCCTTCAGACCAGCGACGTCCTACCATCTTACGACCGGTATGCTCATCGATGATTAGAACTTCACCGTTTTCTACAACGTAATCTACATCTCTCTTAAATAAGGTATGAGCTCTTAGAGCTGCCATTACATGGTGTAATAAAGTAATGTGCTCAGATGAGAAGAGCTTGTCGCCTTCCTTTAACAGTCCTGCTTTTATTAAAGAGTTTTCAATCTTAATCTGTCCACGCTCAGTTAAGTAAGCCTGCTTAATCTTAAGATCTAAGGTATAGTCACCTTCGCCTGTATAAGTTTCTGTATCTTCTTTTTCCTGGAAGATTAAGCCAGGGATTAACTTATCTACAGCCTGATATAGTTTTGAACTGTTTTCAGCAGCACCTGAAATGATTAAAGGAGTTCTAGCTTCATCAATTAAAACAGAATCAACCTCATCAACTAGAGCATAGTTAAGTTCTCTTTGAACTTTCTGCTCTAATGAGTAAGCCATGTTGTCACGCAGGTAATCAAAACCAAACTCATTGTTTGTACCATAGGTAACATCACAAGCATAAGCAGCTCTCTTTTCCTCTGGGTTCATACCAGGGATGTTAACACCTACGGTCATACCTAATAATGTATAGAATGGTCTTGACCAATCACTATCACGACGAGCTAAGTAATCGTTAACTGTAACAACGTGAACACCCTTGCCTGATAAAGCATTTAAATAGCAAGGTAATAAAGCGGTTAAAGTTTTACCTTCACCGGTTTTCATTTCAGCAATACGGTTTGCATTTAGAACAATACCACCCATAAGCTGAACATCAAAAGGTCGTAGACCTAATGATCTCTTGGCAGCTTCTCTTGCTACTGCAAATACTTCAGGTAAAAGAGCTTCTAGAGTTTCACCATTTGCTACACGTTGTTTAAACTGTTCAGTAAGACCTTTAAAATCCTCATCTTTTAAGGACTGATACTTACTCTCAAGGGCGTTTATTCCCTTAACAATCTTTGATAACTTACGAACAGTTCTCTGATTACTACTACCAATGATTTTGGTAACGATGGAAGTGACAAACATTTTTTATATTTCTTAATAATTGATCAATTAAATTTATAAAGTTAATAATTTTGTAATTATACCTTATGAGGCATAACAAATTCTGTACTTATTTACGTATATGAGGGCTATGTTCAGAAATTTCAAGCTAAAAAGCTTACTGGAGGACAAAAAAGGCAAAAAAAAAGAACAGCCTTCGCTATTCTCTTCATTTGGAGCGGGAAACGAGGTTCGAACTCGCGACCCTAACCAT
>DKDL01000120.1:0-287 GCA_002449335.1 Succinatimonas sp. UBA6849 | reverse complement strand
CTATTCCCGCATCCGATGTGTGACATTATAGAATATTTTTTCTGTACGTCAAGAAAATTTTTAATTTTTTTTGCTATGACTTATTGTAGCTTCATTTGTCTTAAAAAATCAGATATCGTCTTGCCTATTTCTATCAAGGTCAACAAAAGGCTTATATATCAATATTCATATTACTTTAGCAGATAATTTATAAAAACTACCTTTTAATCACATCTTAACTAAAGTTCTATTGTAATATATTCGCTTATTACACAATATTAACCATACATGCACTGGATCTTAAAAAG
>DKDL01000027.1 GCA_002449335.1 Succinatimonas sp. UBA6849 | reverse complement strand
TACCAACTGAGCTAACAACCCAGCGCATAGTAGTTCGTTTGGATGGTGGGTCGTGAGAGATTCGAACTCTCGACCAACGGATTAAAAGTCCGCTGCTCTACCGACTGAGCTAACGACCCAATCACCGAACGTTTTGTTGATTAACTCAACGGCGACTATTTTACTAAAAATTTATGATCTTGCAAGCATTTTTTTACAAAAAATTCATATTTTTTCACGAATACGATTTTTAAGCGGTTCTTATTTCACCATATGTTGGGTGATCATACGAACTAAACCTAGTTTATTGATAGCTAATGTAAGAATTTCCGCATTTCGCTTATTAAAATGTCTCTTGGATTTGTTTGAACCTGATAAATTTTATTGATTTATAAAAGAAAACCATCCAAAGTTTTCCTTCGAATGGTCTTATGTCATAAAGATTTTCAAACGCATTAACGTTTCTATGGCTTTTCAAGCTAGTTCAGTGAAGCTAGCTCTTTTTTAGCTAAAGCTGATGAACTTGAGGTAGGATAAGTTTTAATTAAAACTTCAAAGAACTTCTTAGCCTTATCTTTATCCCCTAATGCTTTTGAGGTTACACCTAACTTATATAAAGCATCAGCTCTCTTAGTTGAACCTTTAAACTTAGCGGTATTTAAGAAACTTACACGTGCATCCTGATAGTTCTTCTGCTTATACTGAACCTGACCTAACCAGTACCATGCATTAGGTGTTAATGAATTGTTAGGATATTTGGTTACATAGTTTGAAAAACCTGTAGCTGACTCAGACAACTTATTTTTAACTAGTAGGTTGTAAGCACCCTGATACATCTTTACAGCTTGAGCATCTGCTACAGGTAATGATGAGTCACTGCCAGCAGTAGGGGCTACTGTTGCAGCAGTACTTTGAGTCTGTACTTTGCTCTTAGTTAAAGTAGCTCCTGAATTGCCAGATACAGTGTTAATAGGAATAGAGTTTGCGTTATCAGCTTTTTGATTAGGATCAGCCTGAGTATTTGCCGCAGTCTGAGCATTTGCATCAGCATTTTGTGCATTATCTTGATTGTTGGTTGCATCAGCGTTTCCTGCCAACCTTGCCTTTAAATCAGAATTTTCTTGCTGTAACACCTGAAGATCATGATTTAAAGACTCAATTTGGCCTTCTGAATCTGCTAACTTGCTTTGTAGATCCTGTACCTGATTCTGAAGCTTTAACATATTCAACTGCATTGCTTGTATCTGAGCATCATCAGCATTTGCATTAAATGATGCAGTTATTGCTAAAGCCAGAGCTGAATATTTAAATAAATTAAAAATTCTGTTCACTTTTATTGCTCCGAAATGTTTCTTCTGATCATAAACAATTCACATAAAAATAACAAACCAATCAGAAAATTGTCTTATTTAGACCTACGAAAAAGGGTGGACATCTGTCCACCCCAATATTCTAGTTTCAAAAACTTATACCTAAATTATAAGCACAAGCTTTTTCTAAATTAGTAATTTAATACAGCACGACGGTTCTTTGACCAAGCTGATTCATCATGACCTTCAACAGCAGGCTTCTCTTCACCATAGCTTACGATTGAAAGCTGATTTACATCAACGCCTAAGTTCTGCATGTAACGAGCAACTGAACGAGCACGTCTCTCACCTAAAGCGATGTTGTACTCTGGAGTACCACGCTCATCAGTATGACCTTCGATGATTACACGAGCCTCAGGATTCTTCTTTAAGTAAGCAGCGTTAGCCTGCATTACACCTAAGTACTGATCCTGAATGTTCTCTGAGTTATAAGCAAAGTAAATGGTGTGGTTGTCAGCTAATTCAGCAGGGCCATTCCAACCATCAGCTGAACCGTTAGGATCACCTACGGTTAAAGCACCATCAGAGTCTAAACCTAAAGATGCATCTGAACCATCTTCAACTAATGAAGACTGATCATTTTTTGATGAACATGCAGTCATAGTTACTAGAGCTAGAGAGCAAATCAAAGTTATCAAGTAGTTCTTAAACATTTTTTATTTCCTGTAAGTTATGTTTAACTATTGTTTTATCTATTTGTAGAAGGCTTTAATGCCTTCTACATAAATTCTTTTACTTCTGCAGTAATGGGCCCCATGAAGGAGAGCTAATCTCACCAGCGCTTGATGGAAGATTTGCCTTAAATCTGCCGTCAGATGATACGATAGCTAGACCTTTACGTCCTTGATATACTGTTGAATATATTACCATACTTCCGTTAGGTGCAACACTTGGTGATTCATCTAATGAAGAAGTTGTCAGCATATAAATACTGCCGTCTGGATCAACTCTTGCAACTCTAAAGCCATTAACCTGAGTAATAACGATTAAAGACTTAGTGCCAGGGATCTGCTTTGCTGATAAGTTCTTTGCACCCTGATAGGTAACTCTCTGAGTGCTCTGAGTTGCAAAGTCATATCTGTAGATCTGAGCTCTACCACCACGCTCTGAGGTAAAGTACAGTGACTTGCTGTCAGCAGCCCATGTAGGCTCAGTATCAATAGCTTTGTTGCTGGTTACACGAACAAAACGTGATTGAGTTAAATCAAAGTAGTAGATATCAGGCTGACCATCTTTTGATAAGGTCATAGCAATCTTAGTACCATCAGGTGACCAAGCAGGAGAGCTGTTCAATCCTGAGAATGAAGCTAACTTCTGGCGCTTCTTTGAAATGATGTCCTGAACAAAGATAGCAGGAGATCTCTTCTCAAAGCTTACATAAGCTAAACGTCTGCCATCAGGTGACCATGATGGAGTCATGATAGGCTGAGTTGACTTCACAATTGGAGTCTCGTTGTAGCCATCATAATCAGCAGTCATTAACTGATATGGGAATGGAGCGCCGAATTTGGTTACAACATAAGCAATACGGGTTCTAAAGCAACCTCTCTGACCTGTAAATGCTTCATAGATTCTGTCAGAAATTCTGTGAGAAGCCTGACGCATAGTAGCTAAGCTTGAATCACCCTTATAGTGAGCTAATACTTTACCCTTGTTTGCGCCCTGTAGACCTACAACCTGGAACTCAACGTTGTAAACCTTATTACCTTTATCCTGTACAACACCTGCTACAGCAACTTCAGCACCTGAGGTTGCAGCAACATCAGCATTCACCTGACCATCCTGAACACCACCCTGAGGCAGAGCTGAGGTTGCAATTGGTGAAAACTTACCAGATCTCATTAAATCAGCAGAAACTACTGATGCCACATCAAGATTTACAGCTGAAGCCTGAGAGAATGGATAAACTGCGATCTTATGACCTTCGTTAATACCACCTGTGATTTCAATCTGTAATTCTGCGTTGGCTGTTGTCGCTGTAAGTAACACAGCTACGGCTGCCAGAATTCTCTTTAGCATGAATTTAACTCCCTGAAAAATTTTTAAATATTATATGCCTATCAAAGCTTAGGTGTCATAGAAATCTTTATATTAGAACACTCTGGGCAAGTAGCAGGTGGTCTTGGGAACATTCCCACCATTCTAATTGCATCCAACGCACTCTGGCAGACCTTCTCATCACCCTGACAGCTCTCGTCAGTTACGGTACCATCTGCTGTTACCTTAATTGATACTACAACCTTCTTGCCGTTCATTGACTGATCAACTCTCCAGTTCTGTTCAATTAGGCCACGAACCTTATCACCGTAACCTCCATCTCCGCCACCACCGCCAGAGCCTAAGCCCTGACCGTTTTGCTCATCGCCATCGGCTGTACCTAAGATGTCGCCTTCTAATGAGTCTGCTTCAGCTTTTGCTTTGGCAGCAGCTGCTGCCTTTGCCTTAGCATCTGCCTCAGCTTTTGCCTTTGCTGCAGCTTCAGCTTTCTTTTTAGCTTCAGCTTCTGCTTTTTTCTTAGCTTCAGCCTCAGCTTTCTTTTTAGCCTCAGCTTCAGCCTTCTTCTTAGCTTCTGCCTCGGCTTTCTTCTTAGCCTCTGCTACTTTCTTAGCTTCTTCCTCTGCCTTTTTCTTAGCCTCAGCTTCAGCTTTCTTCTTTTGCTCAAGCTTCTTCTGTTCTTCTAACTTTTTCTGCTCTTCAAGTTTCTTTTGCTCTTCAAGCTTTTTCTTTTCTTCTGCTTTCTTTAGAGCTAAAGCTTTTTCTTCTTCTAACTTACGAGCTTTTTCGATTTCTTGCTTCTTTTGCAGAGCAATAGCTTCCTGGCGCTGTTGTTCTTGTGCTTTCTGCTCCTGAAGGCGCTGTTCCATCTCCTGTTTTGCCTGTTCTACAGAGTTATCCTCTTGAACAGTTTCTTCAGGCTCTGGAGCAGGAGCTGGTGCTGGAGCTGCTTTTGCAGTTCCATTAGGATTGCCTTTAGCTGGAGGTACAAAGGTAGCATGCATAATGTCACCCTGTCCCATATTAGGCTTAGTAGGCTTGTCTAGAGAAAATCTGATAAGCAGCACACCTAGCAGCATAGCATGCAATGCTACTGCTATGATAAAAGCTGCTTTCATGTTAATTTTCATATAAAAAACCGCTAATTAGAATTGATAGGTTCAGTAACCAGACCCACACTCTTAACACCACCGTTTTTCAAAGCATTCATAAGCTGAATAACATTATCATATGCTACCTGGGCATCGCCCTGAACAACGACTGGTCTTGATGGATCTTTTTGTAACTGAGCTGAAACATAAGCTGTAAGTTCATCTAAGCTTCCCATCTTTTCAGAGGTAGTATCAATACTTACATAAAACTGTCCAGCCTTATCAACTGTTGCAATAATAGGTGTCTGCTGATTCTCATTCATAGTTTCAGACTGAGCCTGAGGCAAATCAACAGTTACGCCCTGCATCACAACAGGAGCTGTTGCAATAAAAATAACCAGTAGCACCAACATAACATCAATGTATGGAACCACATTGATCTCTGCTTTGGCTCTTGACTTGCTACGAGTACGTGCAGTCTGCATGATTAGCGCTCCTGACCGTTACTCTGAGGTCTGTTAAAGCTTCTCATTCTGTCACCTTCAACACCTGGTGTCTGATAACGAACTGAGCTTTGAGTGTGAGTTGCTCTGTTTAAACGAGCTCTGGCAAAAGCTGACTGCTGATCCTCCCCTCCTACTGAGGTATGAGAGAAAGTCTTTTGAGGTTCACGAACATAACCTGTAGTGCTCTGAGAATGGTAGCTTGGAGCTTGATGCATGGATGACTGCATTGAAGACTGCATAGTTGAAGCAGTATTCTGAACATTATCCTTTTTCTGATTCATTTCAGAACGAACACGAACCAAACGTCTGTTTAGAATAGTTGCAAACTCATCCATGAAGTTGATGTATCTGTTCTCTAAAGTCTCAACTTTTGTTACGAAACGGTTATAGAACATAACCGCAGGAATAGCTGCAAACAGACCCATAGCAGTTGCAATCAGAGCTTCAGCAATAGGAGGAGCAACCATTGATAGAGTTGCATTCTTAACAGCAGCTAAAGCAATGAAAGCGTGCATAATACCCCAAACGGTACCAAACAGACCAATGTAAGGGCTGATTGAACCTACGGTAGCTAGAGTTGCTAAATGTGACTCAAGATTTTCTAATTCTCTTGACTCAGATACTTTCATCTGACGGTAAGTACCATCCATCACCACTTCCTGATCAGCAGGACCTGAGTTAATCAATCTTACGAACTCTTTAAAACCTGCTGTATAAATCACCTCAAGACCGATTAGTTCATTTGAACGTTTTACACAGTCCTGATACAGATTGTTAAGATCAATTCCTGACCAAAACTTCTCTTCAAATTCATCAGCCTTAACTCTAGCATTCTTATAAGCACTAGATCTTGAAACAATAATTGTCCATGAAGCTACTGATAAAGACAGTAAGAACAGCATTACCACCTGAACTAGTGTACTTGCATTTAATATTAGGTGGGTAATAGACAACTGGCCTGAAGTATCCATTTAGAACTTAACCTCTAAGTTTGTTACATCCTCTGGTATAAATTGCTTGATATAAGCTAAAGCCTCACGACTCATTGGGGTAGGCTTCATCTTGTTCATATCCAAAAATGCGATCGAGCATTCAAATTCAAACAATAATTCTGAGTGTTGATTATAAACTTGTTGATAAATTTTTAAACTTGCAAATCGAGCTTTTGTTGGAATACAGGTAACTGTAAGCAGATCATCTAGCTTTGCTGAGCTAATATAGTTGCCTTTGATATTTTTTATTACAAAGCCTTGCTTTTGCTCCAACATAGAGCGTTGACTCATTCCCATTCCGCGCAGCCATTCAGTTCTGGCTCTTTCGCAGAATTTTAAATAGTTGGCATAATAGACAATTCCACCAGCATCAGTATCTTCATAATAAACACGAGACTGATTGGTAAAAACTTTTGCTGTCATTATGATTTTTCCTTTTCAATCTTTAAACCAAATTTCTTATAGGCCTTATCTGTAGCTATACGACCGGTTCTTGAACGTTGCACAAAGCCCTGCTGAATAATATAAGGCTCTACAACATTCTCTAAGGTATCTCTGTCATGACCTAATGAGGCTGCAAGACTTTCAATACCTACAGGGCCTCCTGCAAAATCATAGATAATGCTGCGTAAATACTGTCTGTCAAAATCATCAAAACCGTCTTCATCAATTCTTAACATCGTAAGAGCTGACTTTGCGATATCCAGTGTGATTCTGCCATTACCTTTTACCTGAGCATAATCTCTTACACGACGTAACAGCCTGTTTGCAATACGAGGTGTACCGCGTGATCTTTTAGCAATTTCATGAGCGCCATCTTTATCAATTAGAACTTTTAATTTTGAAGCGGAACAATTGATAATGATTTCAAGCTCTTCTGGGGTATAGAACTTTAACTGCAGGATAATGCCAAATCTTGCACGCAGTGGTGAGGTTAAAGTACCTGCTCTAGTGGTTGCTCCAACTAATGTAAATGGATTTAAAGTGATCTTAATTGAACGGGCTGAAGGACCTTCTCCTGTCATGATGTCGACCATGTAATCTTCCATGGCAGGATATAAGAACTCTTCAATTACAGGAGAGAGTCTGTGGATCTCATCAATAAAGATAACGTTTCTAGGTTGTAAATTCGTAAGCAGTGCTGCAGCATCACCTTTCTTTTCAAGAGCAGGTCCTGAGGTCTGTGAAATACCAACAGATAATTCATTTGCAATAATATTAGATAATGTTGTCTTTCCAAGACCTGGAGGTCCAAAAATCAACACATGATCTAAAGCTTCACCACGCTGTTTTGCAGCTTTTAGCGCAATACCTAACTGCTCTTTTACCTCTGTCTGACCTATGTAGTCATCTAGTGTCTGAGGTCTTAAAGCTCTATCCTCTGAGGCTTTAGTATTTTCTAAAATTTCCTCTTCAGGAGTTTTTTCAGGTCTTATATCTGAACTTACTTCTAGTGAGTCTGCAAAAATACCTAAATCTTTATCTGATGGCATAAACTAAGTGCGTCCTTTGGTAATTAAAGCTAAAGCTGCAACAATGATTTCCTGAGTGGTCATATCGTGATTTTGTGCTAACACAGCTTTTACACACTTGATAGCATCGCCTTCTTTATAACCTAAAGCTGTCATAGCAGCAATTGCATCATTAAAGTTCTCATTAGCCTGAGTTGCAGCACTTGCATTAAAACCTAAAGCCACATTTTCGGCTACTGAGAAGTTCTTTAATCTATCCTTTAACTCAACTACCATTCTTTGAGCAGTCTTTTTGCCCACTCCAGGGATCTGCTCTAAAGCTTTAGACTGTTCACCTAAAACAGTTTCAACAAATGAATCTACATCAAATGTAGATAACACAGCTAGAGCCATCTTAGGGCCAACACCGTTAACCTTGATTAAGGTTCTAAAAAGCTCTCTTTGCTCAACTGAGCTGAAGCCATATAGAATTTGAGCATCTTCTCTTACAACATGCTGGATATATACAAAGGTATTCTCGCCTACCTTTAAATTACCTAGACAGGTAACTGGCATATCAACTTCATAGCCAACTCCACCTACCTCAATAAGTGCAGTTACACCATCTATTCTTAAAACTTTTCCTTGTAAACTTCCAATCATTAAAGATTACCTATTGTGTTGATAGCAACTTTTTGAAGATAAAGCTTTTGCTATCATTATTATTTTTCTCTTTGGAATCTGCCATGAACTGAGCCTTGTGTTGCCACACCAGCTCCCATAGCTTTTGTAACCTTACTTGTAAAGCAGTGACAGAGAGCACAAGCTAAGCCGTCAGCAGCATCAGCTTGTGGATTACCGTTTAATCTTAAGATCTTTTTGACCATGAACTGAACTTGTTCTTTGTCAGCCCAACCATATCCAACAACAGATTGTTTAATTTGCATTGGAGTATATTCAAATACACTTAGACCTTGATTAGCTCCTGCTACAATCGCGCTCGCTCTGGCCTCTGACAGTTTTACAGTTGACTGAACATTTTTAGATAAGAAAGTTTCTTCAACAGCCATTGCATCAGGATTGAACTGTTCAATTAAAGCTGTTACACCGTCATAGATGATCTTAAGTTTTGAAGCTAAATCTCCATCGCCTGTTTTAATACAACCTGATCCTATATACATGGGATCATTGCCATTCATTCTGACAATGCCGTAGCCTGTAAATCTTGAGCCAGGATCGATACCTATGATAATTTCTGACATCTATCTTATCTTTTGTAAAAGGACTTTTGAGGTTGTACTCTCATTAACTTTAAGCTGAAATTACAGTTAAAAACACTTGTAAATTAAATCAATTGCAAAAAAGTTAATGTTTAATCTAATATCTGTAAATTATACCTTATGAATTTAAAAATTGCTTTTTATACTTACAGAAAATAAAAAAAGCAGAACCTGAAAAGATCCTGCTTAAACAATGAAAAATGAGATTTCAAATGGAGCAGATTGCTCTGCTCCAAGTCTTACTCAAATTAGAACCAAACTTCAGCCTGAGCACCGAAGATTACATCATGCTGTCTGCCACGACCTTCTGATACAACTTCAAAGCTTCCGTCATCTTTTGCCTTCAAGTATGATGGAGCATCATAAGTATGGAATGAACCGTACTCTTCGTTGCAGTGCTTATATGTAGCAAAGAAACGTAACTCAGGACGTGACCAAATGTTGCCTGCATCAGGTGTAATACCATAAGCTAAGGTTACCTTCTGAGACTGTTGGTTTACTGAATTACCATTGGTGTACTCAGTTGTCTTAGAGATGAAACCTGCTTCTAACATTACACGGGTCATCTTAGTTAACTTGTACTGAGGACGAACAACTAACTGAATAGTTTTGGTTTTATCAACATTGGTTAAATTATGATCATAGCCACCGCCTAAAGTTGTGTAGAAGTGGTATAGAGTGCTGATGTTATCAGAGAAGTTTAACTGACCAAAGTCGATGAACTCCCAACGATATGCACTGTTTGAAGCACCGGTGCTATCTAACCAAGTCTGAGAACCAGCTGTAGACCAAGTAGCTGCATTTGAACCATGAGCTAAACGTAATACAGCATTATTCCAACCTAAAGCATGACCCTGATTGTATTTTACAGTGTAGATGTAACCGTTTGAAACATCTGCAGCTGGTTTAAAGTTATAAGAAGCATACTCTGAAGTATGGCGCTGAGGTAAAATTGCGGTTACGCCAAAGTTTAAGTTAGCGTTATCCCATGCAGGAACATCATACTGAACATCAATTACATGAGTACCGATGTACTTAGCACTGCTTGGAACAGCAAAGGCCCACTTACCATCTTTCTGATATAACTCAACATTGTTAATTGCAGAATCATCAGTAGTTCTAAAATCCATGGTATCGTCACGACGGAACCAAGCTGCCTTGAATTTACCAGGGCCTACCTGTACATTTTCAATACCAGTACCGTTACCAGAAACATCACGCCAGTACCAATCGGTTAGGTGGGAATCTTCACGGTAGTATCTCTTACCAATCCAAACTACTGCATCTTTATCAAATGCAACTACACCTTTAGCTGAAACGAACATTTCAGTATTAGCAAAACGCATACCTTCGTTATTCTCATCTAAAGAATAACCATTGATTGCATTACCTTTAACATTGAAGTTATTTGTTGACTGCCATGATCTTGAATACTGTGAAGATGTAGCTAAAGAGTAATTCAAAGTCCATTCGGTATCATCCGCATTGTATACACCAAAGTGACCATATAACTCACCGTAAGTGTCGTTCTCGTTACCTAAACGACCTACATCACCAACTGTCTTTGAGAAATGCTTATTGAATACACCTGCACGGAAGTAGCCACCAAAATCTGCATTGATAGCGTTAGCTGCAGGAGCCATTAAAGAAGCTGCAACGACAGCAGCTGCCAGAAGATTAACTTTTTTCATTTTTTACATCCCATAATAAAGCTCCTAAAGCGTGGAGCTGAGATAATTGTGGGAAAGATAAAATGAAGACAATGGAAGATTATGGAAGGTGAAGGTGGTGTGTTTTTTGGGGAGGTAAAAAAGGAAGAACAGAGCAGAACTTTTCCGCGCTCTCCGCTCTCCAAGCGCGCGCCTCAAGCCCGGCTTAAAGTTCAGCCACAGCTCTCCCAATCCCCACAGAGCAAGGGCTGGCGCCCCCTTTTTCTCCACGCGCTCTTTTCCACCTCTCTCGACACCC
>DKDL01000044.1 GCA_002449335.1 Succinatimonas sp. UBA6849 | reverse complement strand
TTCTCGGTATCAGCACCAGCGGATCATTACTAATTAACCTCTGTTCGTCGGAGGTTTTTTTATATTTATACTCTTCTACTTTTTTTCAGCATTTGCTTATTCAAGCTATGTTTCTGTTTTTAAGCCTTGTGTAGTACTCGTAATTACAAATTTGTACAGAAATCTGATTTTTTGCTCAGTATTTTGAGGTTTTGAAGAACAGTTTGTGTCTTATAAGAGATTTGTTTTCTTTTTGAAGAACGATAGCTAAAAAAGAGCTCCTCATGAGAGGAGCTTTCAATCTTGATATAATGGAGTGCAATTATATTTATATTAATGATTGTTCTATTACTGGAATTCCTTTTGCTTCAAAGCCCTTGATAACTTCCTCATCTGGATCTTCCATATAATCAATTCTTTCAAAGTCTGATAGCTTAATGTCACCATGGAACTGAAGCTCGAAGAACCTTAATAGTGGGTTCTTACTACCTAATAATTCATCAATGTTGTAAAAGTTATTTTTATTGATGGTTCCGTCTTTGATTTTATCAGCTATGAACAGATAGTTCTTGATGTTACCAGGTCCATATGGAGCAGCATCTTTACCAGATGATAAGTGTGTGGCTACACCAAAGATACAGGTAGCTTTTGGATCGGTGAGCAGTGTGGGAATAAGATAAGCAAAGCTCATGAAATCTAATGAGGTACCGATTGTTAGAGTAGTTCTGTCAAAGAGGTTATCTTTCTTTAATTTAATGGTGGCATCACCATACTGATACGACATGTCATAAGTCATAAGCATGTTGATCTTAGGATCTTGTGATGAGAGATAACCAAAGCGAGGGTAGTCTGGCTTGGTAAGCTCATTCTGGCTACAACCAAACATAAACTCAGTACTCTTAATTCTGGCAGCAGGTCCGCCGCCACTTGCGGTTTTTCCTGCTTGTACAGCGTTTTTAAGGTATCCGCATTCTAAGATCAAAGGTAAGACTTTAGTAGGAACTTTGATATAAAAATCACCTTCTGCAATGATCTGCTTTAAAAAGTCCTCTATTACTAAAGCGGATTCTTTAAAGCCTGGTATCTGCATCAGGACTGAGTAGTAGTTGTTCTGATAATTTTTGAAATTTTTAAGGCAAGGAAGTGTCATAGTATCCTTTTCTCTTTCTGTGAATTCTCAACTTTAAATGTAATTTTGCTCAGTATAACAGCCTTATTTAGCCACTGAGGTTAATTACTCACAAAATTTGCAATTTCTAAGAAAGAATAAAGAAAAAAAATCGTAGCCCATAGATCATGAGCTACGAGAAGTATTTATCATGTATAAAAGTCATGAATAAAGGTCATTGAAACTTTAGTCTGAGTTTTTGATATCCTCGCGGGCTTTATTAGCTCCTTTTTCAAGAGCATCTTTGATGCTGCCTTTTGTTGTCATTGCCTCATATAAGGCATTGTTCATAGGTTCCCAGATCTTTGCCATCTCAGGAATTGATGGAGTTGGTTCAGCATGCATTGCCTGCATTGATACAGCACTAGCAAAATCGTCATTTAAAATCAAAGGATTGTGCATAATCGTTTTTAAAGGAGGGATCTCGTGAATGTTCTCATAACGTTTAAGAGCAAACTCATCTTGGTTGATAAAGCGTAAGAATTTTTCAGCTAAAGCTACGTCTTTTGCATTACGGGTAATGGCGTAACCACGATAACCTAAGAAAGGATGGGCATACTCTCCATTTGGCAGCTTTGGTAGAGGCGCTACACCATAGTTAAGACCAGATTTTGCATAATCATCAAGAGCCCATGGTCCGTTGATTACAGCAGCTACTTGCCCTGTAACAAAGAGCTTGTCAATTTCGCTATAGCCATCATCACCTAAGATTGAATTTGGTGCGGTGTTATCGATGAACTTGCGTAAATACTCGGCACCTTTGATTGCTCCTTCATTGTCTAAGCCAATATCATTAGGATCGAGTGTGCCATCTGATTTTTGCTTAAAGCAGTAACCCCCAAATCCACTTATAAAGCCATAAGCATAATAGATAGTGTCCCATTTAGAAATGATGCCGTATTTGCCTTGAGCTCTAATTTCTTTAGCAAAATTATAGTAGTCTTCCATAAATTCAAAAGGATACTTTAAAAGATCCTGGTTGTAGTAGATAACCATGGTCTCTACAGAACGAGGGCAAGCGTAGATCTCATCTTTATAGGTAAAAGATTTAATTCCGGATAAAAGATAACGGTCTTTATCCTTTTGCATAAATGAAAGCGGTCTTATGAGTTTATTTTTAGCAGCATCTCCCATTCTGTCAGCAGGTAACATCACGATATCAGGCAGAGGTACTGCTTTAGTCTCTTCAGCATCTAACATGACGTTAATGTGATTTACATAAGGAGACTGTGTAATATTAACAGTACAGCCTGTTTCCTCTTCAAAAGCCTCAACGGCTTCTTTAATTCCAGAGCCTTTGTTTTCATCTTCCCAGACTTCAAGTGAGCATTGAGCATAAGACACAGGCAGTGCTGTGGAGAGTAACGTTGATAACAACGAAATGGATAATAATGATTTTTTCATAGTTAGTTTATGTTTGTTGATTGTTGTTGTGAAAAAAAACGGTGCTTGAAGCAGCTATTTCATAAAGTGGCAGGGTGTAGAAGCCACTTAACAATCTAACATTTTCAAAACACCGTAAGGTCAGCAATGGAAACTGTTTATATCTACAGTTTTCTAGTTATTTTTTTTGTTTATCTTTTATGCTTTAAAACCAGGCTGCCATATGGTTCTAAAGTTACCTGTCCTGATACAGATCTGTTGTGATTTAAAAGATCTGTATATTCACAAGTTAAGTTAATGTTCTGAGCCTTTGAAGAGTAATTACCCAAGAAGACGTACTCATACTCATCGTTGTAACGTGTATGGCATGAAACATCAAAAGGTAGTGCCTCAATAGGTCCGTGAATATCATTCTCCTGCAGGATTGAACCTACAAAAGCATCGATAAATGACTCTTCAAGACGGGTAGCTACATAGTAAGCTTTGCCTTTACCGTAATTGTTTACAGTAGCAGCTGCCATGCCTTTAAAGAAATCGCTGTCATACTCAGCTAAGACTTTAGCGTCATTAGCATGAATAAGAGCACACAGGTGAGTTGCGCTAAAGCATCTGTTAAAGCCGGTGCAATCGCAGATACTCTTTACCCGTACTGACTCATCATCACCAAGACACTCAATTTCCTCGTCCCAGATGCCTAAAACATCTTTTAGAGGGCCTGGGAAGCCTCCTAAGAAGCACAGATCGGTATCATCAACAATGCCTGACCAGAAGGTTGACAGGTAGTGACCGCCGTTTTTGACGAACTCTTCAACACGTTTAGCGTAATCACCACGGATCATATAGGTCATAGGTGCGATTACTACCTTGTATTTGTCCAATGGACAGGTCTCATCGATGACATCGACGTTGATGCCTTTCTTCCATAAGGCTTTGTAGTAATCTAAACATACCTCAAGGTATTTCTTACCTACGTTACGAGGGCCTTGTGCATCGTCAATTGCCCAACGGTTTACAGTATCAAAGACGATAGCTACCTTAGCATCAACACGAGTGCCAGCAATTTCGCGTAGCTTTTCAAGCTTTGCTCCTAACTCACATTCCTCGTGACCTGCTCTGGTATCTAAATGTCCTACATGATCTATAAAAGCACCATGGAACTTTTCACTTGAACCACGGCTCTTGCGCCACTGGAAGTACTGAATATTATCAGCACCATGTGCCATAGCCTGAAGTGAGCCTAAAGTGTTCATATTAGGCTTTTTAAGCTTAGAGAGTCCTCTCCAGTTAGTGCATGTTGGAGTCTGCTCCATGAGCACAAATGGCTGACCACCTTTTAATGATCTCATGAGATCATGGTTCATAGCTGTATATACTGGGATTTTTTCCTCATCCTTATATACATGCCACTCAGGGTAGCTGTCCCATGAAATGAAATCTAAGATCTTTGAGAACTCAAAGTAGTCATAGTCATAGAAGAATTCCATGAAATTGGTAGTAACAGGCAGAGCTGGATTTACTGCCTTTACTGTATCAATTTCATGTTTGCAAAAGTCCATGCAAAGCTCGGTATTAAATCTCTTCCAATCAAGATTTAAAGCATGAACTGCATTCTCACCTATTGATGAAGGTGACTCAATCTCATCCCATGATGAATAGGTATGGCTCCAGAAAGTTGACCAGTAAGCTTTATTCAAGTTATCCAAGGTCTTATATTTTGCTTTTAGCCATTCTCTAAAGCGTTTCTGGCAGAACTCACAATGGCATGATCCTGAGAACTCATTTGAAATATGCCAGCCGATTACAGCAGGATGATGTGAGTAACGCTCAGCAAGAGCTGTATCGATCTTTTTGACCATCTCACGATATACAGGTGATGATGAGCAATGATTGTGACGACCACCATGCAGTGCTCTTACACGGTTGTCCCAGACTCTTAAGACCTCAGGATACTTTTTAGACATCCAACCAGGGCGGGCGCCACTAGGTGTTGCTAAAAAGACCTTCACTCCGATTTTATTTAAATTATCTAAAACTTTATCCAACCACTCAAAGTTGTATACACCTTCTTGTGGCTCCAATTTTGCCCATGAAAAGATCCCTACTGACATAATTGAACAGTGAGCCTGTTTCATGAGTTCTAAATCTTTTTCTAAGATCTCAGGTGAGTCTAACCACTGTTCTGGGTTATAGTCTGCTCCGTAGAAGATCTTATGCTTTCCAAATAAAGGTTCAAAAGACATTGTTATAATTCCGTTTTAATCGTTAAATACTTTTACAGACTCAAGAACTTTGCCGTCCTTATCAAATAGAGCCTGATTCTCACGAGCATTACCTACAGTGCAGCTTGCATCGCAGCTAATGTATTTAAATGAAGCAGGAGTTCCCCAGGAGATCTCTTTTCCTTTTACAGTCTTCCAGGTTGTGCCCCAGTAGAAGAAACCGGTACCACCTGCTTTATTGATACCTTCTAAAAGATCTTTTAAGTATGAGTACTGACCCTGTACTGATGCTTCATAGCCAGAGGTCTTTGCGTCTTTTTCAGAGAAGTCATTAGCTAAATTGTCTTCACTTACCAAGGTATAAGGATAGCTGCCCTCAACTACCTGTACCTCTTTGCCATAAGTCTCACGTACCCACTTGATGTTGTCCTCAAGTGCCTGAATGCCACCGTCCCACCAGGTGTACATAGACATACCGATAACATCAAATGGTACGTTGCGTTTGGTGATTTCATCAAACCACCACTTGTAGAGGCTTTGATCAGGTCCCTTTGCTAGGTGTAACATAACCTTGCATTCAGAGTTACCTTTAGCCTCATCAAATCCTTTGATAGCTGATTTTAAAAGCTCTGCTAATCTGTCAAACTCGTGACCGTCGCCACCCCAGCTCTTGCCTTCAGGCCAGAGAATACCTGAGTTAATCTCGTTACCAATCTGAACCATGTCAGGCATTACACCTTCTTTTTTGAAGGTAGCAATAGTGTCTTTTGTGTATTTGTAGATAGCTTTATTAAGCTGTGCAAAAGATAGTTTTTCCCAAGCTTTTGGTTTTAGCTGTTTGCCAGGATCTGTCCAGAAATCTGAATAATGGAAATCTAATAGGAACTTCACGCCCAAAGCTTTAATTCTCTTAGCTAACGCTAGTGTGGTCTTTAAATCATTGTGACCTGCACCATAGCTATTACCGTCTTTATCCTGAGGATCTACCCAAAGGCGTACACGCATATAGTTGATGCCGTTGTTCTTTAAAATGGTAAGAGCATCTGCTTCATTACCGTTAGCATCAAAGTACTTAAAGCCGTTTTCTTCCATTTCAGCTAACTCTGAAACATCAGCTCCTTTGATAAAGGTAGATGGCAGATTAGCTTTGGTAAATTGCACGTCTTTACTTACAACTGCTTGATTTGCAACAGTATTGTTGTTATCGCTTGCATTATTTGAAGCGCAAGCTCCTACCATAGCTGACAGCACAGCAACTGCCAGCACTTTTAATGATTTATTCATGATTTTTTTCCTAGATTATGTTTGTTGATTAACCCTTTGAACCACCTGCGGTAAGTCCTGATACGAAGAACTTCTGTAACCATAAGAACAGTAGAGCAACTGGTACTGAAATCAGTACGGCACCTGCTGCATAGGTGGTATAGCTTGCACCCATCTTCATGGAAACTAAGTTATACAGACCGATTGGCAGTGTGAACTGATCTGGTGTTCTTAAAATAGTGGTTGATAGAATGAAATCACCTAATGGTCCTGTAAATGAGAACAGGGCAATTACAGCAATAATTGGCTTTGATAAAGGCATAATGATCTCACAGAAAATTCTGAAGTGACCTGCGCCATCCATTCTAGCTGACTCATCCATATCACGAGGAATAGCATCAATATAGCCTTTCATTAAGTAGGTATTCATAGGGATCATGCCGCCTACATAAATCAGAACTAAAGCTAAATGTGAGTTTACCAAGCCTAACATCTGTGACAGTACAAAGATTGCAATCAGTGCTGAGAACTGAGGGATCATTTGTAGTAGTAAGAACAGAACTAGACCATTCTTACGACCGACGAAACGGAAGCGTGAGAATGAGTAGGCGGTAAAGCTTACAAAGATTAAAGTTAAGACCATGGTAAAGAAACTGATCTTCATGGAGTTCCAGTACCAGGTTACATAATCTACCTGACCGTTAAACAGGGCAGCGTAGTGCTCAAAAGAAATATTCTTTGGAATAATTGATGAGCTCATTAAGCTGTTACCAGGATTTAGTGATGCACCTACTGTCCATACTAATGGATAGGTAATGAGCAAGCTTACAAAGCCAATAACGAGCCAGGTTAAACCTAGTCTTATATGAGTCTGACGTTTAATACTGCTTTTAACCATTTTTTATTCCTCTTACATCATCTCATCATTCTTGAAAGCACTTGATCTTCTGAACTGCCATAGAGCGATACCTACTACAAAGATTGACAGTAGAATGGTGATTGCAGCTGCTACAGAGTACTGTGAAGAGCTCATGGTTAACTTATAAATCCATGATACTAAGATATCAGTACCACCTGCGTTTGAACCAGGAACAGCAGGACCACCATTGTTGAACAGGTAAATGATGTTGAAGTTGTTAAAGTTAAAGGTGTACTGAGTAATGATAATTGGAGCAATGGAGTACAGCACTAATGGTAGAGTGATAGTACGCAGCTTGGTAAATGAGCTTGCGCCATCCATAGTAGCTGCTTCATACAGATCCTCTGGGATTGCCTGTAGTACGCCTGTGGTCATAGCAAATACAAATGGGAATCCTAACCAGGTCTGCATCATGATTAAAGCAGTCTTAGTCCAGAAAGGATCTGTCATCCAGGCTTTAGGCTCAATGCCAAACATAGGCAGAATTGAGTTGTTGATAACACCAAAGCTGTCGTTGAACATACCAGCAAATACCAAGATGGTTACGAAACCAGGTACTGCCCAAGGTAAAATGAAGATGGTTCTTACAATGCCTCTAAAACGTAAGTCTTTCTGGTTTACTAAGATAGCCAGTAATACACCAACAGAACACTGTAAGGTAGTAGCTAAAACTGTCCAAACTACAGTCCACTGTAATACATCAAAGAAAGTGTTACGCCATAACTTTAAGGAGAAGATGTTCTCAAAGATCTTAAAGCCTACCCAGTGTACTAATTTAGCTGGAGGTGCGTTATAAAGGTTGTAGTTGGTAAAGGCAATTGCAAAACCGAAAATAATTGGGAAGATAACTACGAATACTAAAATGATAAAGCCAGGAGCAATCATTAAGTATGGGAAACCGTTATCTAAAAGGTTCTTGTATTGGCGACGAACTGAGTATAAAGCTTTACCCTCATCTCTTCTCTTACCGCACTCGTAGGCATCATGTAAGGATACGCCCCATAGTGCTAAAGCTAAGATCACCATTAAAACGGTGATAATACCTTCTGCTAATAAGAAGATAGAGTTATCACGAGGTACCTGTTCACCTAAGGTGACCAATCCCCACAGACCGTGAGATACTAAATCTTTAGAGCAAGAAAAGAAGCTTACTAAAAAGATAAAAAAGATAAGACCTTTTACCCATTGACGGTTATAGAACTGACCGCCACCTGGAATAATGCCTAAAATGAGAGCTGTTAATGCATGATGAGTTGCATTGACATTCCCTTTACTAGTATTGACAACTTCCACTTCGACCACCAATTGTTTTATTAAATGTTATAAGTTAGATTGTTTTTATAAGGGCAGATAAACTGCCCTTGAGTTAATTTTTGTAAATTACATGCCTGAACGGAATGCTTCGATCTGATTGTGGATATGATCGGTAGCTCCCTGTAGAGCAGATTTAACATCCTGTTTACCGGTTACACTTAACTGTAGTGCTGCATCGATAGGGCCCCAGACTTCTGACATCTCAGGAATTGAAGGCATTGGAGTTGCACGGGATGCCTGTGTTGCAATAGCTGAAGCAATTGCATTGTCCTGAATGATAGAGTCTGCCATAACTTCCTTAATAGGAGGGATCTCCATGGTTTCCTTAAAGCGGATTGCAGCATACTTAGGCTGGTTGATGTAATTGATGAACTTCTCTGCTAAATCATGATCTTTTGCCCATGATGAGATTACATAACCTTTAACACCCATAAATGAGCTCATATCTTTGCCGTTAGGTAATTTTGGTAGTGGTACTACACCAAAATCAACACCTGCTTTTGTATATGGCTCAACAGCCCATGGGCCGTTGATAACGGCAGCTGCTTTCTTCTCGGTAAATAGAGAGTCAATAGCATTGATGCCATTGTCACCGATGATACCTGCAGGGAATAAACCTTCAGTGTAGAACTTCTTGATGTACTCTACGCCTTCTACAGCACCCTCATTTGACAGACCTACATCCTCGGCATCATAATTACCCTCTGCATCACGCTTGAATACATAAGCGCCATATGGAGCTAGAGCGCCGTATGCGTAGTAGATTGAGTCAAACTTGGCTAATAAACCGAAGTTACCGTCTTTGGTGTGCTCTTTTGAGTACTTGTAGTACTCGTCAAAGGTTTCAAAAGGCTTTTTAATCATTTCTTTGTTGTAGAACATCACAACTGTTTCTACAACCTTTGGTACACCGTAGATCTGACCGTTTGCTGTGAAAGCTGAAATTGCTGAATTGATATATTTGTCAGCATTTTCCTGCATTGACTTTACAGGAGTAATTAGATTCTGAACAACAGCAGCACCTAACTGATCATGAGGAATAACCATTACATCAGGACCAATGCCAGCAGGACCGTCTAAACGCAGTTTTTCAATCTGCTGTGTATAAGGCATTTCCTGAATGTTTACTTTAACATCGAACTCTTTTTCAAAGTCTGCTACAGCCTGTGTGATACCTTTTGACTTTTGGATATCCTCCCAAACGTTAAGCTGGGTCTGAGCTGCTGCAATGCCTGATGCTAGGGTTAAACCTAAAGCTAAGGCTAATTTAGATAAGTTGGTCATAATAACTCCTGTATGTGAACGCTATACATTTTGTTGTGCTGAGTGTGTCTATTAAATTAAGAATAAATTAACGAATAGGTAATTTATGCTTTTTATATAAGGTAGTATGTAAATGAATTAAAATACACAATATGATGTAATTTACTTGAGGTTTATCACAAAAATGTATAAAAATAATCATGAGTTGTAAAAAGAAATGTATATTTAATATCAAATCATGTTTAACTCATGTATAAAAACATACAAATTACATGATAAAAGAATACATGATACAGATTTACATTTATTGTAGAAGCTATAAACAAACAGTTCATCGGAGAGTTATTAGATGGCAAGTATCGAATTGAGAAATGTAACCAAGGCTTACGGCAATGTAGTTACTTTAAAGAATATCAATCTACGTATTGAAGATGGTGAGTTAACTGTCTTTGTTGGACCTTCTGGCTGTGGTAAGTCAACCATGTTAAGAATGATTGCTGGCCTCGAGGAAATCACTGATGGTGAACTGTTAATTGATAACGAAGTTGTTAATGATGTAACACCAGCTGATCGTGGTGTGGCTATGGTGTTCCAGTCATATGCTCTATATCCACATATGACAGTTGCTGAGAACATGGCTTACTCACTTAAGATCCATAAAGTACCAAAAGCAGAGATTGAACGCGAGGTTCATGAAGTAGCAAAAGCTCTGCAGATTGAGCACCTGTTAGACAGAAAGCCTAAGCAGTTATCTGGTGGTCAGAGACAGCGTGTGGCTATCGGTCGTGCGATTGTAAGAAAACCTAAGGTATTCACTTTCGATGAGCCATTATCAAATCTTGATGCGGAGTTAAGAGTGGAGATGCGTCTGCACATTGCCAGAATGCACCATGACATGAAGACTACCATGGTATATGTAACACATGATCAGGTAGAAGCAATGACCTTAGCTGACAAGATCGTAGTAATGAACTTTGGTAAGGTAGAGCAGGTAGGTGCTCCTATGGATCTGTACTACAACCCATGCAACAAGTTCGTAGCAGGCTTTATTGGCTCACCTAAGATGAACTTCATATCAACAACTATTTCAAAGGTAGAGCCAGGCTTTGCTCATGTAGCTTTAGATGGTCAGGATGTAAAAGTTCCTGCATTAACTGAAGGTGTAAAGGCAGGCGATAAGGTAACTGTAGGTATTCGTCCTGAATATATCTGCATTGGACCTGTTCAGAAGTCACTTGAAGTTTTAGGTGGAGAGCCTGGTGTAACTCTAAACTTTGATTCAGATGTTGTAGAGCGTTTAGGTAACAATACCTATGTTTATGGTACCTGCTGTGGTCAGGATAACTTTAAGGTAATTCTGCCAGGTGACGTACAGGCTCCTGCTCGTCAGAAGACTCAGGTATCAACTCTAATTAAGAATATCATGCTCTTTAATGACAAGGATGAGCGTATTTATGCCAACGAGGAGCAGCGCCAGAAGAATCAGATTTAGTCACAAGATCCCATAATAATTGATATTTGTTTTTTTTCATCAATTATTCATCTTCCTAGTCTGTTTTAAACTCTCGAAAACAGACTAGGGCTTTTTGCCTGTCCTGAGGTGACTGTTTTTACCCACAGTCTCTTTAGTGATGTTTTCTAATTAGGTGCGAATTTATACAGTTGCGACTTTATACAGATGCAACTCGATATAAAATGTTACAAGGTTAGAAAATGTTACAAGTCTTATTTTGTCTTACGAAACTTACTTCTTGAAAATAAAGCATAATTTTTGCATTTGATTGTTATTACTCATAAAAATGTAATAAATAATGTGAATTTTAATAAATATTGGGTGTTTTATCACAAATCCTGTTAATTATGCTACAACATCAGGTTTAATAATTTATACTCATAAGCAATGAAAACGCATACATATCGGATGGAATGCGCTTTTGTTAAATTAAACAAAGATTTTAAACAAAGATTTAAACAAACATTAATCAAACAACCTAGGGAAAAATCAGTTATGAAATTATTCTCAAAACTATCATTAGTTGTAAGTTCAGTCCTATGTCTGTCTACTGCTGTAAATGCGGCAGAGCAAATTACAGTTTGGGAAGATCTGCAAAAGGGTAAGGGTATTGAGCAGGCAGCCAAAGACTTTGAAAAAGAAACCGGTGTCAAGGTAAACATTGTTGAGATGCGCTATACCTTACAGCTAGAAAAGATCCGCTTAGATGGTCCTGCTGGTATCGGCGCTGATGTGATGCTAATTCCAAACGATCAGTTAGGTTCTGCAGTGGTACAAGGTCTAATCAACCCAATTGATACTAATTTGACTAAAACTGACGATTACCTGCCACAATCTATTGATGCATTCACTCAGGATCAGAAACTGTATGGTATTCCTAAGGTAATTGAAACTTTAGGTCTTTTCTATAACAAAGACATCTTAAAAGAACCATTAAGAACTATGGATGACTACTATGCATACTCATCAAAACGAGTTGCTGAAGGTAAGTTAGGTTTATTAGCCAAGTTTGACGAGATCTATTACGCAATCTCTGCTCTAGAGCCATATGGTGCTTATGTCTTTGGAAAAGATGCAACCGGTAACTACAACGCAGAGGATGTAGGCTTTAACAATGAAGGCGCTGTACAGGCTACTGAGTACATTTCAAAGTTCTATAAAGACGGTTTATTCCCTGTAGGCATTATGGGGCAGAATGGTTTAAATGCAATTGACTCATTATTTACAGAAGGCAAAGCTGCTGCTGTAATCAATGGTCCATGGGTGGTTGAACCATATCAGAAATCAGGTATTAACTTTGGTGTAGTACCTCTACCAAAGATGCCTAACGGTAAGGATATGACCTCATTTATGGGTGTACGTGGCTATGTGATTTCTCATTGGACTAAAAACCAGGAGTTAGCTCAGAAGTTCATTAACTTTGCAAATCAGCCAAAGTACGCCAAGATCCGTTTTGAAACTACTACAGAGATCCCTCCATTAAAGTCAGTGCTAGATGATCCTATTATTAAGAACAATGAGATCGCTTCAGCTTTTGCAAAGCAGGCTTTAAGATCATATCCAATGCCATCAATTCCTGAAATGGCTGAGGTTTGGGTACCAATGGATTCAAGTCTGCAACTGTGTTTAGTAGGCAAGCAGGATGTTAAATCAGCTTTAGATGACGCTGTTAAGTTAATCAATCAGCAGATTGAAGCTTTCAGATCACAGATGTAGTAAAGATGACATCAGCGCAAGTTGAGAGGTTTAATAGTCCAGAATCCTTATAAAGGCTGATGTCACAATTAAGTACTTCTCCAAAAAAAAGCTATGGATCCTATTCCATAGCTTTTTTATCAAGAAGAAAGCGCTTCATGTAATTCTATAAGCTATTGAGCGTTTTCACTTTGCTCCAGCGCTGAAGCTACTTCACGTAACTTATTAGCCAGTGTCTTAAGATCCTGTTTTGATTCTCTTACTTTGCCTGATGATTTTCTGACAATCAGTGTAGTAGGCAGCACTGATGATACTTTTGGTTCATCAGGATTTGTAAGTTTTTCAACAGCGAGGCTACACTGCAGATCTCTGTCTAAATGTACTGAGGTCAGTGGAGGCAGGTAGTAAGCACTGTCAACATAATCGTCATAACCGATAACAGAGATGTCATCTGGTACATTCTTATGGTTTTGAGTAAGTGCACTGATAGCACCTAGAGCCATCTGATCATTACCTACTAAAATAGCTGTAAAGTCATGGTGGTCACGCAGCATCTTTACAGTTGCGATGTAACCGCTTTGAGCAGTCCAGTCACCTCTTTCAAGGCATACTTCCTCAAGGTTATTGATCTTTATGCCTTCTCTCCAGCATTTAAGACGTGAATCTGCTGAGGATACTCCCTCAGGACCTGCTAAAAGGGCAATCTTTTTATGACCTAACTCTCTTAGATGAGATACTGAGAAGAGAGTTCCGTCAGCAGGATTAAAGGTCACATTAAAAACTGGGCAGTACGGATCAACGTCGACAAAGAGGATCTGCATATCAGGATTGTTTTGTGTAAGATTTATCGCATCCTGAGAATCCATAGGTACGTTGATGACTACCTTTGAAACTAACTGACTTTTAAGCTCTAAAATTGAAGATTCGACACTCTCATAGTCGTTTTTACCAATAAGATTAATGGCAATTGAATAACCTTTTTCAAGGGCATATTTACGTACTAATGAAGCAACATCAACTGATGCTTGGGAGAGCAGAGCTGTACTGATGATACCTAAGGTATTAACCTCTTTTTTAGCCAGTTGCTGAGCTAAAAGATTAGGCACATACTTTAATTCAGCAATGGCATTTTCAATCTTATCTTTGGTAGCTGATGAGACATTACAGGAGTTGTTTAAAACTCTTGAGACGGTTTGATATGAAACACCGGCCTTCTCAGCCACATCTTTCATGGTGACTTTTCTGTTCTTAGTATCCATTTTTATATTTATTATCCAGTTAATTTTGTAATAGTAATTCTCTGTTGAGCTTCATCGTTCGTATGTCTAGTATATCTCATTTTGTATGAACGTTTTTATACAATATTCATCGACTTGTATTAAAAATTCAACAAACATAACAAAAAACTCATATAACTCACAAAAAGCTAATTCTTCCTTATAAACAAAGGAATGAGAGACGATTTTAAAAGAAATACGCTCACATTTTTATGTTTAAAATATTAAAAATATTTTGATGTCGATCGAATTTTAATGAATGTAATCTTTAAAAGAAAATATTAATAACCTATGATTTATGTCAATGTGAACGTATAACAAAACATTCGCATTTATTAGTCAAACATAACTTAGGAAAAAATTTATGAAAAAATTAACTATGCTTGCTGCATGCGTTGCTGTTGCATCTATGACAGCTTCTGCTGCTCCTTCTGTAGACTTTTCTGGTACTTATTTCCGTGCTAGTGTAGGTTCATCTCGTGATGGTGGACAGTTCACACAGAACAAGAATTTCTTAGGTCGTTTAGGTAACGAATCAGATGTTTGGTCTGATATTGGCTTAGGCGCAAATGTTTTTGAATCTGACGATTTATCAATCCGTGGTGAAACTATGTTTGCTTTATACAACGATGGTATCGGCCGCGGTGAGAAAACTGACACTGATTTAGAGCAGTTAAATGTTCAGATTAAAGGTTTAATTCCTAATGATCCTGATGCTGTAGTTTGGGGCGGTAAGCGTCACTATCAGCGTGAAGATTTACATCAGATCGATGTTAAATACTATAACGTATCTGGCTTAGGTGGCGGTCTTGAGTACTTACAGGTCGGTCCTGGTAAGTTATCTTTAGCTTGGACCCGTAATGACGCTGAAGGATTCCAGTACAGATATGATGAGCCAAACTGGAATGAATGGGATTGGGTTACTGAAAGTAATCGCGATTACAAGTTGTACAAGCAGACCAAGTCAATCAATGTTAACTATTTAGATGCTCGTTACGCAGGCTGGGCTCCTTGGGATGGAGCTTGGACTGAGTTTGGTTTCACCTATGCAATGCCAAAGAAGGGTGAAGCAGATGATCGTAATGGTAAAGTTTATTTCTATGATGGTTACAATGGTCAGTTCAACCACGGCGATGCATACATGGCAACAGCTCAGTTCTCTCAGAGTTTCAACGGTGGCTGGAACAAGACTATTGTTCAGTATACAACCGGTGGTCTAGCTCACCATGCAATTGATATTGGTGATTTATGGATGGACTTCTGGAACAATTCAGACAATGCTAAAGGTCTTAACATCATCAACACAGGTGTAACTTCAATCTGTGAAAACTTAAGCATGTTACATGTTGTTGCATATGGCGTTGAGACTCACGTTAATGAAGACTATATCAATAGCACTTCATTCTATGGTCAAAAGGGCGATCTAACTGCTAAGTATACAAAGGCATCAGATACTGATTACACAGTAGTTGATCGTAAAGACAGCTTCAGAGTTGTTGTACGTCCTAGCTATCAGTTAACCAAGTACACCAGGTTATTAGCTGAAGTTGGTGCTTACTGGAATCACACCAAGTACGCAGGTCACGACAAGGTCCTAGAGAGACAGCAGAAGTACACCTTAGCATATGCTATTGCTCCTACTGCTGACATCTTCTCACGTCCTGAGTTACGCTTCTATGTAACATATTTACATGCAAGCGATTGGGATAAGACCGATGCTAACTGGACTAAGGGTATCCGCAACGCAGACGGTGACAAGTACTACCAGGATAACTACATGTTCGGTATCCAGGCTGAAGCTTGGTGGTAATAGAGTAGTTTACAACTTTATATAAACTAACTTGTTTGATAATCATCTATAGGGAGGCGTAAGCCTCCCATTTTTTTTATCTTGAGCTTTAAGAGAAAAAGAAAAGTAATGGAGCAGTGCTTTTTAAACAGCGTTTGTGATTAGCTATTTTGCTTTAACTGACTCGTACAAAAGCGTAAAGCCGTTTTGTAAAAACTCGTTTTTATCAACTTTAATGATGGTTTTTAAGTACTCCTCTTTATTAGAGGCTAACTCAATAAGACCTGAAATCATAGCCCAGATAGAGAGAATGGTAGGCATGATCTTAAGATCAGATCTGAATTCATTATCTTTAATGCCTTTATCAATAAATTCATAGATCATTGCGTTGATCTTTTCACCTACTTCAAAGGTTTCCTTCTCCTCCGGTAAAAAGTTATCGCAGTGTTCGTCAAATCTTATGGTCTTGAGAACCAATGAGAAATACAGAGGGTAGAGTTTTTTGTACTCATATAAAGAGTTGCAAATTCCAAAGAAGCGGTCTTTGTAGGAGCTATTCTCTATAAGAGCTTTTTGTACAAAGTTATACAAGGTTTGCATGCTCTGTAGTACTAAGTAAGAGACTAAAATCTCTTTACTCTTAAAGTATACATATAAGGTAGCCTTACTATAGCCTGAGCTTTTGGCTATATCGTCCATGCTGGTGTGTTCAATTCCTTTTTGTAAAAAAAGCTCTTGAGCGACCAAAGCTATTGCCTTGCGATGTACACTTTGCGGTTCTTTTTTACGTCTTGCCATGTTGGTGGATCCTTATGGTTATTCCGTGAGTGTAACAGTAGCTATGCTTACTGTGAAGACTCTATTTGAAGATAATCTTTTAAATCACGTCTAATTCTGTAGTTTTTGCCATAGTCATCAACATATCCAATGCGCAGGATCATCTGTAACTTATCATTTGTGTGTAGTTTATCCTCTAAAAGTGAGCGCAAAAGCGGTGTTTCAAGAGCAGCGCTCAAAGGCTGTATTGCGATGTCGTTTTCTGTAAGGTAGAGCATAAGATCTATATGGTGACAAGGAACAA
>DKDL01000071.1:1002-5736 GCA_002449335.1 Succinatimonas sp. UBA6849 | reverse complement strand
GACCTATATGGCGCAAAACAATGCACCTCAGTCTTTTATGGGACAGCCAAATCGTAACAATGTTCCTAGAGCAAAATTTACTGATCATATCGATCCTAAAAAGACTTTTGATAATTACATTACTGATCCTGAGAATAAGATTGCTATCGCAGCTGCTATGAGAATTGCTGAAACTCCAGGTTCAGATAACTTCAATCCGTTTTATATTTATGGTGGTTCTGGTTTAGGTAAAACACACATTTTATGGGCTATTGCTAATAAGATCCGCCAAACTAAGCCAAATGTATCTGTTATCTATATTAGAGCTGAAGAATTTATTAGAAAATATGTAGACTCTATGTCTCAAAAGTCTTCTTTCGCTCCTCAGCAGGTTCATTTCCAAGATATGTTTACCCAGTATGACGTATTCATAATGGATGACATTCAGAGTTTGACTAAAGGCGATAAGGCTAGAGATACTTTCTTTGATATTATTGCAAATTTCTTGGATATCAAAGGTAAACAGCTAATCTTAGCGTCAGATGTAGCTCCTGGTAATTTAAAGAACTTCTCTGAAAGATTAGTTACAAGATTTGGTTCTGGTATCTGTAGTGAAATTTATCCACCTAGCTCTGAGACAAGAACTGCTATTATTCTAAGAAAGTGTAAAGAACTAAACTTTGAATTGCCGGATTCTGTTGTTGATTATATTGCTACAAACATCAGATCAAGTGTTCGTGAGATTGAAGGTGCTATTAAGACCTTAAAGTCTCATGTTGAATTAAAAGGCAGTATGATTACTTATGATGAAGCAGTAAAAAGTCTGTCTAACTTAGTTAATAAAACCAGTAATAACACTACTGTTGATAGCATTAAGGACAGAGTTGCCAAAGAATTTGAAGTCACTGTTGAATCCTTAGAATCTGCTTCAAGAAAGAAGAATATCTCTCAAGCTCGTTCATTTGCTATTGCTTTAGCTCATGAACTTATACCTACATTATCAAGCAGTGATTTAGGAAGAGCCTTTAACAAAGATCACTCTTCTGTATTAGCTGCTATTGCAAGAGTTGAAGAATGGAAAGCAAAAGATAAAGATATGAATTCTCTTTATCAGAAGTTGATCCTTTCTCTTAAGAAGAATTAAAACAATCAGGAGATTTAATTATGAAGTTTAGCGTATTGCTGTCATCAATCAGCAAACAGTTATCTGAAATTGCAAGTATTGCTGGTTCTTCAACTAATAAAGATGACATTACACAAAATATCCTTATTAAAGTTGCTGATTCAATTCTTGTTTTAAAGGCTACCAATTACAATATTGAGCTTCAGACTGAAATTCCATTAACAGATGTTGTGTCTGAAGGTGAAATTACTGTTAATGCTAATAAGCTAAAAGAAACACTGTCTAATCTTGACCAGAACAATTTAGTTGACTTTGAGTTAGATGAGCAGAACAACTTATTAGTTCTTTCAAATGGCAGTACTAACTTTGAAATTCGTACAAGATCTTCAATTGATTTCCCTTCATTTGAAATGGAAGATATTGAGCACACCATTGTATTAAAGCAGAAACAGTTAAAATCAATCATTGATTCATGTCTGTTGTGCGTTTCAAACGAAGACTTCAGAGATTACTTAAAAGGTGTTCGTTTTGAGGTAAACGGTTCAAAGTTAGAGATCTTTACATCTGATGGTCACAGAATGGCTATCCTAGAGACTCAACTAGATAATCCATCAACAGAGGCTGAGCCTTTTGGTGTAATCCTAACTAAGAGATGTGCTTCTCAGTTAGCAAAGATTGTAAATGAAGATGCTGACTCTGATGTTACCTTATCTTTTACCAAGAATGCTGTTCAGACTTCTTGCAACAATTACAAGATGAATTCTAAATTGATTAACTGTGGATATCCTAATGTAAGATCAGTTATTCCAAAGACTATCGATTCAATCATTTCTATTCCAAAGGATACTTTTACAAACCTAATTAAACAGGTTTCTGTATTATCTTCAAAGAGAGTAAATGGTGTTACCTTTACCTTTGGTGGTGGTCAGGTTACTTTAAGATCTGAAAACTCAGAGCATGAAGTTGCTACAGCATCTTTGGCTTTACCTGATGCTCAAGCCAATATTGAGATTTCACTAAATGCTCAGTATGTAAGAGAAGTTTTAGGTGTAATTAAGACTAATAACGTACTCTTCTGCTTTAGTCAGCCTATGATTCATGTTTTAATTAAGCCAGAAACTGAAGTTAATGAGCAAGGCGTAAAAGCAAGCTATATTATTAGTAAAGTTGTGGTTTAACTTTAATGAGAAGGTAGCTTTCATTAAAGCTACCTTTTTACCTTCATGAAAATATCTCACCTAAGAATTTTAAACTACCGCAATATCTCTTCATTAGACATTGAACCGTCAAACCTTTTTAACGTTATATATGGAAAAAATGGTTCAGGTAAAACTTCTCTATTAGAAGCAATCTCCTATTTAGGATATGGAAGATCATTTAGAGATTCTCGTTTTCAATCTCTAATTAGAGAAGGTCAGCCTTTCTTTGCAATTTCAGCTGATGTTGTAAGAGACAGTGGTAACTTATCTGACAGAATCGGTATATGCCGTTACAGAAATCGCAATCAGAATCTTGAGATATCTATTAATTCTGATACGAGTACAAGATTAGTTGATTTGGTAGATAAAATCTCTGTACAGGTAATTCATCCACAGGGAATAGACCTAATCTTAGGTGGTCCTGAATATAGGCGTAATTTCATTGATTGGGGCGCTTATTACTCTTTTCCTAACTTCAAAGATTGCTGGTATAGATATAAAAAGCTCTTATCTCAGCGTAATTCAATGTTAAAGAGAAGAGATCCTATAGAAAGTATCCAATTTTGGGATGATGAGTTATCAAAAGTTAGTGAAGAAATTACAACTTTTCGTGAACATTACATCGATCTTTTAAAACCAATTCTTTTGCAAAAATTAAGTGCATTTTTACCTCAATTTGAGTTTGAAATTTTATTCTCAAAAGGCTGGGAAAATGGCTTACAGTTGCGGTCTGTACTTAACTTAAATATTGAAAAAGATAGAGTTTTAGGGTATACTTTTTATGGTTGTCACAGGGCAGAATTAAGAATTAAATGTAATAATTTTTCTGCTAGTGAAACCCTGTCTAGAGGACAATTAAAATTACTAGTTTGTGCAATGAGACTTTCTCAAGGTTATCTGTTAAAACACCAAGTAGGAAAAAATTGCATATATCTAATTGATGACTTAAGTTCTGAACTTGATGCTAATTCTAGAATGTTATTGCTTAATGAACTTAAAGAATGTGATAGCCAAGTTTTTTTGACAAATATTACAAAGAACTTAGAAATTCCAAGTTGTTCTGAAAATTCTTTTATCAATATTGAAGAATCTATAGAGCCTTAATTACATACAGAGGAACAAATGTCAGCAGAAAATAACAATGATTATGGTACTTCCAGTATTAAAGTTTTACACGGTCTAGAGGCTGTGCGTAAACGTCCTGGTATGTATATCGGTGACACTGACGATGGTTCAGGTTTACATCATATGGTATTTGAGGCAGTTGATAACTCAATCGATGAGGCTCTAGCTGGTTTCTGTAACCATATTGAAGTAACTATCCACGAAGATGAATCAGTATCATGTACTGATAACGGACGTGGTATTCCTGTTGCTATTCACCCTGAAGAGCATGTTTCAGCAGCTGAAGTTGTTATGACTGTGTTGCATGCTGGCGGTAAGTTTGATTCTAATTCTTACAAAGTATCTGGTGGTTTGCACGGTGTAGGTATCTCTGTTGTTAATGCTTTATCTGATAAGCTAGAACTTACTATTAGAAGAGAAGGTCACATCTGGCAGCAGATTTATTTAGATGGCGGTAAGCCTGAGGCTCCGCTTCATCAGATTGGTGATTCAGATGAAACTGGTACTAAGGTAAGATTCTGGCCATCTCCATCAATCTTTACAAAGACTATCTTTGATTACAATGTATTAGCTAAACGTTTAAGAGAACTCTCATTCTTAAACTCAGGTATTAAGATCACTCTAACTGATTTAAGAGAAACACCTCCTAAACAGGAAGTATTCCACCATGAAGGTGGTATTGGTGAGTTTATTACATTCTTAAATAAGAATAAGACACCATTAAATCAGAAAGTTATTCACTTCACTAAGAAATGCGAAGGAAACATAACTGTTGAAGTTGGTATGCAATGGACTGATGCTTATACAGAAAACGTTTATTGCTTTACTAATAATGTTCCTCAAAAAGATGGTGGTACTCACTTAGCTGGTTTCAAGAGAGCTATAACTTCTACATTTACTAATTACCTAGAGAAACAGGGCTACAACAAGAAGTCTAAGGTTTCTACTAGTGGTGATGATGCTCGTGAAGGTTTAACTGCAGTTATCTCTGTAAAGATGCCAGATCCTAAGTTCTCTTCACAGACTAAGGATAAGTTAGTATCTTCAGAGGCAGCTCAAGCTGTAGCTTCTTCAGTAAGTGAAAACTTAGGTTATTTCTTACAAGAAAATCCTAAGGATGCTGAATTTATCTGTTCAAAAATTATCGAAACTGCTCGCGTACGTGAAGCTATGAGAAAGGCTCGTGACTTATCACGTAAGAAAGGTGGTTTAGATTTAAATATTGCACCTGATAAGTTAGTTAAGTGCCGTGAAAAAGATCCTGCATTAGCTGAAATATTCTTGGTAGAGGGTGACTCAGCTGGTGGT
>DKDL01000071.1:168-962 GCA_002449335.1 Succinatimonas sp. UBA6849 | reverse complement strand
GGCTATTCTTCCATTAAGAGGTAAGATCTTAAACGTTCAAAAGGCTCGTTTTGACAGAGTTATTGATTCTCAGCAGATCGGTACTCTAGTAAGTGCATTTGAGTGTGGTATCGGTAAAGATGACTATAATCCAGAGAAGTTTAGATATCACAATGTCATCATTATGACTGATGCTGATGTTGACGGTGCTCATATTCGTATTCTATTACTGACTTTCTTCTATCGTCATATGCCAGAACTGATTGAAAGAGGTTATGTTTACGTTGCTCAGCCTCCTTTATATAAATATGAAAAAGGTAAGCAAGTAAACTATGTTCTGTCTGATAAAGAGGCTTTACAGTATAAGACAAATATGGCTATTAACTCTGGTTCAATATTTGTTAATAAAGAGGCAGCTCCTATCTCTGGTATGCCATTAGAGAGCCTCTTTAATGATTACAATAAAGTAATGTCAAGAATGCCTAAGCTGACTCAAAATATTCAAAAAGACGTTGTTCTTAACATTATGTATTATAAGCTACTCACAGAAGACCAGATGTCTAGTGAATCAGCTGTAAAGGTATGGACTGAAGGCTTTATCAAACAGCTACCTTCTAATGCTTCAGAGGGTGTGTTCTTCAAAGCCGAAGTTAAGCATGATCCTGTTACAAATCTTTACTATCCATTGATTGTTCAACATGTTCATGGAATTGATCATAAGTATTTATTAGATGATGCTTTCTATAAGTCAATTGACTATTCTATGTTGAAAGACATGAATTCAAAGGTAAATGGACTAATTGAGAATGACGGTA
>DKDL01000071.1:0-137 GCA_002449335.1 Succinatimonas sp. UBA6849 | reverse complement strand
CAGGTTGGTTCAAGACAAATTCCTGTTAAAAACTTCCATCAGGCTTATGAAGTGCTTATGAAAGAAGGATTCTCTGGAGTTAAGATCCAACGTTACAAGGGTCTAGGAGAAATGTCTGCTGAACAGCTATCAGAGAC
>DKDL01000123.1 GCA_002449335.1 Succinatimonas sp. UBA6849 | reverse complement strand
TTTTCATATGTAATTTATTTAATTCGGTCATGTTAGATTCCTTTATTTTTCTAATTCTTCTATTTGAGAATTTAACTGTTTAATCTGTTCTTTTATGTCTACCTTTCGATTGGTCTGAATTTCTTTAGCCATCTTTTTTCTAAGATTTGAGCGTTCTTCGTCTAAAGATTTAAATTTTGTGTATCTTGATATACAGTCTTTTAAAGATTCATCTGTTCTCTTTGAAAATAGTTTAGGATCTAATGATCTAATAAGATTTTCATAGATCTCATCAATGGTTAGACCTTGAAGTTTTAATTGTACTAAGGAGCTATCTTTCCAATCACTATGAAAATATACAGGATCTGATACAGTAAATTTTTTAACATTTTCAAAGATCTGGATGTTTTTAAAGCCAATCCAAATTTGAGACATACCATTTAACGATGTTATAAAAACAGCATGATGTGGTGAAGCTTTGTCCATCGCTGTAAGAAATTCTTCTGGCTTTTTAATTTCTTCTCTTAGCTCTATTTCTATAACTTCAATTTCAAGTACGTCTCTACCTTTTGAAACAGCTAATGTTCCAGATTGCCTTTCTGTGCTAGGCGAAAGTTTGTTTTGCCAAATTATGTTTTCCACACAATTTATGAACAATCTTTTTACAGCAGATGTGACATCACCTTTCTCGTAAAAAGCTTGTTTAGGAATTTTTTTTCCAAAATCAGTAGACGATGGCAATCCAAACATAATTCACCTATTTAACTACTAAAAAGCACATTAACTCAAAGTCGTCTAATCCTTTGATATTTGAGGACAACGCTGAAGTAGGTCCAATTTCAAAGAAACTGTCAACTTCAGAAGTAGACTTTACATCCAAGATGTTTTCAATACTTTTTGATAAAAGATTAGAGTATTGTTTCATATTTTTTCCAAAAGAAGTTTCTTTATCAAACTGGTTACATAAAGCATCAATAGGATCTGATTTATCTTTACATAACATTCTGAAACTATCCAAGATGGCTTTTGGATTTTCATAATCATTTACTATTGATCCATCTTCAGCAACATAGACTAAGTAATATGGATAGAGCTGATTACTTTTCTTTTGTTTAATTTCGTTAGATGTATTCTTTAGTACAAAGATCACACCTTTAGGGCAATCTGAATTTGAAGATGTAACAGCACTCAATCCTAATGGCGTTCTATCTAAGTTTGGATGAGTTTTGATAAATTCCTGCAAATCCAATCTAAAATCGTTTAGACCTAAATCAGTTATGGAAATTCCGTCTTCCATGTCCTCAAGATCGACTACTTCATTCTTTAATTTTTTAAGCTGGGCACTTCGATATTCAAGATCTCCATCATCTTCAGCATTGATTGGATCATCACCTGTAGAGGTAATTGCAGTCATGGTCATGCGGCTACATACCCTATTCTTTAGCTTAATATATTCATCTAACTTCATATTAGGCCAGAAATTTACAAGTTCGATCTTCTCGTTTTTGCTACCTAAACGGTCTACACGACCAAAGCGTTGAATAATTCTTACTGGATTCCAATGAATATCGTAATTAACCACACAATCGCAATCTTGTAAATTTTGACCTTCAGAGATACAGTCAGTACCTATCAAGATATCGATATCTTCATGGTTATCTGGTAACAATTTATTCTTTTCTTTTGAAATAGGCGAAAAACAAGTCAACACTGTATTAAAGTCGCACTTTAAACCTTTTACTGTAGACTTACCTTCAACTGAGCCTGTAATTAAACCTACATTTAGACCAAAATTATCCTTTACATAAGTTGAAATTTCATCATAAAGATAATTTGCTGTGTCAGCAAATGCTGTAAAGATCAATATCTTGTTATTGCCAGGATTTAAGTTACTATTGATTTTATGTGAAATGAAATCTTTCAAGCACTGTAGTTTTAGGTCACTTTTTGAATCCAATGAATTTAGCTTATTTTTTAGAGCTTTTAAAACATCTAGATCTTCACTTAATCTTCTTGCCCATGTTAGACAATCAAGATCACTCAATTGATATGAAAACTTCTTACCTTTTGTAATCTCATATGATTCAGAATCTTCTTCATCTAAATCGTAATTAAATGAACTTAGATCATCATTTAGTGACAAATCAGATACAGCTTTATTTGATGACAACTTACTTAAGAATGAATCTACCATTGATAAAGTACTGTCGATTTGCTCATATACTTTATCTAGGGTGAGATTAAATGAAGAAATACTACTCTCTAGTCTCTTTAACAGATTAACTTGCATCAATTTTCTAATGCCAAGCTCTCGTCCTTGGTGAGATAAACCTTTCTTTGATTTGTTTTCATAAAACTCACGGCGACTTGGTAGAACAAAGGCTGATGGTATATATACTTCTAGGTTTAACATGCTCAGATAGTCATATATATCTTCATAAGTTAAACTATCGTCACTAGTCAACTTAGGTGAAAAAGACAAAGGAGGAACTCTTTCAGGGAATTTTCCTAAATCTTCAGAAGAATAGTATTTTCTAATATGCTTTCTTGATCTTGCAATAGTTACACTATCAAGGACTCTAAATAAGTCGATATTTAATCTTTTTAAAAGATTACTTGAAGTTCTCTCATTAGCAGGAAGCTTGCTCCAATTGTTATATTGCAATTGGGCCTGCTTAAATAGATCATCTATTGATAAGTTAATTTTAAGTTTTTGCTCAAACTCCTCTTTACTATCAAAATATGCAAGAGCCAATTGGTTTTTCAAATCATTAAATCGATTATTAACTGGTGTAGCTGACAACATCAAAACCTTTGTTTTTACACCTTTTTGGATAACGTTTGAAAGAAGAGTCTGGTAACGGTTAAGTTTTTCTTCACCAGTATCTTCATCTACATAAGCAGTGCCTCCATTACGGAAGTTATGAGATTCATCAATAACAATTAAATCGTAGTTTTCCCAATTTAATTTGCTCAAATCAAAGCCGTTAGAAAAACCTTTTGTTCTACCTACATCAGTATGAAATAAAACATCGTATCTCAATCTGTCTTTTAAAAGAGGATTATTCTTATAATTTCCTCTGTAGGTATTCCAGTTATCAGCCAATTTTTTGGGACACAATACCAATACATTTCTATTTCTGCTTTCATAGTATTTAATTACAGATAATGCTGTAAAAGTTTTACCCAAACCTACACTGTCGGCTAAGATGCATCCGTTATACTTTTCAAGTTTATGAATAATTCCTAAAGCAGCATCTTTTTGGAATGAATACAACTTGTTCCATACATTGCTATTTTTAAAACCTGTTGATTCATTCGCGAAATTATCTCCATTCGCATTGTCTTCTAAGTAATCCTTAAATAAATTGTACAGAGCGAAAAAGTAAATAAATTCTGGAGATTGATCTGTATAAGCTACTTTAATGCTTTCTAGTACTTTGTCTTTAACATCCACAACCTTATCTTGGCTGTTCCATAAACTGTTAAATACAGAATTAAAAGTATTGAATTCAGCTTCTCCATCATATTTATTTATAAAGGTATATGAATCTTTACCTTTTCTACATCCTAGTTCTGTAGTGGTAAATCCTGAAATTGGAGTATAAGAAACGGTATTGTCATCATTCTTTATGACAATAAAACCTTGCATACCAGAGCTAGTATTATTTGATTTAAAAGATGCTTTACGCTCTATCCATTTAGAACACTCTTCACTAATTGCCTTTTGAGTTAACTCATTTTTAAGACGAATTTCAAAAGAAGAGCCACATAAGCTACTCTCTCTATCCTGTTTAGGAATATAAAATTCTCTACACTCCTTAGGAACTTCAGATTCAGTGAAGGTAGGAGAAGAATATATAAATTTAAAAGATTTTATGTCTTTTAGACTTTGTTTTAACTCTTGAAAAGCATAGATAGAAAAACAAGATGCTACAACTGATACTTCTGAACCTTTCTTTAATTCAGACGTCAGATCATCTTTTAAAATTTTATTTATATTGTCTATTAGGGACATTCTATATTCCTACAAAAGGCTATTTATAAGTTTATATATAAGAGAGAATAGCTTGTCTTTGATTACTTACTTTTTATAGACATCAACGAGTTCTGAAAATACATTTTTAATTCCACAAGTTTTAGTAATGATTTGTTCCATCAAGGATTGGTAATTACTTTTATTATCGTAATCTAATCCATCAATGTAAGCACAGATAGATGATGATGACTTATCATCTTTTCTATCCCAAGTTAATTCATACCCTAGTTTGCTCTCAATTTCTGTTTTTTTCTCTAAAAAGAAATCATACAATTTCTTGTCTTTTTGTATGCACACTTCAATTTCTATCCTGTGATCACTATTAACCAATTTAATATTGATATTGCACTGAGTCTTACCCAGTGCAACTTTATACCACGGGTAAGTTGTTGCCTTTCTCTTACTGAATGGATAGTTAAGTTTTTCTAAAACAGAATTGAACTCAGACCAGAACTCAAAAATATTTGTCTGTGTATCAGTCAATTCAGTTTTACTTGATAACTCTTTAACTGTTTTGACGAAATCATTTGGTTGCTCAATAATTTTAAAATAAGGAGCAGGTTTTGAATCATCAATCGAATAAGCATGGATTTCAAGCAAAAAGAAACCAATGTCATCAGATGAATGATTATTTAACCATTCAATAGCACTTGCGTGTTCTGGTCTTGCCTCTTTTACTATCCAAATTACTATTGATGTATCAAGACCTGATGCATAAGTAATGATTTTTCCTAGATGATCATGATTTGACTGTTCTAGCTGATTTTCAATTAGGACATTTTTTCCAGTAAGTTGATCTTTACATACAATGTCACATCTGTAGTCTCCGACAAACTTTTCTTTTTCTGGATCAATGAGCTCAAGATTCAATGTATCACTTAACACAGCTAAATTAGCATCTTGAGCTAACCAATCTGAAAAATCATATTGCTCATGTTCCCACACTTTTCTTAATTCAATTTCTTTTAACACACCTAATTGAGTTTTTTCCATTTTTTCACCAATAATATTATTTGTAAAATACAGTCATAACTATCTACACAGAAATTTTCCGAATTAAATCTACATTTCTAAAATAGGTAAATAATCTTCATCTTTTTGACAATTATGTAAGACAATATTTATTGCATCAAAATATTTCTCAAATCGTTCTACTATCTTATCTGCAACTTGACTTTCTCACAAGAGAA
>DKDL01000046.1:221-4903 GCA_002449335.1 Succinatimonas sp. UBA6849 | reverse complement strand
CTTCAGTTCAAACTGGAAAAAGATAGTTCTAAATCCTTTTCTCAAAAAGAACTCCTTAAGGAAATCAATGGAGGTAAACTCAACAAGGCTAAGCTTATTACCTCTGTCATTGCTTATACGAACAAAGACTTAAAAGTAAGGCTTGTCTTTGTAAAGGCTAGAAACTCTACAGACTGGATCTGCATTGTAAGTACTGATATAGACTTATCTCCTGAGCGAATTATTGAGCTTTACGGTAGAAGATGGTCCATTGAAGTTGCCTTTAAAGCTCAGAAAAGTTATCTGGGCTTAAATAGTGAATGTAAGGCTCATGACTTTGATACCTGTAATGCCTTTATGGTCATTGCTAATATCAGATTACAGCTCATGGAGTTTAACAGGCGTCACGACAATGATCCTCGTTCTATTGGTGAGCTCTTTTATAATGCCCGTTCTGAACTTACTGCAATTACATTTGCTGAAGCTCTGCAAACATTACTTCTACTTATTGACGATCTAGCTGTTACCTTAGATGCAGCAGGCTGTATCTGTAAAGGTAAATTAGCTAAGCCTAAAGAAGTAATATCAAACGCAATCTCAGAGTGGTTCTCTGGTATTACTGACTATATAAAAATGTACATTCAGCTACCACAAACGTCTTAATAATCAAAAATCATATTTTAAAGAGCAAATGCAGTGTTAAACCGCATTGTTATCAGCAGTTTGAATTAAATTCCAAATGCAAAAGTTGAGTTAAGCAATAAAAAAAATAGTATAGAGAAATTATTAAAGCCGACACCGATCAGTAAAAATATCTGATTTTTGTCTTCGTTCAAATTTAACCATTTTTTAAAAACTCATCCGATCAAAAGCGTCTCTGTAAGTCTCAATATTAAAATAGCGAGTCCATTCTAAGCCTAAACATCGGATGATGTTCTGTAAATCTTCATCAAACCAAGGTATCTGCAGTATATCTGTATTTGGAGCTCCTACTATCGTAAGATTGTTGTTAAATACATACTGAAAGAATCTCATTAAAGTAGGTCTTTCGTTTCTGCCTTTACCTTCTAAATTTCTAATTGTTAATCCATGCTGTTGCATGGTGTGTCTTAAGTAATACTCTAATGCAGAGTAAACTAATAAAGCTAAACTCATAAGCCACAGTAATGCATCTATTCTTGATGGCTTCTTTAGGTAAATCGAGTCAACAAAGAAGCGAGGATCTTTACATACTCTCCAACTTCTCTCAATAACACTCTGTCTCTTATAAATACCTAAAAGCTCAGCCATAGTCCAATCACGCTCTGTGTCGGTTGTAATAATGACATACATCATTTCCTGCTCTATGGCTTGTTTTACAACTTCTTCATTAAGGCTTACTGTTGCATAAACTTTTACAGCGTCTAAAACTTCTTTAGGTTTACTGCCATCTTTCTTAGGTCTGCCTCTGTTTCTCTTATAGACATTCTCCTTAAAAGGAGGCTCTATGAGTGTAGCACATAAGAAGCGTGGAAACCTTGCTACGTTTCATGCTCTTGACAGAAGTGCCTAGGAATAGATCTGACATTGTGCAGTAAATATCGTGAATAAACTTTTCCAGATCTTTTCTGCTCATGATTTAAACAGCAGACTCTATATAAGATCGATATGTATCACTTACATAGTATCTGCACCATTCTTCTCCCATAGATAACAGTATTTGCTGCATATCTAAGGGAACTCCTGTTAATCTTACAAACTCTGTACCAGGTGAATATGTCAGACTGATATTTGAGTTTGCAAGGTACTGATAAACTCTCATCAATGATGGTCTTGAAAGCACGTTCTTATGGTCAGGTGTAGGAACTGTAAGTCTTTGCTCTTCCAACTGTATCCATGGTCAAGTACGATATCACAGCCATCTTCAACTCTGGTCTGTCCTTCATAGTGAAAACTAGTTGAGTCTATATGTACTGAAACAGGTTTAAGCTTAAGTTTAGTCGCTACAGCTTCTGAACATCTTAGAAACTGTCTTTCAGGTCCAAAGTCTGCTATGGCATCTAATAATCTTGAAAGAACATCCCTGTTTATGTCTTCTTCATTAAGCTCTTCATTACCGGTTAAAGCTCTTACAGGTTTACCACGGTAAAACTCTGAGGTTCCGTACAATGACTGGTATGGTACATTCAATACCTGACAACACAGTAGCTTCACTAACTCACTTTGAGTTACCTTTACATGTGAACCTATCTTACCAATACAGAACTCAATTACTGGTGCTAAGCCAAAGCAATCAAAACCTGCTGCTGTAAGTCCTATGTTTCCTAGCTCTGTTGAAAGTAAATCACCTGTGTTATCAAACTGTACTGCCATCGTCGTGATCCTGTAATATCATCATTGATGGCTATCTTTTAACTTAAGTTGACTACATTCTCAAGCTTATAGTACTAAGCGTGATCTTTGTATCACATACTGATAATGTGAATATTGTAAAGTGATCCAAAACTCACATAATTAACATTATCAGATTGATTTATTTAAAATAATTGTTACATTAATTACATCTTTTAAAAAGTGATCGAAAATCAAACACTCAAATAAGTCAGAATATATTCATAATTTTTACTGCTCATCAGCAAAATGAAAAACTAACAAAATGCAACTGATATTGAAACGACGTACATTTACATTTTTGTGGTATTCCTAAGCTCTTATCATAAAACCAACTAAAAAATTATTCACTAGCTACTTTTTTATTTTTCTTGATAGGACACACTTTTAAACATTTGTAACAACAGATACATGTTTCAAAATTTATTGTAGGGTATTCAAAACCTTCAACATCACATTTCATTTCAATAGAATGTTTTGGACAACTTTCAGCGCAAGCCGTACATCCACAACAATCTTCATTTTTCTCAAAGAGAACTGGAAATTCTTTATCTTTCATAACCATTGAAACAACTACAGAAATTTTAGAGCAATTCGTTTGATTTTTCTTAGTATTCTTCTACCTAATGAGATTTTTACTGGATATCCACCATATTTTTTAAGAGCTGAAGAAAAACTCATTACATCAAGATCTTTTAGGAAATTATGAGCATCCCCAGGTAACTTTGCTGAGCCAAAGAACATAGGATTTCCTTTTACAATACTATCAAAGCTCTTTGGATATACATTAAAGTCATCTTTTATTTTTTCAAAGTACTGTTGACCTTTAGCTGAGTTTACTAGAAGCAGCGAAGTTCCCTTGTCATCATCATACTTTTTTTCAATTCCCCAAAAATCAGCAAATGTTACATCACTATCTCTAGGCACACCTTTAAATCTGCAGTTGCAACAACTTGGTCTTATATATAAATTAGAATTTAAATATGCATGCATAAACAAATTCTGTTCAGCTGAATAGACTTTGAAAGAACCATCATTAAAATCAAGTCTAGTTCTTCTAGGAGATGTCTTCCACCCTCCAACCTTATATTTAAACCAGACTCTTTTTACTTTTTTGTTTTCTTGTTCTTCTATCTCTTTTAGCCATGAAACTAGAGCTTTTGGAGAGTTCATTCCTCTGCAGATAAAATCCATAGTAAATAGATTTTCATATTCTTTGTTTAGAAAAGAATACAAGCCAGCTATTTGACAAGGAGCACCACAAAAGCCTACTAATCTGCCCTGCTTAAGATAGTCTCTAGTCTGCTTGTATATCGAACCTAAACTACTACTAATATACTTGGATTGTCTGATTTTTGATAAATCATCAATATGCTCGATTGCAATGTGCTCTACAGTATTTCTATTATTGTATGCAGCGCCAATTACAACTCCACCTTGAGACAAAATAAACTTTGCAAATTCCGTAAAGGCGCCGCCAGAAGTACTTTCAAATCGAACATCAGGATCTTTTGTCCATACAGCATAAGTGTCTGGACTTATAAATCTATTCATTAAACTTTCCACTCCACCTTGCTTTTAATCAATTTTGCAGGAACGCCTGCTACTAAAGAATTTGGAGCAACATTTTTAGTTACTACAGAGCCTGCAGCAATAACAGCACCATCTCCTACTGTAACACCATTCAAAATAGTAACTCTTGTGCCTATCCACACATGATTTCCTATGTGAACAGGATTTGTGTTACGTGATCCATCAAGCTCATGTGCATCAGAGTCCATAACTGTAAAGTCATGAGATATCACACAGCCATCACCTATTGAGATTAAATTATGGCATCTGATTTTACAGTTGCTATTCAAATATGAATTACCTAAAACTAGCTTAGAGTTTTTAAACAAAATTACATCTGCACCATATGTAAAAGTAAAATGCTGACAGTCAAGAATTGAATTGGCATCCATTCTTAGAATTGAAGATCTTCCATTGTTTCCCTCTTTATCATTATTTAAATGAAGATTACCATGCAATTCTAATTTTGCAGTTTTATCAATTTTTAAACAATCTCCACTGCACAGAACAAGCTTACCTTTGCCTTTAATATTATTACTATATCTTAAATTGCTATAAATAATTTTGATTAAGGATTTTATAGTTCTCATATTATCTTAGAAAATCTCCCTCATCACATGGAATCACAGCGCCTGTGATACATTTACTGATATCAGATGCTAAAAAACAAATGACCTCTGCTATTTCATCAGGAAGAAGCACTCTTTTTCCTCTAGAACCACTGTTATACAAATTTCCAGAAACTGAAACTTGGTTAATAG
>DKDL01000046.1:0-188 GCA_002449335.1 Succinatimonas sp. UBA6849 | reverse complement strand
TACACCATTACATCTAATACCTGATAGAACAAACTCTCTTGCGTAACCTTGAATAAAATTGTTAACAGCTGACTTTGACATGCCATATGGACCAACATCTCCCATAAAGCTTCTATTTGAAGATGTGACTACAATATTGCCTTTGATATTATGTTGTAAGCAATACTGTACGAAAGCTTGGGTTTGGA
>DKDL01000045.1 GCA_002449335.1 Succinatimonas sp. UBA6849 | reverse complement strand
GAAGCACAATCATATGTAACTTCAGCAATTAAATCCTTAAGTTTAATGCTCTATAAGCACTTTAACAAACAGGTTTATATCTTAATTGATGAGTATGATGTACCTTTAGCTAAAGCTCAAGAGCATGGCTACCATAAAGATATGGTTACCTTAATGTCATCTTTTCTGGACTTCTTAAAAGATCCTCAAAAAGATCCTGAAAAGGATACCTCAATTATAAGTAAAGTCATACTCACAGGCTGTTTAAAGGTAGCTAAGAACAGTATCTTTACAGGTGTAAATAACCTTTACGTAAATACAGTAGCAGATCAAGAGCCACAATATACAGGCATCATTGGTTTTACCAAAGATGAAACACAAAAAATCCTAAAAGACTATGAACTTGATGACTTTTCACAAACTGTAAAGAATTACTATGACGGTTATAAGTTCTATGACAAAGAGATGTTCTGTCCATGGGATGTGATTAACTTTATAAGTAAGAACTTTAGCCTAAAACAAACAGGTAACACAGATGATATTAAACCTGGCAACTACTGGGATAACAGCTCATCTGACAGTACCTTAGGAGAGTACTTAGGATATCTAACCGACAGTGACAACCAAAAGATGCAAAACTTAGTTGATGGTAAGTCTATTAGTTTTAAGTTAAACGATTCCATGAACTATGACACTTTGTCAGAGCATAATTCCGATGATTTCTGGTCACTACTTCTGCATACAGGTTATTTAACTCTTGATTGGGAACAGACAAAAAAAAGAAGAATTAGCTAAAGAAAATAATAAAGATATTGTTGCAAGAATTCCAAATTTAGAAATTTTAGATTGTTTTACTAAGAACATAAAAGACAGATTTAATACAAAGATAGCTCCTAACAGCGTTGCTGATGCTTTAGCAAATAACCTCTTTGAAGGGAAAGCTGAGATTGCATCTGATACTATCTATAACCTGTTACAAAGTTATATCTCTATAAGAGACAATGCAACTAAAGCTCCTCAAGAGAACTACTATCATGGTTATTTAAATGTTTTATTCTCAAACTGCTCAAAGAACTTTTTCTCTGAATACCATTCGAACTATGAGTCTGGTGATGGTTATGCTGATATTATCTTTAGAAACAAGAAAGATGAGGTTGTAATCATTGAGATTAAGACCTACACAATTTCTGAAAGTAAGAAAGCAAAAGCAAGAGAGGCTTTAGCTCAGATTGAAGATAAGAATTATGCAAAGCCATATCTTGAGAATGAAGATATATCATCAATCTATGCTTATGGAATAATTTTCTCTGGTAAGAGTTGCGACGTTAGCGCAAAAAAATTGAAATAATCACTTTTAAGATATGTTAATTTGCTACTGCCAACAAGTAGTAGCGAATTCTACTAAGCTTTTCTATATTTCAGTTCTACAAAAGCTCTTTTCAGTCTCAAAGATCTATCCTACAACTGCTTTAAAAACTCTCTTCCTAGCTTATTTATACCTTTGTTTATGACTGTTTCTAAGTCATACATAGTTGGATTTATAGAAGGCTCTAGTTCTAATTTTTTACAAGTATCCTTGTAAAAGGCTTTTTGCTTTTCATTTAAAGGGGTAACTGATCTCTTATAAAACCAGTAATAGCCTTGAACAGGCATTAAAAGTAAAAACAAAACACAGGCTACGGTTACAGGAAAAATTGAGCCAATTGCAAACAAGAAAGGAACACCTTTAAAGCCACCGCCTAAATAAAAGCCCCAGAAAAAGATAAAGACAATAAATGGAGGCAAGATCTTATTACCTAGAAGCAATGCTCTTTTAACGCGGTTTTCTTTGAACACTGGATTTAACAGTGGTTCTAACGGCCACTTTTTCATATAGTCAATACCGCGGTTAAGATTGCTAAAAATAATCATATTCTGCTCCACATCTAAACTGCACATACTATACAAAACACCGTTCAACAGTGCAAATTACAATCTTAATTTAGGTTCATAAACTACCTTTATAAATAAGCTCGCTTGGTATTCTATCGCATGTTCATGAGTTTGCTAATCCTAGATATGTTATAATTTTGTCTATTACAAAAGGATAGAGTCTACCCTCTTGTAAACGATTTCTTATTTTTATTGTAAGCATTTTGGAGATTGAAGTGACTCGTAATGTAATGCTTGTTCCAGTAGCAAAGACTTCTGGTATTTATACTGCATCTTTAGGTTTAGTTCAGGCTTTAAACAACAATGGTGTTAAAGCTGCCCTATTTTCACCTTTTGCTAGCTGCTCAAAGACTGAGTGCAACGACAAGAGCCTAAACAAGTTCTGCGCTGCTAAAAAGATTGCTAATGGCAATAGATCAGATGTTCTAGAAAAGATTGTTGCAAACTACAACCTATTAAAGAACAGCGGTAACTACGATGTTATCGTAATTGAAGGCGTTACTGACACTCCTTTTGATAAGGATGAGATGAATGCTGATGTATGCCACGCATTCGATGCTTCAATCGTTCCTGTAGTTCAGTGCGACTGCAAGTGCGCTAAGAGCGCTTTAGCTGCTACCTTACAGTACTTTGGTAACGCAGGTAAGAACAAAGTTTTAGGTAACATCTTAATTAACCCTGTAGCTCCTAAAGACGCTGCTGGCAATAAGAAGCTTGTTCTATCAGGTTGCGGTCACTGCTCATGCAGCAATGATTCATCATGCAAGGTTGAAGAACCTGCATTAAAAGACTTCATTGCAACTGTAAACTATGACAAGTTCTACTATGCACCACGTGCTAAAGATATCGCTGATTACTTAGATGCAAAAGTTGCTTCAGGTGATGAGAATGCTCGTGTATTCAAAGTTACCCTGTCAAATGCTAAAGCAAATGACAAGATGGTTTTAGTAACTGACGAGTTACCAACTTCAACTAATGCAAAGGTTGTAATTCTAACTGAGGGTACTACAGGTTCAGTTGCTGGTGCTACTGTAATTGAGACTGCTAAGTCATCATGGGCTGTAGCTCAGGCATTATCAGATCTTGCACCTGTATTACGTGAGGATGATGCAGAGCAGGTAAACTACATCAAAGAAAATGCAGCTAAAGACTTTGATAAGAAGGCTCTTGAGACCTTATCACAGTTTGCTGTTTCTGATACTCCTTTAATGAGCCCAGCAGCTTTCCGTTACAAGTTAACAGAGTTAGCTCGTGCAGCTCACAAGAAGATCGCTCTACCTGAAGGTGATGAGCCACGTACAGTATGTGCTGCAGCAAAGGTTGCTGAGCAGAACATCGCAGTTCCTGTATTATTTGGTAACAAGGATAAGATCTTAGCTGTTGCTAAAGAACAAGGCGTAACCTTAGGTGACAATGTAGAGTTCGTAGATCCTGATGCAGTTCGTCAGAACTACGTTGACAGATTAGTTGAGTTACGTAAAGCTAAAGGCATGACCCCTGAAGCTGCTCTTGAGATGTTAAAGGATAACGTAGCTCTTGCTACCATGATGATTGAGCGTAACGAGTTAGACGGCTTAGTATCAGGTGCAGTTCACACCACCGCTAATACCATCAGACCTCCTCTACAGATCATCAAGACTGCTCCTGGTGCAAAGCTAGTTTCAGCTATCTTCTTCATGTTAATGCCTGAGCAGGTTTACGTTTACGGTGACTGCGCTCTAAACATTGATCCTGATGCAGAGCAGTTATCAGAGATTGCTATTCAGTCAGCAGATACTGCTAAAGCATTCGGTATCGATCCTAAGGTTGCAATGGTTACCTACTCAACCATGAACTCAGGTAAAGGTGCTGATGTTGATTTAATGAAGGCTGCAACTGAATTAGTTCGTCAGAAGCGTCCTGATATCGCAGTTGATGGTCCTCTACAGTACGATGCTGCTGTAATGCCAAACGTTGCAGCTCAGAAGGCTCCTAACTCACCTGTTGCAGGTAAGGCTACTGTATTTATCTTCCCAAGCCTGTCAACCGGTAACACCGTATACAAGGCTGTACAGCGTTCAGCAGGTCTAGTATCAATTGGACCTATGTTACAGGGTATGAAGAAGCCTGTTAACGATCTGTCACGTGGTGCTTTAGTTGATGATATCATCTACACCATCGCTGTAACTGCAATTCAGGCAGCTCAGATTAAGTAATCTTTATTAAAGTAATCATAGAAGGCAGCGCCTGGCGCTGCCTTTCTTATTTTCAGGATCATTATGAAAATTCTTGTATGTGGCGGTAGTGGCTTTATTGGAAGAGCTTTGTGTCGAAATTTAATAGCACAAAATCACCAAGTATTTATCTATACCCATAGCGCAAATATAAAAACAATATTCAAAACATCAGCTTTCTTAAAGAAGACTTTTCGTTCAACAAATTTTAGTATCGTCAACCTATACAACGATTTTCCAAATGTCGATGTCATCATCAATCTATCTGGAGAGTCTATTGCCAAAAAGAAATTAACTAAAGATAGATTAGATGAAATCTTACAATCAAGAATTGATACCATCGACCTCTTATTAGATGAGTACAGATTACGCGCTCCTAAGCTCTTTATTCAGGCAAGTGCGACAGGAATTTATAAAGATAAGATTTCCTCAGATGAAACAGGTGAGTTAGGAGACTCTGACTACGCTCGTATCTGTAAAGCTATCGAAGATAAAGCCTTATCTTTAGCTAAAAACTCAACATTCCGCTATTCTAAAATTTGCCTTGCAAGAATTGGAGTGGTTGTAGGTCGTGGTGGAGGACTAAGACAGAATTTAAGATTCTTACCAAAGACTCACTTTATGCCAGGAGACAACACCATACCTTACATTCTTCTAAATGATATCGTGTCAGCTTTTAATCTCATCATAAACAAAAAGATCTCTGGACCTGTAAATCTGTGTTCTGACGATTATGTAACTTTAAATAAGCTAATTGCGCTGTGTAAGCCTCACTGCCCTATTGCTATCCCCTGCCCTAGAAAGTTATTAGAACTAGACAAAAGAGGCGAACTCTTACTTACAGATCAGAAAATTGAGCCTAAGGTTTTATTAGAAAACGGTTTTACTTTTACTAAAATCAAGTGATTTTGCAACCGTTTACGTAATATTTAATATCTTTAAATATCAAATAGTTATCTTTATATAAGTTAACTATTTTTAAAATATTTTGCGCAGATCAAATTTCTTTAAAAATATTTACCTATAATAAATACAGTTTTATTTTCTAAAGGTGCATTTATAAATGCATTCTGTTGAATTTTTCGGAGTTTTCATATGTTAGAAGATCTAAAAAAGGCTGTATGTAAAGCAAATCTTGATCTGCCAAAACATGGTCTAGTTACTTTCACCTGGGGCAACGTATCTGGAATCGATAGAGAAAAAGGATTAGTTGTAATCAAACCTTCAGGAGTTGACTATGAAACAATGAAACCTGAGGATATGGTTGTAGTTGATCTTAAGACCGGTAAGAAGGTTGAAGGTGATCTTAACCCATCAACAGATACTCCTACCCACCTTGAGTTGTATCGTGCATCTGAAAAGATCAACGGTGTAGTTCACACCCACTCAAGAAACGCAACCTCATTTGCTCAAGCTGGTATTGATATCCCTGCTCTAGGCACCACAGGTGCTGACTACTTCTATGGACCTATTCCTTGCACTCGTCAGATGACTAAAGAGGAAATTGAAGGCGAGTATGAGTTAGAGACCGGTAAAGTTATTATCGAGACCTTTAAAAAGCGTGGTATTAAGCTTGAGGATGTTCCAGCTTGCCTGTGCTACTCACATGGACCATTTACCTGGGGTACTTCTCCTGACAATGCTGTATATAACGCTGTGGTTCTAGAAGAGGTTGCCTACATGGCATACCATGCACTAACTCTGTGCCCACAGTTAAAGCCAATGCAGCAAGAGCTTTTAGATAAGCACTATCTAAGAAAGCACGGAGCACATGCTTACTATGGTCAGACCAAGAAGAGATAGTTTTTAAATTCTGATGCGTCATTTTTGACTTTAAGGCCTGACATTGTCAGGCCCTTTTTATTGCCTATTCTGTTATGTTCAATCTAAACCTGTTAAATCAAAGCTAAACCTTTACCTTAAGCTCTTTTAGATGAGCAAAGTACTTTTTAGTCTCCTCTACAATATCCTTTCTTAATAAGAACAGAGCGATGAGGTTTGGCAGAGCCATCAGACCATTTAGAATATCAGCTAAAATCCATACAAGATCTAAAGTCATAAAGGCAGCTGATGCCACAATTAGGATGTAGATGAATCTGTAGACATAGATAACCTTGGTACCAAAGAGGTAAACCACACAGGACTCAGCATAATAGTTCCAGCCAATTACAGTGGTAAAAGCAAACAGTAACAGACCAAGGTTTACCATGTAGATACCCCATGAGTCGCCTAATGTCTGTCTAAAAGCCTCTGAGGTAATTGCAGCACCGTCAAGATCACCTGACCAGGTGTTTGTAAGCACAATGGTAAGACCTGTTAACATACAAATGATGATAGTATCAAAGAAGGTACCTGTCATATTAACTAAGCCCTGCTCTGCTGGGAATTTGGACTTAGCAGAAGCTGCTGCAATAGGAGCTGATCCTAAACCTGCCTCATTTGAGAACATACCACGAGCTACACCAAAACGCATTGCCATTAGAATGCCAATACCGGTTGCAGCACCAACTCCCGCATCAAAGTTAAAAGCACTCTTTACAATCAGTACTACAGCACTAGGTAAGCTCTCGATATTAACTAAGATCACAAACAGACATCCTACAATGTAGAAAACTGCCATTAGAGGAATTAACTTGGTACTTACTCTTGAGATGGAGTTTAGACCTCCTACAGTTACCATGCCGACTAAGGCTGAAATGATGGCACAGGATGCTAATGGAGACATGCCAAACATGATCCTGTTAGCATCTACCATGGAGTTTACCTGACAGTAGGTACCGATACCAAAGCAACCTGCTCCTACTGTAAGCAGAGCAAAGAGAGCAGCTAAACTTTTACAGTGAAGTCCGTTTTTAATGTAGTACATAGGACCACCTCTGTATCTACCCTTTTCATCAACTTCTCTGTATTTGACAGCTAATAGGCACTCTGAATATTTAGTTGCCATACCAAAGAAAGCAGCTACAAACATCCAGAACAAAGCACCAGGTCCACCCATGTGAACTGCTGTAGCTACACCTACAATGTTACCGGTACCAATGGTACTGGCTAGAGCTGTACATAAGGCAGCAAAGCCTGAGATATCACCTGCTTTTGAGGAATCATCAGCATTGGCTTTTGATGAGAACACAAGCTTTAATGAAAGGATCAGATTTGATACCTGAATTAAGCGTAACTTTACTGTCAGCAAAATACCTACAGCTATAAGAGCTATAAGTAATGGTGCGCCCCAGATAAGACCGTCAACCTTATCTAAAAACTGTGATAGTGCTTCCATATGAGTCTTTCCTTATGCCACGAAGATGAACTCATAATAAAACAGAAAAATGTGTCGTCGCTCAAACTAACTTTTTTGGAGCACAAAAGGACATTTTTGCTCAAAATTGATGAGATATGACAGATATCTTTAAGCTTTGATAAAAGAATGGCACTGAAAACAGAGAGGAGAAAGGTTCTCAGTGCCTACACGGAGTTTACTCAAAATGAGTTTTAACTTTGATTACGGTGTCTACTATGTAATCTTCAGGCTGTGTACCAATCTTATTTAGGTAATCATGTAACTTTTTAATTACCTGATAGCCCTGTACTACAGGAGACTGACAAATTACAAAGTCGATAATATCGTTCTTTACCAGTTCTTTGGTAGTGTAAATCTCATCACAAGCGACAACAAAACGTTTATGAGCAGCGTCAGCAATAATTGCTGCACCTAAACCACTAACACCAGATCCTGTTGCCATATAAACGACGTTAATCTCAGGATGAGCTAAAAATGATTTCATGGTAACCTGCTGAGTTACGATATCCTGATCTTTACCTTCGATGACATCGACAATTTCAAAATCATTTCGTCTTGCTTTGAGTTCTGAGATAAAGCCTTCAACACGAGTCTTATGGCCCAAGTGCTCTTTGTAACCTACAACTACCAAGATCTTCAATGGTGTGTTTTGACGGCACTTGTCCACCATGGTAGCTGCAACACGACCTGACTTTAAGTAATCAGGACCTACAAAGCACAGTCTCTTTGAACCTGGCAGATCATTATTTAAAAGAACAACTGGATAGCCTTTTTCAGTTAACTCATCAATCTTTTTACGGATAAGTTCAGATTCTACAGAGCAAATTACAAAAGCTTTGCAACCTGATTTTTCAAGTTCATCAATAGCTTCAATCTGCTTGTTTACATCCCATCCTTCCTGTTCTTTTAAAACAATATCAATACCAAGATCTTTAAATTCTCTTAAAGCCTGATCGATACCTTTCTTTAAATCGTCAAAGAATGGAGAATTGATGCTAGGAATAGTAATTCCTACGTAGTTAATGCTCTTTTGAGCAGATAGAGCACGGCCTGCTCTGTTTGGAATATAGCCTAATTCCTGTGCTAACTGACGGATCCTCTCAGAGGTCTTTGCGCTTACTTCATTCTTATCATTGAGCGCACGAGATACTGTTCCTATGGATACACCAGAAGCTTTAGCTAAATCTTTTAAGGTTACGCTCATTTCATCCCTCATCGAAAATTACGCAAACGATTACATTACTTGTTTCATTATCGGTCAATTTTACAATAAAATGTACTTTTTTACCGCATATTTGCAAGTCCCTTAACAAATTTAATGCAACTTTTACGTTTTATTGTGCCTTTGCATTAGCTTTTTCTTGTGATGTTCACGAAACTTTTCATTTACGCAAAATTTTAATTTTTTTACAACTTGCTGATAATTAACGCAAAATTTGAGGATATTATATTTCTCAGGATAAAACTAATTGTGATTTACATATCTGTTTAATCGTTAATTATTATGATAATATTTATATCAATCTTTTAAACCACTCTTTTACAGGCTCAAGTTATCTTTGGCAGTTAGAAAATGACAGATGCAAAAGTATTCAGCAAAGTTTATCTACTCTGTGACTGCAATAACTTCTTTGTGTCCTGTGAAAAGATCTTCAGGCCCGATCTATCTAAAAGACCTGTTGCCGTACTCTCTAACAATGACGGCATTGTAGTTTCGCGCTCATATGAAACCAAAGCCTTAGGCATTGCTATGGGCTCCCCTGTATTTAAGATTGATAAAGAAATTAAAAAGTACAAGATCTCTTTGTTCTCATCAAACTTCTCTTTGTATCTTGATATCTCAAATCGAGTGATGACACTTTTAGAGAGATTTTCTAAAGATCTTGAAGTGTACTCTGTAGATGAGGCATTTTTATCTTTTGAAAATATCTCTGAAGAAGAGGCTCTATCAATTGCCTATAAAGTAAAGCATGCTGTAGCAACAGAGGTTGGTATTCCTGTAGGTATTGGAATAGCCAGAACCAAGACATTAGCAAAACTCTCTAATAACTATGCAAAGTCTCATAAAAAGACTAACGGTGTGTACAGCATTCTTACAGACAGTAAAAGACAAAGACTGCTTTTAGATAATCCTATAAAAGAGGTATGGGGTATTGGCAAGAATATGGAAGAGCATCTTTTAGGAGAAGGCTTTTCAAGTGCTTATGATTTAGCCAATGCTGATGCTACCTATTTAGGCAAGAAGTACTCAGTTCAGATTGAACGCACCATAAAAGAATTAAACAACATCGATTGCATCGAGAGCATGTCTGAACCACAAAATCAGAACCAGATCATGTGGTCGCGCTCATTTAAAGACAGGATCACCTCATATGACGATCTGTATGAAGCTTTATCTAATTATGTAGCAAAAGCCTGTCAAAAGTTACGCTCTTTAAATAAGTATGCGCAAAAGATAGCTATCTCCATTAGAACCTCTTATTTTGGAAATAAAGACAAGTATTCTAATGAAGCTATCATGTCATTAGATATTCCCTGTGCTGATACCAGAGTCTTCATTGCTGCTGCAAGAGAGCTCTTAAATGCAATTTATAAAGACGGCTATGAGTATATGAAAGCAGGTGTTGTTCTTTTTGATTTTAAAGACAGTCGAGAGTACCAATCTGATCTTTTTTCAGTAAATCCTGATAAAGAGGTTTTAGATAAAAGTGACAATTTAATGAAGACGCTTGATAACATCAATGCTATTGAGCAGGATACTGTGTATTTGGGAGCACAAAACAGACTGGTAAAACAGTCTCGTTTTAACGATCCTCAACATAAATCCCCTCGGTATACCTCCTCATTTAAAGAATTACCTAAGGTATTTTAAGAGTGGCGAGCTACAAGTACGGATTTAGTGTGACTATAAGTGTGGCTATACATGTATTTTAGGTGTGATCAAAGGTAAGTAACGAGCATGACAAAAGATAACAACAAAAGAAACGCTGTACAGCAAAAGTTATTAGCAGAGCTTCAATCTTTGTCTGAGGAAAAATACAAAGAGTTCTCAGAAAAGTTAAGTCCTGGTGTTGCTATGCTCGGCGTTAGAAATCCTATAGTTCGAAAGCTTGCTCAAAAATACCTAAAGCATGAAGATCCTGCCCTGCTGTTGCAGCCTTTACCTCTTGATTCAGCTTTTGAAGAGCGTTTTTGCATGGCCATCTTTATTGCCAAGGTTCCTATGGAAGTTGAAAAGAGATTAGCCCTAATAAAAGATTTCTTTCCTTTTATAAATGGCTGGGCCATCTGTGATTGTTTGTGCTCTCTTTTAAAGGAATGTAAAACTCATATGGATGAGTACTACGCATTTATAAAGCCACTGTCCCTGCACCATGACAGACCTTTTGAGATGCGTTTTGCCTGTGTGATGGCTTTAGATTACTTTGCAAAAGATGAATATCTTGATGAAGTGTTTGAGTTAATTGAAAAGGTAGATACCACTGAGTACTACGTACACATGGGAGCTGCATGGGCTATAGCTACCTTCTACTGTAAGTGCAGTAAAGACAAGGTAACAAAGAAGCTAATCAGTTTAAATACTGATAAGAAAACCTACAATAAAGCTCTGCAGAAGATAAGAGAATCTTATCTTCCGACAGAGGCTGAAAAGGAATTTATTAAGACTTTAAAACGAAAGTAGTTAATGTCGTTCAAGCCATGCTTGAGCATAAGAGCAGGACTGAGCTTTTTTAAATTTCAGTCCTTTTTCTTTTACAAATGAAGCGCATGCTTTCATAAGTTGAGAGGCTAATCCCCTGCCTGAAATGGCTTTTGGAACCTGTGTGGTTAATACATCAAATTCGCCATTTTGAACTTCATAGCAGATAAAAGCCTTATAGCCATCTTCTAAAAGGTAAAAGCTTTTAGTTTTCTCATCGTGCTCTACCATAATAGACTCCATACATTTCGTTTTGATTGATTATTCTTTTACTTCAATTATAATGGCACTTACGGAAAGATGGCAGAGCGGTTGAATGCATCGCACTCGAAATGCGACAATCATCAAATGATGGTTCAGGAGTTCAAATCTCCTTCTTTCCGTATAGAATATATATTATATTTAATATTAGTATCATTTTCTTTATTGCGAGTTTTATAAGAAAGTTGATTTTTTCTTATTTAAAGATCTCAGCTTTTGCATTTGGAATTTAATTCAAAATGCAGATAACAATGCGGTTTAACACTGTATTTGCTCTTTAAAATATGATTTTTGATTATAGAGGCGTTTGTGGTAGCTGAATGTACATTTTTATGTAGTCAGTCATGCCAGAGAACCACTCTGAGATAGCGTTTGATATTACTTCTTTAGCCTCAGCTAATTTACCTTTACAGATACAGCCTGCTGCATCTAAGGTAACAGCTATATCGTCAATAAGCAGAAGTAATGTTTGCAGAGCTTCAGCGAATGTAATAGCTGTAAGTTCAGAACGAGCATTATAAAAGAGCTCACCAATAGAACGAGGATCATTGTCGTGACGTCTGTTGAACTCCATGAGCTGTAATCTGATATTAGCAATGACCATAAAGGCATTACAGGTATCAAAGTCATGAGCCTTACATTCACTGTTTAAGCCCAGATAACTTTTCTGAGCTTTAAAGGCAACTTCAATAGACCATCTTCTACCGTAGAGTTCAATAATACGTTCAGGAGATAAGTCTATATCAGTACTTACAATGCAGATCCAGTCTGTAGAGTTTCTGGCCTTTACAAAGACAAGTCTTACTTTTAAGTCTTTATTTGTATAAGCAATGACAGAGGTAATAAGCTTAGCCTTATTGAGTTTACCTCCATTGATTTCCTTAAGAAGTGCTTTTTGAGAAAAGGCTTTAGAACTACCTTTTTCCAGTTTGAACTGAAGGTTACTTTTAACAAGGCAGATACTCTGTAAACCTAACTGTTTAAGCTGTCTTACTAGGAAGTCTGAAAAGAACCATGAATCCATCAGGATGTAAGTTGCAGGAATAACTCTCATAGCTCTCCTGCACATACTGATGAGAACTTCAGGTTTCTTTTTACAAGCTAAGAGTCTGCGTTTAGCTCCAGTAGTTCTGTTATCAATGTTACTAGTATTAGCCTTCTGGATGAGATTTTTCTCTTTATTAGAGGCTATAAGATGACTCAATAGAGGAACGAAGTTAATTCCATCAGTCCAACCTAAAGCCAAATCGGTAAAACCTTTAACAGTTTTACCAATAACATGGTTGTATTGTCTGGATAAGAGCTCAACCTTTTTACCTCTGCATCTTTCAATCATGGTATCGTCTACTACTAAGCAGTTAACCTGATCCTCATTGTTTTTATTTAGCTCACAGATAAATCTGATGATAAACGTTGCTATGTAAAACATCAGTGATTGCCAGTCATACTTGGGATTAGTCAGAAATCTGTAAACAGAATCTCTGCTAAAAGGTAATGACTTACCTTCAGTAGATTCAAAGAACCTATACAGATTTGGATAACCTTTAAAGATTGATGTAACAAGTACAGAAAGTAGAGTAAATACATCAGCACCTGAGCGTTTGGAAAATTTTGCTCTGGCTAAAAGAGAACGAACACCAATGTGTGTAAAAAGTGACTCGAAAGAAATTGCTCTATTGCATG
>DKDL01000083.1 GCA_002449335.1 Succinatimonas sp. UBA6849 | reverse complement strand
ACAGGTATTACCAGAGTCTCTTCGTAAGACCAATTCATATTTTGGCAGAGTAACTGGTTTTGATGAGGATAAAATCAAAGCTTCAGGTGTAACCGTTCTGTCTGAAGGTGAGCATGTTTACTTTGATGATAGTGATGTGGTTCTATTCTGTCGCAAGATGTATGCTCAGGAACTGAATAAAGAGAGCTTTATTGATAAGAGCAATATCGACAAATGGTATCCACAAAGTGACTACCACACCATGTATGTTGTAGCTATTGAAAAACTGTTAGTATCAGAGAACTTCAAGAAAGCTCACAACCTCTAATCTGCTTTCATCATAACAGCATTTCATTTAAGGCAGAACTTAGTTTCTGCCTTAGTCAAAACCGCAATTTTTGATTTCTAAAAATTAAAGATTGCGAAGTAAATCACATTTATGTATAATTGCGCAACATTTTTTGAGGCGTGTCTAATTTAAGGTTGAGCCGCGGGTTTTAGGCTCATGTGCGTGTGTCTGTAAAGTATTAAAAATCTAATATCTATCTATAGAGCATGTCGTTAAGATAAGACGCTCCTCTTATTCAGGAGCATAAATGTCAGATATTAAAGAAAAAGATATCACTACCACTGTAGGCGGTGAGGAAAGCTTATTAGTTAAAGAAGCAGAAAAGTTAACTGATACTGAGTTAACTGATGAGACTGATGAAAACATTGTTACTTTTGACGATTTAGGTTTGTCAAAAGAAGTTTTAAAAGCAGTTCATGATTTAGGCTTTGAATCTCCTACTCCTATTCAAGAAAGATCAATCCCTGTGGTTCTAGAAGGCAGAGATATGATTGGTCAGGCTCAGACTGGTACTGGTAAAACTGCAGCTTTCTCTTTACCTATTCTTTCAAAGTTAGATTGTAAAGAGCAGTGTATTCAGGCTTTAGTTTTAGAGCCAACTAGAGAACTTGCAATTCAGGTTGCTGAAGCTTGTCAGCAATTTTCAAAGTATTTAAAGAACTTCAGAGTAGCACCTATCTACGGTGGTGCTTCATATGAGAATCAGATCCGCTCATTACGTCATGGCGCACAGATTGTTGTTGCAACACCTGGTCGTTTAATCGATTTAATCGAGCGCGGTAAGGTTGATTTATCAAACTTAACTCATATGGTTATCGATGAAGCTGATGAAATGTTACGTATGGGCTTTATTTACGATGTTGACTGGATTTTAAGCAACACTCCAGAAACTCGTCATACAGCTCTGTTCTCAGCAACCATGCCACCTGTGATTGCTCGTATTGCTAAGAATCACCTAAAAAATCCTGCTGATGTGCGTATTGAGTCAAAGACTACCACTGCTACAACAGTTCATCAGCGCTACTGGATTGCATCTGGTGCTCATAAGATTGATGCAATGACCAGAATCTTAGAAGTTGAAAACTATGATGCTGTAATTGTATTCGTTCGTACCAAGACCGATGCTGAAGACGTATCAAACCGTTTAATGGCAAGAGGCTTTGCATGTGCAGCTCTACACGGTGATATTCCACAGCGTCAGCGTGAAAAGATCATCGAAAGATTAAAGAAAGGTCAGTTAGATATCATTATCGCAACTGATGTGGCGGCTCGCGGTCTAGACGTAGACAGAATTACTCACGTATTCAACTATGACATTCCATATGATGCAGAGTCATATGTACACAGAATCGGTAGAACCGGTCGTGCTGGCAGAACTGGTGAGGCAATCTTATTCGTATCTCCACGAGAGAGAAGAGCATTACGTTTAATTGAGCGCGTAACCGGTCAGAAGATCGAGCCTATGCAGATGCCTTCAATTGCAGATGTTAACAAGGCAAGATTAGAGAACTTTAAGAATCAGGTTTTACAGACCATCGAAGAAGGCGGTCTTGAGACTTATGAGGAAGTTATCTCTGAGTTATTATCAGATGATGCAATCGAAGTTGAAACTCTATGTGCAGCATTAGCTAAGATGGTACAGAAAGACGGTACCTTATTATTAGATGACAGCAAGCCAGAACCTCGTATGAGAACCTTTGACGATGACAATCGTTCAGAGAGAGGCGAGCGTGGTGACAGAAGAGAAAGAAAGCCATTCCCAACAGCAGAGGCTGCTCCATTACGTGAGTTCCCTGATATGGCAATGGTAAGATTCCGTGTTGCTGTTGGCCGTAAAGATGGTGTAAAGCCAGGTCAGATCGTAGGCGCTATCGCTAACGAGGGTAACATCGAGTCTAAGTACATCGGTGAAATCTCAATTTTTGATACCTTTACTACCGTTGACTTACCTGATGGTATGCCAAAGGACACCATGCATATTCTGTCTCAGGCAAGAGTATGTGGCAGACCTTTAGATTTACGTATCTATACTGCTGAACCTCCTCGTTCTAGAGGTGGCAGAGATGGTGGCAGAAGAGACAGACCATTTAACCGTGATCGTGATTTTGACAGACAAGGTCAGAACTCAGGTCGTGATTTTAGAAAGTTTGAAGGTGAAAGACGTTCATCACGTTCAGGTGGCAGAAGACGTCCTGATTTTGGTGGCTTTGATAAGAGATCATCTTCAAGAAAGGGTAATGACAAGGGCGGTTTCCGCAGTTCTTACTCAGGTCGTCGTGAAGGCTTTTAAGATTTAATCTCCACAACAGAGCCTTGCTTGCAAGGCTCAACCTATAGTTACAAAAAATCCAGACATTAGTCTGGATTTTTTACAGGCGGACTTTAAAAACAGCCGATCTTTAAAAACAAACTAAGCCAAACGTTTTAGCTTTGCCATATAGAATCCATCAAAACCTGATGATGGCATGATGTGCTTATCTTCAATAAGTTCAAACTTACCTTCGTTCTCTTTTAAGAAAGCAGCAATCTGATCTTCATTTTCAGATGGCATGATTGAACAGGTTGAGTAAACCACAATACCGCCAACTTTAGCCATTTTGCTGTAACGGTTTAGAATGTCTTTTTGAGTATTTCTGATGTCATTTAGGTGCTCGCGACCGTCACGCCATTTTGAATCTGGCATACGCCTAATCACACCGGTACCAGAACAAGGGGCATCGATTAACACTCTGTCAGCAGTTTCATACATTCTCTTGATAACTTTAGTTGAATCGATAACTCTAGGCTCGATGTTAAATGCACCTGCTCTTTTAGCTCTCTTCTTTAAATCATCAAGTTTCCACTGCTCAGTATCCATAGCAATGATGACACCTTTGCCTTCCATGGAAGCTGCTAACTGTAAAGTTTTACCGCCAGAGCCTGCGCAAGCGTCGATAACTCTTTCACCAGGTTTTGCCTCAACAAAAGAGCCAATTTGCTGAGAGCCTGCGTCCTGCTGCTCAAATCTGCCTTCTTTAAAGGCTTTAGTTCTAAACAATGCGGAATTTGATGTAACTTCAAGAGCAGTAGGAACACCTGCTACAGATTTTGTTACTACGCCTTCTTCAGAGAGCTCATGAGCTAATTCATCACGAGTACCTTTTAAGGTATTAGTTCTAATGAATCTCTTAGCTTCCTGTCCTAAAGCATGACGCTCTTCGTCCCACTTACCTTTTAATTCAGCAGCGCCAAGCTCCTGTAACCATAAAGGACAACCGTCATTGTACATAGGTTCATCTTTAGCCTGAGCAATACGTTTTTTAAGACCACGTCTGTCAAATCCTTCTTCGCCTTCTAACTCAGGTAAAGGCCAGTCTTTGTAGGCACAGAATGAGAAGGTTAAACGACCTACATGTCTTTCAAAATCTGAAGGTCTCTTTAAATTGGCAACGAAGGCAAATAAAGATAAGCGAGAGAACATGAAGTTAATCTGCTTAATTAGGAAACCTTGCTCAACAGGATCGATTTTAACTTTGTTAAACCAGTAGGCATAAGCTCTATCTAAAGAGTTATGCATTACTAAAACATCCTCAAGAATTGAGTTTACCAGTCTTAACTGGAAAGCAGAAAAGCCCTTGCGACGCACAAACTCTACATGCTCATCATGAGCTTTGAATTTGCTCTCAGCTCTTGTCTTGTTCTTATTATCGTAACGAGACTTGAAAGGACGCTTTTCTTTTGAGAATCTCTCAGTCTTTTCCTCATCACCTTTCTTAAATGATTTTCTTTTAAAATCTCCATTACGGCTAAAGTTAGGCTTTTTAGAAAATTCCTTTTTAGCACCATCTTTTTTTACGAAAGGCTTTTTAGAAAAGCTTTTTTGTTCAAATGTCATATAGACCTCATTTCTTCAAAGTGCCTTTTTTACTCTTCAAACCATAACCTGATTGCTTTAAGGTAAAACCCTCACGGTTGACCCAAACATCAAGTCCGTTTCTGACATTGCCAGCGACAATAGCTGCAGCTAGTGAGGCACTTTTAAATTTCAAATCTTTAGTGAATACAAAGCAGTTATTCTCAGGATCAAGTTTTAATGATCCGTCTGACAGCAGTTTTTCTCTTTGCTCATCAACGTGTTCTGGAGTAGATGACACGTGTTCTAATACAGCCTGTGATCCTTTGGTTACCACAAAATAAGGTTTTGATCTGGTGCCTTCTGGATAGCCTTTTGCTGTAAGGTTTTTAATAGAAAAAGTGTAGAGTTCATGTTCACCTAAAGGCGCTGTATGTTTTAAAAGACCTTTTAATGCCACTAATTGAGTGTAAATCTCAATTGGAATAATGGCATGGGTCCTTTTGCCTTTTTCGTCAGTAATAAAGTGAACTTCTCTATCTGCCATGCTTCATATTTCTAATACAAATAATGGCATATTTTAACATTAAAAAAGGCTGCATTTTGTGCAGCCTTATAAGATCTAAACTTTTTATTACTGACGGTAAGTCTTTAAGAAGTGCTCCAATCTATCGCAGGCATCATTGATGATGTCAATTGAAGGTAGGAATACTACTCTAAAGTGGTTAGGCTCAGGCCAGTTAAAGCCGGTACCCTGAACAATCAGCATCTTTTCCTGCTTTAGTAAGTCCATTGCAAATTTCTGATCGTCCTTGATATTGAACTTCTTATCAAGCTTAGGGAACATATACAGAGCACCATGAGGTTTTACTACAGTAATACCATCAATAGCACTTAATCTTTCATACATGGCAGTTCTTTGCTGATACAAACGACCACCAGGAATGATAAGCTCATTGATACTCTGATATCCGCCTAGAGCTGTCTGAATTGCATGCTGTAGAGGCACGTTTGCACATAAACGCATTGCCATCATCAGCTTGATACCGTCTACAAAGCCCTTATTACGTTTTTCAGGACCTGTAATTAAGATCCAGCCCATTCTGAAACCGCAAGCTCTGTAAACTTTTGACAGACCGTTGAAGGTAACTACTGTTACATCATCAGCTAAAGTACAGATACTTCTGTGTGCAACATCATCGTATAAGATCTTGTCGTAAATTTCGTCAGCGAAGATTACAAGATCATTCTGTCTTGCAAACTCTACGATCTCTTGTAAAAGAGGGGTAGGGTAAACAGCGCCAGTTGGGTTATTAGGATTGATAAGAACGATACCTACTGTTCTTGAGGTAACTTTCTTTTTCATATCCTCAATATCTGGATACCAGTTAGCCTGTTCATCACACATGTAGTGAACAGCCTTACCGCCAGCTAGGTTAATAGCAGCAGTCCATAGTGGGTAATCAGGAGCTGGTACTAAAACTTCATCACCGTTGTTTAACAGTGCGTTCATAGTCATAGTAATAAGCTCTGAAGCGCCGTTGCCGATAAAGATATCGTCAGCATCGACGTTCTTCATACCCTTTTGCTGGTAGTACTGCGCGATGGCTTTACGGGCTGGAAAAATACCATTAGATTCGCAGTATCCTTGAGAATTAGGTAGAGAACGGATCACATCGCGAACCACCTCTTCAGGCGCCTCAAAACCAAAGGTCGCAGTGTTTCCAATGTTAAGTTTTAAGATCCTCTGACCTTCCTCTTCCATACGAAGAGCTTCTTGATGTATCTTGCCTCTAATGTCGTAACAGACATTATCGAGCTTATGAGATTTTTGTAATAATTTCATATTTCACCCGTTAAAAAAATTACTATGTTTGGTTTTGAGTGTTTAGGATTGTACTACAAATCACTTAAGTTCACTAATAATTTAGACTTTTTGAAATTCTTTATTCTTTGGTAACTATTCAGAACCCTTACC
>DKDL01000072.1:102153-124017 GCA_002449335.1 Succinatimonas sp. UBA6849 | reverse complement strand
TAAGAGCCTTTACTGAGTATCAGAGTGTCGTTTAGACCTGTAGGTGTTCTTGAGTATTCACAACAATTGAGTTTGACGTTTTTTTTAACTGAGCTATACGTTTTAAAGTATCAGCAAATTTTAGATGATAATCTTCACAAAGATCTTTGTATGTATAGCTAGTTTAGTTGATTAAGTTTCGATATCATAATTGATGCGACCTACTCTGTTTGCCCTTCTGAATATAAAACTTGTTCAGTGTCAGAATGACTTTGATTGAATACAAGTTAATATGAGATATTCGAGTTATTCATAGTTTTATCCTGCACAATTCTATTTTCACAAAGTGTATTCTCATCTCTCTCAATTTCTCGTATCGTCATTTACATTTTCATGATTTGAGTTTGCTTAATCTTGCATGTAAATTCAAAATAATTTGTATTAAAATACTTATAAAACAATAAGTAAAAAATATTTTTATTTTTTTTACTTTTTTCTCTTGAAAAGAAAAAATCCATCCCCATTTTAAGTGATGTAAAAAGTTTAATTGCTTTATCTTGTACTAATAGATAAACGCTAGGTGACAGTCGGACGCCTTTTTCCGACTAAAAAAGAATATTACGGTAGATAGCCGTGGAGAAACAAATGAAATTAGTTCCTTTGTATGATCGCGTTATTGTTGAGCCTTTTGAGGAAGAAACCAAATCATCAGGTGGTATTTTATTAGGTAGCGCAGCAGTAAAGTCAACTCGCGGTAAGGTTGTTGCAGTAGGTAAAGGTCGTGTTCTTGAGAACGGCACAACATCTCCAATGAGCGTAAAAGTTGGTGACACTGTTATCTATAACGAAGGCTATGGTTGCAAGAAAGAGAAGTTAGATGGTAAGGATGTAGTTATCATCTCTGAGACTGACGTATTTGCAATCGTTGAAGACTAGTACAAAGCTAGCTAAAAGAATCATTTTTTAAGTTTAGGAAGAATTTAGAATGTCTGCAAAGCAAGTAATTTTCGGAAACGAAGCACGCGCCCAGATGTTAGAGGGTGTAAACGTTCTAGCTAACGCTGTTAAAGTTACCTTAGGTCCTAAGGGCCGTAACGTAGTTCTAGATAAGAGCTACGGTGCTCCACTAATCACCAAAGATGGTGTTTCAGTTGCTAAAGAGATCGAGCTTGAGGGTAAGTTCCAGAACATGGGTGCCCAGATGGTTAAAGAAGTTGCATCAAAAGCTAACGATGCAGCAGGTGACGGTACCACAACCGCTACTGTTCTAGCTCAGGCAATTGTTAACGAAGGCTTAAAGTCAATCGCTGCTGGTATGAACCCAATGGACGTAAAGCGCGGTATTGATAAGGCTGTTGCAGCTGCAACTGAAGAGTTAAAGAAGTTATCAATCAAGTGCGAAGACAAGAAGTCAATCGCTCAGGTTGGTACCATTTCAGCTAACTCAGATGCAACTGTTGGTAACTTAATTGCTGACGCAATGGAGAAGGTTGGTCGTGATGGCGTTATCACCATTGAAGATGGCCAGGGCTTAGAGGATCAGTTAGATCTTGTTGAAGGTATGCAGTTCGACCGTGGTTACTTATCACCATACTTCGTAAACAAGACCGAGACTGGTACTGTTGAATTAGAGAATCCATACATTCTTCTTTGCGACAAGAAGATTTCAAACATCCGTGATTTAATCACCATCCTAGAAGGTGTTGCAAAGGCTGGTAAGTCATTACTTATCATCGCTGAGGATGTTGAGTCAGAAGCTTTAGCAACCTTAGTTGTTAACAATATGCGTGGTATTGTTAAGGTTGCAGCTGTTAAGGCTCCTGGTTTTGGTGACCGTCGTAAGGCAATGTTACAGGATATCGCAATTCTAACTGCAGGTACTGTAATTTCATCAGAATTAGGTATGGAGCTTGATAAGGCTACCCTAGATGACTTAGGTGTTGCAAAGCGTGTTGTAATCACCAAGGATAACACCACTATCATTGATGGTGAGGGTGATTCAAAGGCTATTGAAGAGCGTGTAGCTCAGATCCGTAAGCAGATCGAAGAGTCAACCTCAGAGTACGACCGTGAGAAGTTACAAGAGCGTGTTGCTAAACTTGCTGGCGGCGTAGCAGTAATCAAGGTTGGTGCAGCAACTGAAGTTGCTATGAAAGAGAAGAAGGATCGTGTAGAAGACGCTATGCACGCAACTCGTGCTGCTGTTGAAGAAGGTGTTGTACCAGGCGGCGGTGTAGCATTAGTTCGCGTTGCTAAGAAGATTGCTGGCTTAAAGGGTGACAATCAGGATCAGGACGTAGGTATTAAGGTTGCATTAACTGCAATGGAAGCTCCTTTACGTCAGATCGTAACCAACGCAGGTCAGGAAGCATCTGTTATCGCTAACGAAGTTCGTAACGGTTCAGACAACTATGGTTACAACGCAGGTACCGAGCAGTACGGCGATATGATTGAGATGGGTATTCTGGATCCTACCAAGGTTACCCGTTCAGCTCTACAGTATGCAGCTTCAATCGCTGGCTTAATGCTAACCACTGAGTGCATGATTGCTGATGCTCCTCGTAAGGATGACGCAGCTCCTGCAGCTCCTATGGGCGGCATGGGCGGTATGCCAGGCATGATGTAATCATCGCTTAGAATAATTTAAATTTTGTGAAGGCCGTAGCTCTTTTGTGGAGTTACGGCCTTTTAATTTTCTGAAAATTGAAAAAATCATCCATCCTAGATCTTTTTATTTTGAAGTGTATCGCTTTTTGTGTACATTTCTGTATGATGTGCCTATTGTAAACGTTGATATTGTAAGAATTGGTTTAATTTTGTGTATAAATTCTGTGTAATAAAATTAAAATTGCTTGTCTTATAATCACCAAAAATTAGGTTGTTAATCAGGAATATTATCAAGGCTTAAGGATGCTACGAAAAAGTTAAAGATCCTGATTAACAGTGTTTAAAAAGTATTTCTCTAACCTTTACAGGTTTAAGGAATTTTTTATGGATCAGAATCGTAAGCTTTTAATATCAAATCAGTTATCTTTTGGTGTTTTAGGCGCAATTGAAGCTGCTTGGGCACCAATGGTTCCATTTGTGAAAATGGGTATGAACCTAGATGATGCGCAGTTTGGTCGATTACTGTTATCTATGGGTATTGGTTCACTGTGCGCGTTACCATCAGTAGGACCTCTTATTTCAAAGTTTGGTCCTAAACTTGTAGCTATTACAGGCTGTATAGTTTTAGGTCTGTCACTTATTGGCATTTCTTTTGTAAACCATGAGTGGCTGTTATGTTTAATCTTAGCAATCTTTGGTGCAAGCTTGATTGCTATTGATGTAGCATCAAACGTAAATGCGGTTGTAGTAGAAAATATCTACAAACGTCCTTTAATGTCAGGTTTCCATGGAGGCTACTCATTAGGAACTATTGTAGGATCTATGATCATGTCTTTACTTTTGACCATAGGTTTAGGCATTCATTTAAGCTCATTCTTACTGTTTTTAATCATGACAGGTGTAACCTTAGTAGGTTGTAGAGCATTAATCACTGATATCAAATCTTTCAATGCAGAGCATGTAAAAGCAGAAACTAATACCAATGTAAAGCATCATAAAATACCACCAGTGATCATTGTATTAGGTTGCCTGTGCTTTATCATGTATGGCTCAGAAGGTGCGCTTTTGAGCTGGTCAACTGTTTTTGCAACTCAGAACAGAGGTATTACTCCAGAGGTCGCTGGTTACTTCTATGCATTCTTTGCTGTAACTATGACTATTGCAAGATTCTCAGGAAATAAGCTTGTAACTACCATAGGTCGCAGAAGAACTGTTGTATTCGGCGCTATTATGGTAGCAACAGGTTTCTTTATTACCGCAACTGTTGAGCACTATGTTGGTATGATGATTGGATTTACTATCATCGGCTTAGGTGCAGGTAATATTGTGCCTCAGCTAGTATCTTTTACAGGCTCAATTCCAGGTATTAAGGTACAATCAGCAATCTCAATTATTAACTCATTAGGATACTCTGGTATCTTACTAGGACCTGTGATCATAGGTTATGTATCAAAGCTCTCATCATTAGAGAGATCATTTGAGCTTTTAGGTATAGGCGTCTTTGTAGTAGCTCTAGTAAGCTTTAAGATCTTAAAGCAAAATAGAAATAACTAAAGCTATACCTTTGACAACAAAAGAAGGCTGTAACGATTTTATAGTTACAGCCTTCTTTTAAGTAATCTCAAAGTAATTTTCAAGGTAAAGGTTCTTTTACTGCCCAGTGATTACGTCATAGCCTACCTTTAAAATAAATAAACTGATTACCACAATCATAATTGGACGGGTTGCAAAGGCGCCTTTCTTTTCAAAGAATTTAGCACCAAGATAATTACCTGCAATATTAGAAACTGCAGCCATAATACCTAAAAGCAACAGAACATCACCGTGTCTTAAGAATAAGATCATAGAGGTGATATCTGAAATCAGGTTCTCTGCTTTAGTAAGGCCATTTGATTTTTGGACACTCATGTGAGTAAATGCACAGAAACACAAGAGCAAGAAGGTACCTGAGCCTGGTCCATAAAAGCCATCATAAATCCCCACAATAAAAGTAATGAGAATACAGCGTATGATGAGTTTATTTTGAGGGATCTCCTCAGAATAGTCTTTTAGAGCACGCTTTCTTAAGAGATAGAAAGCAGTAATTGGAAGACCTACTAGAAGCGCAATCTTATAACTGTTGCTAGATACCATTAAAACTAAGTTTGTACCTAAGGCCGCGCCTGAGATGGTGAAAATGGCAATGATTGCTGCAATCTTTAGATTGATGAATCCTTTGGTGATAAATCTGATGGTGGTGAAGAGTGTACCAAACATTGCTCCAAATTTATTGGTACCTAAAGCTGTATGAGTAGGAAGGCCTGCGATGAACATACCTGGTAGCGCAATTAAGGCTCCACCGCCTGCAATTGCATCAACAAAACCTGCTAAAAACATGAAAGGTAATACGATTAGGTATACATAGATATCAATAGTCATGTCATCCTCCAAAGACGCGACATATTCTAACGCTACTACATTTTGAATTGAACAGCTTTAGAAAAACACGTATGAGAATGAGTGTTCGCAATGAAGTAAGTTATCTTGTTACTTATAAGCGTTACCCAAAATAAAAGCACATCCAAAGATGTGCTTTTAAAGAAATCATTAAAAAGAGAGAATTCTCCCTTTAGAAGATATTATCTGAACTGATGTTAGAGGTATCGACCTCTGTCTGACCAGAGCCCTGCTCAGCGTTATTATCAGATGGAATACCCTCACCATTTTCATCAGCAGGGGCAGATTCACCTGCTTCAGAAATTGAAGTACCACCTGAGATACACCAATCAGTAATACCTGCATTGGTACACTTACCTAAACCTTCAGGAACAGGTAGGGGAGCTGCTGGCTTTCCTTCTTCTGTAATTTTTATAAATCTTGCCCAAATAGGGAGAGCTGAATAGGCACCACCTTCAGGACCTTGAGTTCTTGACCAGCCTAAATCACGGTCAGTATCAAAGCCCATCCATGAGGTTGCAACTACGTTTCCATTAAAGCCAGAGAACCAGGCATCATGAACATTGTTAGTAGTACCAGTCTTACCATGCAGATCGGTTCTACCGGTTGTAGCAGAAGCTCTAGAACCAGTACCCCAGTAAGGACCTGATAGACCTTCACCACCATAGATTACTGATCTCATCATATCGGCTACGATGTAAGCATTCTTGTGAGAGAGTACCTGTGTTGCCATATTGTCAGGAACAGTAGTGCCATCCTCGTATTCGAGCTTAATACCATTTTTTACAATATCAGGTGCAGTAGGATCAGCTACCTTTGGATTGTACTGATAAACAATGCCACCGTTTTTAACAATCTTTGATACTAGGTATGGTTCAATCTTATAACCGCCGTTAGCAAAGGTTGCATAACCTGTAACCAGATCAAGTGGTGTTACCTCAACAGAGCCTAAAGCCATAGCTTCAACCTGCTGTGAACGAGGTACATTAAGACCAAACTTTTCTACATGCTCAACTACATTGTGCACACCGATTTGGCGGATAAGTCTTATGGAAACTACGTTCTTAGAACGGGCTAGACCTTCACGTAAAGACATTGGACCGTCATAACGGTTAGGTGAGTTCTTAGGTTCCCACCAGGTACGTGAACCTGGATCCCAGGTTCTAATTGGCTCATCCTGGAAAATTGAGTTGATATTAATGCCTTTAGCAACAGCTGCTGAGTATAAGAAAGGCTTGAAGTTAGAACCGGTCTGACGAGTTGACTGAGTGGTTCTGTCAAACTTGCTTTTAGCAAAGTCATAACCGCCAACCATAGCTACGATAGCACCGTTGTACTGATTTAAAGCTACAATTGAAGCTTCAACCTCGGGTACCTGAGCTAATTCAGCTTCATTTTTATCATTGATGCTGTAGAAGATAAGATCACCTAATTTAGCTACATCAGATACTTTCTTAGGAGTAGGTCCCTGTCTTTTATCATTGATAAAAGGTGCAGCCCATTTTAGGTTCTGATAGCTTATGGTGATGTCCTGACCTTTTCTGCCATAAGCCTGCAGAAGACCTGACTTATCATCTAATGCGGTAACTACAGCAGGATGGATGTAATGGTAAATATCTTTAGAGTAAAGGTACTTATCCACATCAAACTTATCATCCTTTTCTTTTAAAGCATTGATGTTCTCTTTAGAACCTCTGTAACCATGACGTTTGTCATAGTCATTAACAGCTCTAAAAACAGCTTCATGAGCTGCTTCTTGGTCTTTTGCTAAAACAGTAGTGTAAATTTCAATACCGTCAGTATAGGCAGAAGGACCAAATCTGTCTAAAGCTAACTGTCTTGCTTTTTCTGCCACATATGGAGCATAAGCTTCAAGTTTACTTGCATGGAATTCAGCTTTATAAGGCTCAGCATCAGCCTTATCGTACTCATCTTTAGTGATGTAGCCTAAAGAGTACATTCTGTCTAAAACCAGATGACGGCGATCTTTTGATCTTTCAGGATTTGAAATAGGATTTAATGATGAAGGTGCCTTTGGAAGACCTGCAATAGTAGCCATCTGACCTAAGGTTAATTCATCTAAGTTTTTACCATAATAGGTTTGAGCAGCTGCTGCTACACCATAAGAGCGGTGGCCTAGTGCAATCTTATTTAGATATAACTCAAAGATCTCATCCTTAGTTAAAACCTGCTCGATTCTCAATGAGATAAAGACTTCTTTAATCTTTCTTTTTAAGGTCTTTTCTCTGGTTAGAAAGAAGTTTCTTGCTACCTGCTGAGTAATGGTACTAGCACCCTGTTTAGCAGATGCTGAGGTTGCTGCAACAATAGCTGCACGGACGATACCAATAGGATCGATACCGCTGTGATCATAAAAACGTGTATCCTCAATTGCCAGAAAAGCCTGTCTCATCTTTAAAGGGATCTTGTCTAAGGCAACAGGAATTCTCTTGCTTTCACCAAACTCACCTATGAGTTTGTTATCAGCAGAGTAGATCTTCATAGGGGTTTCAAAGGTAACTTCCTTTAACTGTTCTACATCCGGAAGATCACCTAAGGTCTGATAATACAGAGCAGCACCGGCAACACCTGAGACACCGACACCAAACAAAGCAGCCCAGAAGGCAAATTTAACGTATTTAAAAAGCACAAAAAGCCTCAATGCAAAAAACAGATGGCTCATTTTAGCAAAAAATAGCCAAAATGGCTGTAATTGACTCTTTTTAGAAAAGCCAAAAAACAAGAGCTTTAGTATGAGAATTTAGAACACTCAATTCTCTTTTATAATCGGACTCAATCTCTTTTGTAAATCAAAATATTCTCTTTAGTAAAACAACACAAAATGTGCTCACTAATGTACAGCTAAAAGCGAAAATGAGTTAAAATTCATTAAAATAAATTAAAAAAACGGATAGCAGATGACCTTAGAATGTAAAGATAGACTTTTTCTTGTAGGACCTATGGGCTCAGGAAAGAGCAGTATTGGTAAATCACTAGCTTTAGTAACCGAAAGACCTTTTTTAGATATAGATGAGGAAATCGTCAAATATGCAGGTAAATCTATTCCTGCCATTTTTGAAGATGACGGTGAAACTGAATTTAGAAACATAGAAACTGAGGTTTTAAAACGCTGTCTTAAAGTAGACGCTATTATAGCCACAGGTGGTGGTGTGATTGGCCGTGAGGAAAACCGCAAGCTTTTAAAAGCAAATGGTCTTGTAGTTTACCTGATGGCAGATGTGGATTCTCAATATTTAAGAACTTTAAAAGATAATAACCGTCCAATGATTGCAGTCGATGACAGACGCAAGAGATTAGAAGACATTTTTAAAGTAAGAGATCCTCTATACAGAGAAGCATGTGATTTCATTGTTGATTCAAGCCACAACAATGTGCATGACTGCGTAGAACAGATTAAAGCAAAACTAAAGGAATACTCATGGAAACTATAACAGTAGGTTTAGGCCAAAGATCATATCCAATTTATATTGGTACCGACTTAAATTATGGAGAGCTCATTAGAGAGGCTCTACCTAAGGTAACTGATGTAATGGTGGTTACTAATACCACTGTAGGTCCTTTATATTTTGATGAGTTAAAGACTCAGTTAGAAGAGCACGATTTTAATGTCAGCGAGTGTGTTCTAAAAGACGGTGAAGCATATAAGACCGTAGACTCATGGTGGCAGATTTTAACAGCTCTTATGGAAAAAGATTTCGGTCGTGACGGTGCTGTGATTGCCCTAGGTGGCGGTGTCGTAGGTGATATGGCAGGCTTTGCAGCATCTGCTTATCAAAGAGGCATCCCATTTGTGCAGATCCCTACAACCTTACTAGCTATGGTTGACTCATCTGTAGGTGGCAAGACTGCTATCAATCATCCATTAGGCAAGAACATGATTGGTGCTTTCTATCAGCCTAAAGCTGTAATTGCTGATTTAGACTGTTTAAAGACCTTACCACAGCGTGAGTTAACCGCAGGTTTAGGTGAGGTAGTAAAGACCGGTATCATTTATGATGACAAGTTCTTTGAGTTCTTAAAAGAGCATGTATCAAAAGTCTTTACCTATGATTTAGATACCTTATCTCACATCGTAAAACGTTGCTGTGAGATTAAAGCACTGGTTGTATCTCAGGATGAAAAAGAGCACGGCTTACGTGCAATCTTAAATTACGGTCATACCTTCGGTCATGCTATTGAGGCTTATTTAGGCTTTGGTACCTGGTTACACGGTGAGGCTGTAGGTTTAGGTATGGTGATAGCTTCAGCTTTAGCCTTAGACAGAAAGTTAATCACCCATGATGACTTTGATAAGATGCTAGAGTTATGTCAGAGTGCTAAATTACCTACAGTAATTCCAGAGAAAATGACCGGTAACGATTTTATCGAGCACATGCGTCATGACAAGAAAGTTCGTCATGGTGTAATTCGCTATGTACTGCCTGTACGCATCGGTGAGGTTAAGATCTTCTCAGACGTATCAGATGATGAGGTTAAGGCTCTAATCAGCAGGTTAAAAGCATAGTATGCGCATGCATCATCAAGGTTTCTCTGTCCCTAAGTCATTACTAGACTGCGCACAGGCTATTCATGACAAGTTCTTATATGGAGAGAACTTTGTCATGCTTTCAGGTGAATCTGGATCTGGCAGAACCAGTCTGTGTGAGCAGGTTGTAAATGAACTTGAGAGCAAGTTTTTAGCTGTCTTTATCCCTTGTCAGGATGAAATGACTCAAGAGCAGTTACGTCAACTGTTCTTGCAGCAGATTGCTCCTAATGAAAAGTGGGATGATACAGAACCTCTCTATCAGAGCTTTTCTAAACTCTCAATTCCTGTAAGACAGCGCTTTTTAGTGATTGTCGATGATGCTGACAGTGCGATAAGTTCATTCTTTGATGAACTTATCGAGCTCTATGAGCATAATCTTGGAAAAAACAGATTCTCTTTTTTAGTTACAGGTCACCCTCTGTGGGTACAGACTAAAATTGCTGAAAAGACCAGCAACAAGATCTCAATTGATGAGATCACCATTCCTGCAATTACCATCGATGAAGCGAGCGCTTTGTGCGAGCAGATGTTCGTATTTGCAAGATTAGACAAGGTTTACAAAACAATTCTGCCAAAACTGCCTCATGCTTTAGCATCATGTGAAGGTAATATCAGCAGAGTTATTAAATTAACGGAGACTCTTATGAACGATCCTATTCAAGTAAACGATGATAAGTCATCACAGCCACAGGTATCACTTGACGTTAAGCCAAATACAAATAAAGGCAAGAAAAAACACAGCTCAGCTGCTATTTTCATTTCTATTATCTGTATTGTGATTGTATTAGCCTGCCTTGTACCTGTCTTTATGGGATCAAACATTGTAGACAGTATCTTTGGTAAAGCCCCTGAGCAAAAGCCTGACAGCGTACAGATTGTTGAATCTGTTCAGAAGAGTGCTCAAAAGAATGGCTCAGATGTTAACAGCTCAACTACAGCAGATGATCCTCTTTCAGTATCAGCAGGTGCTGTAAGTGACATCAATGCTAAAGGTCCAAAAGGAGATGAGTCTAACGCTGTTCATGATGACGGTGCTTTATTACCAGATGTTAACGGCGGTATTGAAGCTGAAACCAATAATGCACAGCCTAAGAAGTCTGTAACCTTAGATGGCAATGCTTTAGATGAAATTGAAAAGAAAGAGGCTGATGACAAATCAGGCAATCCCAGGCAAGGATTGGCAGGATCTGTAAAAACCGATGCTAATAATGCATCTGATGCTGCTAAAGGTGATGACAAATCATCTGTTAATAATTCATCAGCTACAAACTCATCAGCTACAACCCCATCAACTAATGAGTCAGCATCTTCTAAAGAAGAGGCTAATTCAAACGAGCCTAAGGTTTTAAGCCGTGAGAATAATGTTCTTTTCAAAGACAAGATTGCAAAAGAAGATGCTGAAAATGCTAAAGCTCTAGAAGCTCAAAAGAAAGCTTTAGAGCAAAAGGCTTTAGAAGAGGCTGAACTTAAAAAGAAAGCTGATGCCTTAGCTTTAAAAGATAATCCTCAAAAGGAAGAAAAAACTGACAACAAGGCTCAGACTAAGACCGCTAAAGCTAATGCCAAGACTACTAAAAAGTCATCTAACAGAACCTATACTCGTGCTCGCCCTAGAAGCACTCCAGTTCCAGGCTCACATGATGAACTTTTGAGTAAGAACCCTCGCCATTATACCTTACAGGTTTTGGCAGGACGTAATAAAGCTCCTTTATTACAGGCTGCTGACTATGTAGAGGGCAGATACTGGATTTACACCACTGTACGTAATGGTGCTCCATGGCACGTATTAGTTATGGGTGATTTTTTAACCGCAAAAGAAGCTGTTTCAAGAGCAGCAATTCTGCCTAGCTCTCTAAGAGCACATGGCTCATTTGCAAAGTCTTTTGAAAAAGTACAATCAGAAATGAGAATGCAATAAGTGAATACCAAGAAATTTTTAATCGCAGGTTCAATCCTGTCAGCTGATTTATTAAATCTTGAGAAAGATGTTAAAGAAGCCTTAGACGAAGGTGTAGATGTAATTCATTTTGATGTAATGGATTATCACTTTGTGCCAAATATGACTTTTGGACCAGGCTTTTTAAAGGCTATGAGAAAGAAGTTTTCTGATGCTGTTTTTGATGTTCATTTAATGGTATCTCCTGTCACCGAGAATATCGTTGATGATTATGCAAACGCAGGTGCTAACTGGATCTCTTTCCATCCTGAGGCATGTATTCATACTGAAAGAATGCTGACTCATATTAAAGAAATGGGCATTAAAGCAGGTTTAGCTTTAAACCCAGCAACTCCTCCTCAGATGTTAAGATATCTTTGGGAGAAATTAGACTTCGTTTTAGTTATGACTGTAAACCCTGGTTTTGGTGGTCAGAAGACTATTAAAGCAACCTTAACTAAAGTAGCTGATGTTAAAAAGATGGCTCACGATGATGGCTATGACATCAGTATCGAGGTTGACGGTGGCGTAAAAGACAGCAATATTGCCCAAATTGCATCATTTGGTGCTGATACCTTTGTAGTAGGTTCTGCTTTCTTTGGCGCATCTGACAAGAATCAGGCTTTAACAGCTTTACACAAGGCTTTAGAGAAGTAATGCCAAAATTAACTAAGTTACCACAGGCTTTATTGTTCGACCTTGATGGTACTCTTGCTAATACTATTCCTCAGCTTGCGATAGCTGCATCAAAAAGTGCTGTAGCTATTGGCTTAAATCCGCCTTCAGTAGAAACAACTAAAGGCTTTGTAGGCAATGGTGTAAACATGCTTTTAGCTCGTGTGATAGCAGGGCGCTTTGATGTCGAGCTAAAGGATGTAGATGCATCCTTATTAAAGAAAGCTAGAGAAGTCTTCAATGTTGAATACACCAAAGGACTTAATCAGGACTACAACCTCTATGAAGGTGTAAAAGAAGGTCTTGAGTACTTTAAGTCCCGTGGGATTAAGCTTGCTGTTGTAACTAACAAGCCTCAGATGTTCGCTCTGCCTTTATTAGGTTATATGGGTATTAAAGACTATTTTGACTTTATCTTAGGTGGTGAGGTCATTGAAAAGCGCAAACCTGATCCTACTCCTCTTTACTATGTGTTAGATAAATTACAGGTAAGCAAAGAGAATGCGGTGATGGTAGGTGACTCTAACAATGACATTGAAGCTGGCAATAATGCTCAAATGACCACAGTCTTTTTTAGCTATGGTTATAACAGAAAAGATCCTAAAGAATTAAAGTTTGACTATGGTTTTGATTCTTTTAATGAGCTTACATCTTTAATTAAAAGCCTGAACTAAAGACAATTCAATTTACTGTACCTAAAAAGAGTAACCACTACAGGATCAATATTACGGTACAGCTGATTAAGAAAGGGAGCTGTGCTCCCTTTCTTATCATAAGACATCTAAATTAAAACTATCTGTCAAACTCTAAAGGCATTGCCACAGGTGCATCAACTAAGACACCGTTTTCAACGCAAAGACTGCCGTTGACGATAGTATGAACTACAGATGACGCAAATGAAGTTCCTTCAAAAGGTGACCACTTGCACTTTGAGGCGATCAGATCTTTGGTTACTAAAGTTCTCTTATTAGGATCGATGATTGCAAGATCAGCATAGTAACCTTCAGCAATACGACCTCTGTTCTTAATATGGAAACGGGCAGCTACGTTCTCTGAGGTTACCTTTGAGATGGTCTCTAAGGTAATCTCTTTTCTCTTCCATAAATCTAAAAGAGCTAATAAAGAGAACCGAACTGATGGCATGCCTGAGGCGCACTTAAAGTAAGGACCAGTCTTTACTGCTAACTCATGTGGAGCATGATCGGTACCTACGGTAGTTAAGATGCCATTTTCCACAGCCTGTACAATAGCAAGTCTGTCCTGCTCAGTTTTAACTGCTGGATTGCACTTTAAGAAGCCCTGCTTTGATTCATAGTCTGACTCAGAGAAGAATAAGTGAGGAATGCAGGCCTCGCCTGAGATCTGTCTGGTTACAACATTACCAAACTTAAGTTCATTTAGCATCTGCACTTCTTCTTTGGTGGAGATGTGCATGATATGAATTCTGGCACCAGTCTCTTTTGCAATTTCTATAGCAAGCGCAGTTGACTTAATACAGCAGTCACGGTTACGAATGATAGGGTGCATAGAGAATGGAGCATTGTCTCCGTAATGCTCTTTAGCAATCTTTTCATTCTTTAAAATGGTAGCTGTATCTTCACAATGAAGAGCAATTATGGTTCTGGCACTTTCAAAAATAGGCATCAGCTTTTCATATTTATCTACTAATAAATTGCCAGTAGATGAACCCATGAAAACCTTGATACCGGCAATCTCTTTTACAGGAGCCTTTTTAATCTCCTCTAAATTGTCATCATTAGCACCTAAATAAAAGCCGTAGTTTGCAACAGAGTCTTTTGCTGCAATTGCTTTTTTAGCATTTAAAAGCTCCATAGTGCAGGTAGATGGATTGTTGTTTGGCATATCTAAATAGGAGGTAACACCACCTAATAAAGCTGCACGTGACTCTGAGAAAATGGTAGCTTTTTGCTCCATACCAGGCTGTCTGAAATGTACATGCTCATCAATAAGACCTGGTAACACTACATATTCATGACAATCAATAACCTTGGCATCATCACAGCTAATATCTCTATCAATTTTTGTGATGATTTTGTCCTCGATCAGAAGATCGTTGCGTATAATACGTTCAGGAGTAACAAGTACTGCGTTTTTTAGAAGAAGCTTTGACATCTTTAGTTTGCTCCGCAATTTTAAACTTTAAATATTTTAGCTTAATTTGGATCGTCACATATGAACGAAAATGATAATTTGTTTGCACCTAGATTCACAATTAAAGATGTAACCATTCATAAAAAAGAAAGAATTTTTAAAAGATATTTTGCTATCGACAGATATTTAGTGTCATACAAGAGATTTGATGGTACCGAGTCAAAGATTGTGGACAGAGAGATCTTTGAGCGCGATGCTAATGCTGTAGCTGTTTTAGCCTGGGACAAAAAAACTGATGAGATTGCTTTAATTGAGCAGTTCCGTCCTGGTGCTTTAAATGATGAGAAGAGCCCTTGGTTAATTGAGATTGTAGCTGGCATCATTGATCCTGGTGAGACCAGAGTCCAGGCTGCAATTCGTGAGGTTAAAGAAGAGATTGGTCTTACTTTAACAGAAAAGCAGTTACACTATGTAACCTCAGATTATCCAACTCCAGGTGGAGCATCAGAGTTAGTAACTCTATATATTGCTGATGCTGATTTGTCTAATCTTGAGAAACACGGCGGTCTTGATGTTGAAAGCGAGGATATCCGTGTCTTTAAGGCAAGTTTAAAAGATGCTTATGAGAATGTTAAGAATGGACGTATTCATAACTCTGTTGCTATCATTGCCATTCAGCATTTATTGCTCGAAAAAGAAGCAATACTAAAAGCGTTTGCAAAATAATGCTTGTGACATCACAAATTTGATAATTTATTATCCACAAAAGTGGTCCTTTCTATAAAATTGCCAGACTAAATTCTTATTTTTTAAGAAAAACTATGTCTGGCTTTCTTTTTTCTGTGCATTTATACCAAATTTGCAAAATGCGTAGTCTGTAAAGTTATTTTTAAGACATTTTTTCTACAATCTAGAGCATCTAAATGCACTTCATTTAGAGTTATTAAAAGAAACAAATTTACACCTTATGAAATTTAAATAGGCTTATAACGGATAAAAAAAATGGCCCCTAGATATATCACTCCGGCATCAGCCGATGGCACTGTGAGAGTCTTACAGTTAACAGACTGCCATCTATTTGCAGACGAGAGTAAAGATCTGCTCGGAGTAAACACTTCAGAGAGTTTTAAGGCAGTAGTTGAAGCTGTGCGTGCACAGAACTTTGACTATGATTTTATTGCCTTTACAGGTGATATTTCGCAGGATTATTCTGCTACCTCATATCAGCATTTTGCCAACATCATTTCAGTACTTGAAAAACCAGTGTTTTTCTTACCAGGAAATCATGATGATGGTCCTTTAATGTATCGCATCTTTGAAAGACTGGGCGTACAAATTGCTAAAAATGTAATTACTCCTAAATGGCAATTCGTTTTCTTAAATTCTGAGGTTTATGCTGTACCTCACGGCTGGATCCAGCGTAAACAATTAGATTATGCTGCTTTCTGTTCACGCCGTTCACCATCACAGCATATGGCAATATTAGTTCACCATATGCCACTTTTGGTAAACTCAGCCTGGCTTGATACCCAGACTATGCATAATCTTGATGAATTTAATACCTATATACACAGGATCAATGATGTTCGCTGTGTGGTAACAGGTCATATTCATCAGGAATTTGATACTGTAGAGCGCGGTATTCGCTATATAGCAACACCATCAACCTCTATTCAGTTCACTCCAAGATCAAATGACTTTGCTTTAGATCTTTTAGCTCCAGGCTGGCGTTATCTTGCATTTAAGCCTGACGGCACTGTTGATACTAAAGTCTACAGACTTAATAACAACACTTTTATTCCTAATATGGATGTTGATGGTTATTAGCAGTTACTGCTAGTTATCTTTAGTAGCAACTGCTACCTCTGCCTCTGTTAGCTGCCACAGTCAGCTATCAAGTGTTTTTAGATATCTCTTTAACATACAGCACACAAAGTACGGAAAAGAGATAATGTCATTGCTTTTGCCGATATTGCAGTTACCAAACTTAATGCCTTGCTTAATCATTGGATAATGATCACTTTGAATTAAGGTTGTAAGCGATTTTGCCTTGTTGTTCCAAGATTTTACTTCTACAGGAATAAGCTCATCTTTGGTCCTTACAAAGAAATCCTCTTCTAAGGTGGAGTTATCCTTTTTAAAGTAATAAAGGCCAAATCCTTGCTTAACTAAGGCATCAGCAACTAAATTCTCGTACACAGCACCTTTGTAAACTCCAAGATTTTTATTCTCCCGAAGATCATCAGATGCTTCTTCATCTAGGCTTGCAACAAGAAGTCCGGTGTCTGCAAAGTAAAGTTTAAATTTGTTGTTATCTACATTACCTTTTAAAGGCAACTCAGGAAAGTTCAAACAATCACATTTGTTGATAACACCTGCGTCTTTTAGCCATTCAACACAACCAAAATAATCTTTAGATCTTGCTTTTGGTGAAATCTTTGTGTATTGGAATTTTTTAAACTCTTTAGCAAGTTGCGCAGGAATACTTCTGTATACTTCTAAGATCTTTTTCTGCTCAACGCCTGTTGAGTATTTTTTTACATCCTCTTCGTAGTCAAGAAGAAGTTGCTTTTGGATTTGCAGTGCTTTAGAGAAGTTGTTACTCTCAAGATAAGCTTTAATTACGGCCGGCATTCCACCAAGTACTGAAAAGTCTAAAAATAATCCACGGAAGATTTCAAACTCATTTTCAGTAAAAGGTTCAAGATTTTGCATATGCGAAAGTAATGAATCAATTTGAGACTGAGAATAGCCTTTAGCTAATAAGAACTCCTCAAAATCAAAAGAATGCATTTCATAGTCAGTTTTGTAACCTACGCTATTACTGTTAATGGTTTTATAGTTAATGCCAAGCATTGAGCCTGAGCAGATCACATCATAATTACTATCAAGTTTGAAACTTTTTAAGGTAGTGGCAATGTCAGGATTTTCTTGGATTTCATCAAAGATGATGAGAGTTTTATGTGCTACAAAGTTAAGCTTAGGATCAACTAATGAGATGTTCTTAATTACAGAGCCTGCGTCATAACCATCGGCTGTAATTTTAAGAAACTTCTTTTGCAGTGCAAAGTTTATATAGATCACGTTCTCATAGTTGTTTGATGCAAAATGCAGAATAGACTCAGTCTTACCTGTTTGACGTGCGCCTTTAACAATTAAAGGTAGATGGTCAGGATCATTTTTCCATTCCTGTAAGAATGTATCTATCTTACGAGTGTAGTACATAACCTTATCCTACTTTTTCTGTTCTCTTAAAGGTTTGTTCTTGCTTTGTGTTTAACTCAATATAGTAAAATTAGCACATTTTATGAGCCAATTTTTAAAATTAAAACACATTTTATGAGACAAATATTAGTATTTAATTACATTTTATGAGGCAAAATTTGGACTAGATGATCATTTTATGAAAATGCTTTTGTCATTAGTTTTAAGATACTAGTCCAAATATTTGCACTTTTGACATAGATCTTTTGAGCCTACACGAATATCATTTACCTAAGTAAGACTACGAACTCAATACATGAATACAGTGTTAGAAGGTAAAGCTAGCTTTGTAAACTACACCTAAAAACAAACTAGTTCAGATAACGCTGTTTTATAAGGAAGACAAAATGATCATCGCATACATACATGGTTTTTGTTCAAGCTCTAAAGCTAAGAAAGCCCAAATCATGAAAGCAGAGCTTGAGAGAAATTACAAAGACATTAAGTTCGTCTCATTAGATTTTTCAGATAACTTTAAAGTTGCTATGGAAGAGCTAAATGAACAGATACAATCTCTTTTAAAAGAAGATCCTAAAGTATGTCTTGCTGCAAGTTCATTAGGCGGTTTTATGGCCATGCTTTTGAGCATCAAGTATGACTTAAAAGTAGCTCTTGTAAATCCATGTCTGTATCCAGTTAAATTTGTAAGAGACAACAATCATGTAGGTACTACTTTAAAGAATTTTGATACAGGACATGAGTTTAAGATTGAAGAGATTGATCTTGAGTATCTTGAGAGTCAGGAAGCTCTTTTACCAAAATTCAATCTTAAAAATGCCAGTGTCTTCTTACAGGCAGGGGATGAGGTTTTAGATTATACCTATGCCTTAAAATTCTTTATGCGTGGTGGTGTAGGAGGCTTCTCTTTAAAAGATGGCGGCTCACACGGCTATGACGATTTTGAAGATGAAGTCGATAAGATTGTTGAGTTCTTTAAAAAGGACTAACTAAAGAACATAGGATTTTAAAGTTCTTAAAACAAGATGATCTTTAAAATGTAAGAAGAGCTTTAAAACTGAATAGGTGTTAAACACGATTTTTTACACAAGTTCTTGCAATCTAAATTTATCCTAAGTCTTTTTGTGGATAATAAAATATAGAAAGATAGAACTAAAACACAGCAACTGTTATTGATTGCAAGATACCATCGCTTATTAAAAGCAGGTGCTTATCTGAATCAAAATAGATAACAAATAACAGTTTTAGTAAAACAAGCGAAGCTTGTTTTTAGAGAATTTTATAAAGGAGAGAGTATGCGTATCCTGGTAGTTGAAGACGATCCTTTAATTTCCAAGGCAATTGAGTCAGGTCTAAAATCTAGTGCCTATGCTGTTGACTGTATCGCTGACGGTAATCAGGCTCAGTATGCACCTAAAGATATTAGCTATGACTGCATTCTTTTAGATTTAGGCTTGCCAGGCATTGACGGTGTGCAACTGTTAAAGATGTGGCGTAGCGAGAATATCTCCACTCCTGTAATTATTATCACTGCTCGTGATGGTCTTGATGACAGAGTTTTAGGTCTTGATATTGGTGCTGACGATTATGTGGTTAAGCCATTTGATCTTGTAGAGCTTTTAGCAAGAATTAGAGCTGTAACACGCAGATCAACCGTATCAAAAGATACTGTGATGATGTCAAATGGAGCTTTGACATTAGATCCTGTAACTCATGAAGTAAAGGTAAAAGGTGAGGATGGTAATGAATCTGTTCAGCCTTTAACCTCAAGAGAATATGCTCTTTTAGAAGCTCTGCTACGCCGCCCTGGCGCTGTATTATCACGTGAAGCTATTGAGGATAAGATCTACGCTTTTGGTGAAGAAGTTGAATCAAATGCAGTTGAATTTATCATTCACAATTTAAGAAAGAAGGTCGGTGCTTCTAATATTAAAAACGTCAGAGGTGTGGGTTGGAAAGTCGTCAAAGGAAACTAATCCGTTCCTTACGTTTTAAGCTGTGCATTGTCTTAGCTTGTATAGGCATTCTCTATACAGGCTTTAGTTGCTATCGTTCCTACAACAAAGCCATGAATGAGATTGGCTTTTATGTTGATGAGGAGTTAGCTCAGATTGCAGGTGTTATCATCAACTATGACATGATGCTTCCTAAGTCATGGGAAGGTCCTAATTTCAGACGTCGTCTGTTCCGTGACTTTAAAGGCAATCTGATGTTGCGCCATGAGCTAGAACGTTCTTTCCTACCAATTCCATCATTAAACGATCTCTTTGATAAGCATCAGGAGATCATCATCGCACCTGTCTATGCTCAACCAGGTGAGACCTTTTATTTCCCTGTAGGTATTGATGACGGTCTGTATTCAGTTTTAATTAACGACAGACGTGTAAGAGCTTATGTAGCTACCAATAAAGCAGGTGTCAGATTCGTAGTAGCAAGACCATTTGAGCTTATGGAAGCTCTGGTAAACCAGGCTTTAATCAGCTCCTTGTTTGAGTTCTTACTGTTAGTTGCTATCTATATTCCATGCGTCATCTTATTTGTAAATATCATGTTCTTACCGGTAAAGAGACTTGCTAAAGAACTTGATATGCGCCGTGAGAGTGACTTAACTCCTGTAACAGGGCATACACTACCTTCAGAGCTTGATGTCTTTATTGATTCTATTAACCGCCTCTTTAATAAGACAGCAGGAGCTTTGCAAAACGAGCGCAGGTTTATCGCAGATGCTGCTCATGAAATGAGAACTCCTCTTACAGCTATCTCACTGCAGGCTCAGGCTTTAAAAGAGGACATCCTGCCAAAAGATGAGGCTGACAAAGTTCATCAGTTAAAACTTGCAATCTCACGCCAAAGAAAATTAACTAATGATCTTTTAGCTTATGCACGCTCTCAATGCGGTCGTGAACTTCACTACTCAAACTTTGATGTAAAGTCACTGTTCGTTGAAATCATTGATGACTTAGGCTCATTGGCTGATGACAATGATATTGATTTAGGTCTGGTTGGTAACTGTGCTATCTCTTTATACTCAGATAGATCAAGCGTGAAGACTGTGATCTCAAATCTTGTAAGTAACTCATTAAAGTACACTCCAAAAGGCGGTCAGTGTGATTTAAGCTGTGTAAAACATGACCATGAAATTACTATCTTTGTAGAAGACACAGGTCCTGGTCTGTCTCAAGAAGATCTAACCAAAGTATTCAACGCTTTCTACAGAGTAGGAGGAGATACCGCCAAAATAGAAGGCACAGGTTTAGGCCTTTCCATTGTAAAATCTGCCTGTGATGAGATTGGAGCTAAGATCTCACTTGAGAACCGCAAAGAAGGTGGTTTAAGAGCTAAAGTTACCTTTAAGCTAAGCTAAAACTCCTTTTTCTTAATTAAATCTGTTTTCTCTCACTAGATAGTTCTGAATTAAATTAACTATAACGAAATTCATAGTATGAAGCCTTCTCTAACTTAATTAAAAAACACTGTTTTTACAATATATGTGTAAAATATCTAATAAATTGAATTTAAAGATAAAAAACTAAAATTTTCACGAAATACGAAAGTTAAAAACACCATTTTGTAACAAAATTCGAGGCTTTAAGAGTTCAAAATGTCACAATATTGTGTCACAATCCTGATTTAATAGTATAACAATATTCATAATTTAATGTTTTGGCAATAAAATCACGACATAGCCTTCAGATCTGCTTGCCAACACATGCTTTTACTAACGAAAAATAGCGCTTTGTGCTATTATTACAGTATTCAAAACAACAACGAACCTATATAAAAATCAATTCAAAAGATTTATTTCAAAGCATAAAAAGATTCATATGTCAGACAATGTAAAAGATTATTCAGGCGCTTCCATCGAAGTATTAAAAGGTCTAGAACCAGTTAGAAGAAGACCTGGTATGTATACTGATACTACAAATCCAAATCATTTGGGTATGGAAGTTATCGATAACAGTGTAGATGAAGCTGTAGCAGGTTTTGCCAATAAGATTGATGTCGTTTTATACGAGGATGAGTCTTTAGAGGTAACTGATAACGGTCGTGGTATGCCTGTTGATTTACATCCTGAAGAGAAGATCCCTGCAATTGAGCTTATCTTAACTAAGTTACACGCAGGTGGTAAGTTCAATTCTGATTCTTACAAATTCTCAGGCGGTCTGCATGGTGTAGGTGTATCAGTTGTAAATGCTTTGTCAAAGAAGTTAATTGCAACCGTAAAAAGAGGTGGTATTGTCTATCAGATCACCTATGAAGGTGGCAATAAGACTCAGGAACTAACTCAAATCGGTACCTGTGCTAAAAAAGATACCGGTACTTCTGTGCACTTCTGGCCAGATGCACC
>DKDL01000072.1:71024-102124 GCA_002449335.1 Succinatimonas sp. UBA6849 | reverse complement strand
TTTTGATGAACCAAAGTTTAATGTAGCTCTTTTAAAACACCTTTTAAAAGCTAAGGCTGTTTTATGTGAAGGTCTTACCATCAATTTTGAAGATAAGATTAGAAATACCACAGTGAGCTGGTCTTACAGCGGTAACTTGCAAAACTACATGGTATCTCAAACTGAAGGCAGAACCATAGAACCTAATCCACCATTCTACGGTCAGGTAAAAGGTGAGGATGAGGAATTAGAATGGGCTGTAGCCTGGGAGTTAGAAGGCTCTGGTGCTCACACCATTGGCGAGTCATTTGTAAACTTAATTCCAACTGTTGAAGGTGGTACCCACGTCAACGGTTTTAGAGCAGGTTTAACTGATGCTATAAAAGAGTTCTGTGACTTACAGAATCTTTTACCACGTAATTTAAAGATCACCGCAGATGACGTATGGTCACACTGCTCATACGTATTATCTTTAAAGATGCGTGATCCACAGTTTGCTGGTCAAACTAAAGAGAAACTCTCTTCAAGACATATTGCTTCAATTGTACAGGGCATTGTTTCAGACAGATTCTCACTGTGGCTAAACTCAAATGTTAATACTGCTAAGATTATTGCCAATACCATTATTGAAGCTGCTAAAGACAGAGAGAGTACAGCTAAAGTTGTAGAGCGTAAAAAGACCTCACGTGGACCTGCGCTTCCTGGCAAACTTACAGATTGCACTTCATCAGATCCTAGCCGTTGTGAACTCTTTATTGTAGAGGGTGACTCAGCTGGTGGTTCAGCTCGTCAGGCAAGAGATTCTAGCTATCAGGCAATTCTGCCTTTGCGCGGTAAGATTTTAAATACATGGGAGACTTCAGCTTCAAAAGCTATGGAGTCTGAAGAAATTCGTGCTATCTCAATTGCAATTGGTGTAGAGCCTGATGCTGATACTCTAGATGGTCTTCGTTATGACAAGATCTGCATCTTAGCCGATGCTGACTGCGACGGTCTGCATATTGGTACACTGTTATGCTGTCTGTTTGTAAAGCACTTTACTAGACTTGTAAGAGAAGGCCATATCTATGTAGCCTGCCCTCCATTATTCAGAATTGATGCAGGCAAATACAAAGAGTATGCAATTGATGAAGCTGAGCTTGATGTAAAGCAAAAGCAATTCTTAAGAAAAGGTATTAAAAAGGACAATATTAAGATCCAGCGTTTCAAGGGATTAGGTGAGATGAACCCTGATCAGTTGCGTGAGACTACCTTAGCTCCTGAATCAAGACGTTTAAAGAAGTTAACCTTAACTTCAGATGCAGATGAGAATACCTTTGCAATTATGGATCTTTTGTTATCTCAAAAGAGAGCTGCTGACAGACGTCAGTGGATTGAGGATAACGGCGATAAAGCAGAGATGATTGACTAGCCTATGGCAGATAGCGACGACAAAACAGAACAACCGACTAGTAAAAAACTAGACGACGCCAGAAAGAAAGGTCAGGTGCCTCGTTCTAAAGAGGCAGGAACTTTCTTTGTTCTGTTAGCAGGCGTGCTATCCATCTGGGCATTCTCTTCCTTCCTAGGCAAGGGCATGCGCCAGATTATGTTAAACAGCTTTACACTCACGCGAGATCAAATCTTTTCAGAAGACGAGAGCCGGCGTCTTTTTGTCGAAAATCTTTTAGATATTGCTATCCCCTTAATTGGTATTTCTTTTGTAGTCTTTGTCTGTGCAATTGCAGGCTCCATCTTTATTGGTGGCTACAACTTCTCAAAAGAAGCCCTGCAACCAAAATTCAGTAAATTAAATCCAATTAAAGGTATTGGCAGGATCTTTTCTTTAAACGCTATTGTTGAACTTATAAAAGGTATCTTTAAAGTAGCGTTCATTGGCTCATTCTGCTATTTTGCACTCTCTGGTCGTATGGCTGAGGTCATGAGCCTCTCTTATATCGATCCTATAGGCTCTATCCGTCAGGCGATAAAACTCTTATTCCAGTTCATGGTGATTATTGTCTGCTCACTCTGCCCAATTGTTTTACTTGATGTTCCATACCAGAAATGGAATTACATCAAGCAATTGAGAATGAGTAAGCAGGAAATTAAAGATGAATTTAAGGATACAGAAGGTAACCCTCAGATTAAGGGTAAGATCAAACAACTTCAGTATCAGATGGCAGCTCGTCGCATGATGAAGAAGGTCCCAGAGGCTGATGTGGTTGTAACTAACCCTACCCATTATGCTGTTGCACTAAAATATGATCCTAATGGCACCACTGCACCATTAGTGGTTGCAAAAGGTGTAGATGAGATTGCCGAAAAAATTAAGGAAATTGCCAGAGAATCTGAAGTCCCTGTCATTCCTCTGCCTCCTTTGGCCCGTTCTTTATACTATACAACCGATCTTGACTGTGAAATACCGCGTGGCTTATTTAAGGCTGTGGCTCAGGTTTTAGCTTGGGTAATGGGTATGAAATCTTTCAAGGAAGGAAAGAGCAAACAGCGTCCGCGTGATCTGGATATGAATTTGCCAATTCCAGATGAGCTAAAATTCTAAAAAATGAGTTTTAAGTTTAATATTGTGTAATAATCAGAATATGAACAGCGTTTTTTGCTCTGTTATAATGGCTTCACTGGGAGTTAATGAGGAAATTATTTTATGGTAACTAAAAATACCCCAAAGAAAGCTGCTACCAAAACTAGTAACAGCAAAGTAACTGCATCTACAACTAACTACAAGGCAAATGTAGAAAAGTTCAAAGAGTCAGTTTTAAATCATCTGCGTACCACAATCGGTACCTCTCCAGCAAAGGCTAGCAAATTAGCTTGGTGGCAGGCTGTAGTAGCAACTTGCAACGAGGATATCTTCGGTCGTCTAACCGATACCCAAGAAACTCATGCTAAGAATGACACCCGCGCTGTTCACTATTTATCAGCAGAATTCTTAATGGGCAGATTGACAATCAACAATCTGACCAACCTAGAGAAGTTCGACATTGCACGTGATGCATTAAAAGAACTTGGTCTAGATATCAATGAAGTTTGTGAAGAAGAGCCTGATATGGCTTTAGGTAACGGCGGTTTAGGTCGTTTAGCTGCTTGCTTCATGGACTCACTTGCAACCTGCAACTATCCATGTGTAGGTTATGGTATTCACTATGAGAACGGTCTGTTCCGTCAGGAAATTCGTGGCGGTAAGCAGGTTGAGCGTCCAGATTCATGGCGTGAGTACGGTTGTCCATGGGAAGTATGTCGTCCTGAATCAGTTCAGAACGTACCACTAGGCGGTTATGTTGATACACAGACTGCACCAGACGGCACTGTAAGCTCAGTATGGCATCCATCTAGCATCATCAAAGGTGTGCCTTGGGATATCCCTGTAGTAGGCTACCGTGGTTCATCAGTTGCAATTTTACGTCTGTGGGAGTCACGTTCTACAGAGCAGTTCAACTGGGACGTATTCAACGCAGGTGGTTACGTTGATGCTCAGGCTGAGAAGTCATTAGCAGAGACTGTTTCAAAGGTTCTATATCCTAACGACTCAACTGAGGCTGGTAAGGAATTACGTTTAACTCAGCAGTACTTCTTCTGCGCATGCTCATTACGTGATATCTTACGTCGTTACAACCGTTCACATCATCACGATTATTCAGAGTTTGCAAAGAAGATCGTTATCCAGTTAAACGATACTCATCCTACCATTGCAATCCCTGAGTTAATGAGATTGTTAATCGATGAGGAAGGCTTATCATTTGATGCTGCTTGGGACATCACTTCAAAGACCTTCAACTACACCAACCACACTCTATTACCAGAAGCATTAGAGAAGTGGCCTGTATACATCTTTGAGAAGTTATTACCACGTCACTTACAGATCATCTATGAGATCAACTACCGCTTCTTAAACGGTATCGTTGAGCACATGTGGCCAGGTAACAATGATATGAAGGCAAAACTTTCAATCATTGAAGAAGGTCCATGCCGTAAGGTTCGTATGGCTAACCTGTGCGTAATCACTTCAGGCAAGGTTAACGGTGTTGCTAAGATCCACTCTAAGTTAGTTAAAGAGGATCTGTTCCCAGAGTACAACATGTTATGGCCTACCAAGTTCTGCAACGTAACAAACGGTGTAACTCCACGTCGTTGGTTATTAGCATGTAACAAGGGCTTAGCTGAGTTATACAACGAGGTTAGCGGTAAGGATTGGCCTTTACACTTAGACTTATGCGATAAGTTAAAGGACTACGCTGATAAGAAAGACTACCAAGAGCGTTTCATGAAGATTAAGCATGACAACAAGGTAGTTTTAGCTAAGACCATTAAGGAATTAGTTGGCGTTGATGTTGATCCTAACGCAATGTTCGATGTTCAGGTAAAGCGTCTTCACGAGTATAAGAGACAGCACTTAAATCTTTTATACATCATGTCTCTATACAAGAGCTTATTAGAGAACCCTGATCAGGATATCGTACCTCAGGTATTTATCTTCGGTGCAAAGGCAGCTCCTGCTTACACCTTAGCTAAAGACATCATTTACGCTATCAACGCTGTTGGTAACAAGATCAACAACGACTTACGTATCAAGGGCAAGTTAAAGGTAGTATTCTTACCTAACTACCGCGTAAGCTTAGCTGAGAAGATCATTCCAGCTGCTGATATCTCAGAGCAGATTTCAACTGCAGGTTATGAGGCTTCAGGTACTTCTAACATGAAGTTTGCAATGAACGGTGCTTTAACCTTAGGTACTATGGACGGTGCAAACATCGAAATCGTTGAGAAGGCTGGTATCGAGAACAACTTCATCTTCGGTTTATCAGTTGAAGAAGTTCAGGAATTAAAGGCTAAGGGCTACAATTCATGGGATTACTACAATGCAAACCATGAGTTAAAGTCAATCATCGATTGGTTAGATACTGACTACTTCACTCCAGGTGAGCCAGGTGCATTATCATCAATCAAGAACTCACTGTTGAACCTAGGCGATCCATTCTTAGTATTAGCAGACTTTGCTTCATACAAGGATGCTCACCAGAGAGCTCAGCAGATGTTCAAGGATAAGGCACGTTGGGCAAAGGCAGCAATGATCAACTCTGCAACTATGGGTATCTTCAGTTCAGACAGATCAATGCACGATTATGCTCGTGACATCTGGAACTTAAAGAGCTTAAACATCGAGAACAAATAATCGATAATAAGCAACTTAAGTTGTAAATAAGCTTTAAGGCCCTCAAGCTAGAAATGGTTTGGGGGCTTTTGTTTTGGGGTTACTAATACTATTGAAAGCGCAAATTTAGAATTAAAAAGAGGTTTTACAAAAGAAGTTGACAAAAAGGGGCGCTATTCTTTGTCTTCACTATATCCTCAACGCGATTCTCTGTGCAATCTAACTCCCTTACATAACTTTGATCTGTCCTTTCTAAGCTTATACAATCCCTTTATAAGATTTTTTTATAAAAACTCTCTAAAAATTACATATTTTGCCACTAATTAAGCTGGTGCTTCCAAAACACATGAGAGCATAAGCATCTTAATTATTTATCTTGTTATAATAAAGGAGATGCCAAATCATGGATAAGCTTGTTAATTCAAGAGAGAAATTTATGTTCGTCAATGTTGATAATCGCCTCTTTCAAAGAGTAAGAAACTCTGAGTATGTAGATAAGTCAGAGTTAATTACCTTAACAAATAATGTTATCGACACCGAAGAGCAGTTTATTTGTGTCACCAGACCAAGACGTTTTGGTAAGAGCGTTACAGTTAAAATGCTTAATGCTTACTACTCAAAAGGCTGTGACTCAAAGGCTCTATTCTCTGATTTAAAAATTGCCTCCTCTCCTGATTTTGAAAAGCATCTAAATCAGCATGATGTTTTCTATCTTGATATGACGAAATTTGCTGATAACAAAGACAAAGGAAATAAGTATCTTGAGAATTTAAATACTGATGTTGTCTCAGAATTGAAAGATACCTATCCTGAATGCTTTGACAAAGATAAAAGTTATTCCTTGCCAGAAGCTATTTTTTGTTTAAAAAAGAAATTTATCTTTATTATTGACGAGTGGGATTTTGTGTTTAGGCAGTATCCAAACAACATAAAGCTCCATGAGAACTTTATTGACCTTTTAAGAGATTTGTTTAAAGGCGTTGGAGAGAACTTTGTTGAATTAGTTTATATGACCGGTATTCTTCCTATCGCTAGGTACAACACTCAGTCAGCGCTAAATAACTTTAGTGAATATACTATCTTAAATCCAGGTATGTACGCTAAGTACTATGGCTTTACAGAAGACGAAGTTAAGACACTGTGTGAAAAGTATCAGCTTGATTTTGAAACCACCAAATTCTGGTATGACGGTTATAAAGTTGGCGAATATGAACTTTATAACCCTAATTCAATAATTGAACTTATCGATCACAGAAGGTTTGATAGTTATTGGTCAAATACATCTGCCTATGGTCTTGTAAAAGAAGCCATCAATCTGAATTTTGAAGGATTAAAAGACGACATTATCAAACTGTGTTCTGGTGATACTATTTCAATTCCTCGAACTGAGATTAAAAGTTTCAACACAGCAGATCTTAAATTCAAAAACAAAGTAGCAATCTACATTTATCTGGTGCATTTAGGCTACTTGGGTTATGACGATGCAGATGCAACTATCTATGTTCCTAATGAAGAAACCAGAGTTGAACTTTTAAATTCTGTAAAAGAAAATCACTGGCCTAAATTTGAAAGTGCTTTAAAGCTATCAGAACAGGTTGTGGTGGCTACTTATAATAAAGATACTGAAACAGTTGCCAATCTGCTTTCCAAAATTCATGAAGATAAAGTACCAGCCCTCGAGTACAACAATGAAAGTGCCTTGCGTTATGTAGTTTTAATGGCATACCTTGCAACAGAAAGCTACTATCTGGCACCATTAAATGAGTTTCCAACCGGAAAAGGTTTTGCTGATATCGTCTATCTACCAATGTCTGCTGATGCTAAAGATAAACCTGCCTTAATAATTGAGCTTAAAAAAGATGCAAGCGCAAAGCTAGCACTTGAGCAGATAAAAGAGCGTGACTATGTTTCAAGAGTAAAAGAGTACACTGACAACATTCTTTTAATCGGCATTAATTACGACTCTAAAACCAAGCAACATTCATGCACAATAGAAAAATATCAAAAGCAATAACTGCTATAAAGAGAATTGATCTTTAAGATTTTTATGACGTTCATGAGGAGCATTGCTCCTCATTCAACATGCTAAGCATCTTCATCCTAGAGAAAGAGCATAGCAATAAAAGAAATTAGTTCTCAAAAGGCTAGTATACAAAAGGATTATTTGCTTTTTCTTCACCTATGCTTGTATCAGGTCCATGTCCTGACAGAACAGTTGTCTCAGGAGGTAAGGTAAAGATCTTTTCTTTAATTGACTGCATTAAATCGTCAGTATTTCCTAAAGGAAAATCTGTTCTGCCTACAGAGCCTTCAAATAAGGTATCACCTGTTAAAACATACTTTTCTTTTTCACAATAGTAGCTTATACCACCAGGTGTATGTCCAGGAGTTGCTAGAACCTTTAAGCTAAACTCATCCATCGGACTAATAATTTCACCATCTTTTAAATACTGAGTATCAAAGACAGGTGCCTTATCAAGACCAAAAGCCATTGCTTGCTTATCTAAAGATAACAATAGAGGTGAGTCTTCAATTGAGCTACCATAGATTTTAGCTTTAGATAACTCATGAAGTCTTGCCACCCCACCTACATGATCTAAGTGCATATGAGTAATTAAAATTGCTTTTAACTCTATATTTGAATCATGAAGAGCTGTGTAAATATCGTCAGCTCTTGCACCAGGATCACTTACAACAGCTTGCTTTTTCTCTTGATTGATAAAGATCCTGCAATTTTGAGCAAAGGGAGTAACTCTTACAACTTGATAGCTAATCATAGTAACTTTATCCTCTAATTCCAGTATTATGCTACATTACAGCTATGTCTAAGCCTTTTAAGTAGAAAGTCTCTGGACAAGGTAGAGATACTACATGATCCTCATCTTGTCTTAGAGTTCCTAAGACACGACCGTCTACACCAGCATCGATGGCAGCATCTGCGACGATCTTTTGGAAGAGAGCTGGATCTACAAGACCTGAGCATGAGAAGGTTAAAAGATGACCGCCTTTTGCTACTAACTTCAGACCTAATCTGTTGATGTCCTGGTAACCGCGACAGGCCTTCTTTAAGTTTGCTGCACTTTCAGCAAACTTAGGTGGATCTAGAATTACCAAGTCGTATTTAGCGCCTTTTTCTACCTGTTCACGTAAGTAGGCAAATACATCTTTCTTTAAGAACTTGCAACGACCTGGATCTAAATGATTAAAGGCAACACCTGTTTTAGCTGCATTTAGAGCATGCTCTGAAACATCAACGTTTTCAATGCGCTTTGCGCCACCTTTTAAAGCCCAAAGACCAAAGCCACCGGTGTAGGAGAAACAGTTTAAAACTGATGCTCCTTTAGATAAGGATCCTGCCTTAATTCTAGATAATCTCTGATCAAGATAAGCTCCAGTCTTATGACCATTTTTAATATCTACAGGAATGTATACCTGACCTTCTTCACGTACATAGATAGTGTCATCAGGTTCATTTCCGATAACTACGCCTTTACGTACAGGTAAGCCTTCTTTTGCTCTGGATTTGGTATCTGATCTTTCATAAATTGAGCATTCAGGGAAGATTTCTTTTAAAGTCTGACATATGATGTCTCTATATCTTTCCATACCGCATGAGGAGATGGAAATTACAATAAATTCATTGTACTTGTCAGCAATTAAACCAGGCAACAGGTCACCTTCAGATGAAACTAGTCTTACTCCGTCATTGCCACGAGCAAATACATTTTTTCTTAATGAAACAGCATCTTTAACTCTTGATGCGATGAGCTCATCTGAGATTTTTACCTTCTCATCAAAAGATAAAGCTCTTACTCTAATCTGTGAATTAGGACTGTAAAGACCATAACACAAGAAATCTCCAGCCTGATTTACAACTTCAACAGTCTGTCCCATTTGTAATGAGTCATCAGTGCTTTGAATTGCCTTTGAGAAAATCCAAGGATGGTGGCGCAACAAAGACTTTTCTCTGCCTTCGTTTAAGATAATTGTGGCAACATTGTTAGCTCTCTGCTCTGAACTCATTTTTAAACCTTCATATAAGAACATCATCTAAGAAATTGGCTGTTAATTTTCTGATTACATGATCTAGATAGTAAGTATAGTTTTAAAACAGTGTTTAATAACTCGACAATTGAAATAAAAATCTCTTTGTCATGATGTTAGAATACGCTTACTATTTTATTTAAGCTCTAAGTAATCGCTAATTTCAAAAAAATAAAATTACGCTGAAAATATACAAAATTAAAGATAGCTATCATTATCTCAAAATGTCAGCATGCATGAAAATAGGAATTTCTATGTTGGATATAAAGAATATCAAAAAATCTCCAAAATTTAAGAAGTATGCTTGTTTATCAGTAATTGCTTTGTGCCTAGTAGGCTACACAGGATATAACTTTTTTAAAACTGAACCAGTAAGCTATATGTCCGTTAATGCTCAAAAACGAGATATCAGCAAAAAGGTATTTGCAACAGGTACTATTGCAGGACAAACTCAGGTTGATGTCGGTGCTCAGGTTTCAGGTCAGATTTTAAAACTCTATGTACAGACAGGTGACGAGGTAAAGCAAGGTCAGCTTCTGTGTGAAATCGATCCTAAAATTCAGGAAACTGCTCTAAAAACTGCTAAAGCACAAATTGCCATTATTGATGCTCAGATTTCTTCAAAAAATGCTGAGTTAAAGAAATTAAAACTTGAGTATGAGCGTCAGATGCGTCTGGTAAAAGCTGATGCAACCTCAAAACAGGATGCAGAGGTGGCTTCTGCAGCCTATGATATGGCATTAGCTTCACTAAAAGAGTTGAAAGCTAAGAAAGAAAAAGCTCAATTGTCATTAGATGATGCTAATACCAATTTAGGTTACACCAAGATTAAAGCTCCTATTGATGGTACTGTCTATGCAACTGTAGTATCAGAAGGTCAGACTGTTAATGCCAATCAGACTACACCTACTATCTTGCGTTTAGCTACCTTAGATCATATGAAAGTGGAAACAGAGATCTCTGAAGCTGATGTGGTAAATGTAAAGCCAGGCATGGACTGTACTTTTACCATTTTAGGTCTTCCTTACAGAGAGTTTAAAGGAAAGCTAGATAGAATTGATCCTGCTCCATCATCATATGAGTCATCTACAGCTACAACCTCAAGCTCATCATCTTCAAGTTCAAGTACCAGCTCAACAGCGATTTACTATAACTCAGATGTAATTGCTGATAACTATGACAGAACCTTACGTATTGATATGACTGCTGATGTCACTATTGATGTAGCTTCAAAAAAGGACGTGCTCACATTGCCTCTTACAGCTATGAGAACCATGGGTGAAAATGAGTGTACTGTTTATGTATTAGACAGTGATGACAAGGTACAGCCTAGAAAAATTAAGACAGGACTTAAAGACGATCAGTACATCGAGGTTATCTCCGGCATTACACCTGAGGATAGAGTGGTTATCGGTGATGATGTTAAAACAGCTGAAGAAGCTGCCATGAAGAATGATAGACGTAGAAAAGGTCCATTCTAATGAGTAAAGTTCTTTTAAATTTAAAAGACATTAAAAAGTCTTTTGGACAAGGCGAGTCTAAAGTAGAAGTACTGCATGGCATTAACCTTACCATCAATAAAGGTGAGTTGGTTGCCATCATTGGACCATCAGGTTCTGGTAAATCTACTTTAATGAATATCATAGGCTGTCTTGATACTCCAACTGAGGGTAGTTATCAGGTCGACGGCCATGATACTTTTAATATGCTCCCAGATGAGCTTGCCTCCTTAAGACGTGATTTCTTTGGTTTTATTTTCCAACGCTACCATTTATTAGGTCATTTAAATGCAATGGAGAATGTGCAGGTACCAGCTATTTACTCAGGTACTGGTAAAGAGAAAAGAGAGTCTCGCTCGGTTAAATTACTGGAGATCTTAGGTCTAGGTAATAAAACAGAGAATAAGCCTTCACAGTTATCAGGTGGTCAGCAGCAAAGAGTATCTATAGCCAGAGCTCTAATGAATGGCGGTCAGATTATTCTAGCTGATGAGCCAACCGGTGCCTTAGACTCAAAGTCAGGCGCTGAGGTGATGGACATTCTAACTGAGTTAAACAAAGAAGGTCACACCGTGATCTTAGTTACTCACGATCCTAGAATTGCAGCTCATGCGCATAGAGTAATTACCATTAAAGATGGTGCTATCGAATCTGATACTGTAAATGACAACATTCCAGATCATCAGAATAAAGAGGATGACACTCAGTCAGTTCATTTTTCAGATAAAGTTGTAAATTCTTATAGAGCTTATTTTGACAGATTCAAAGAAGCTTACACCATGGCCATCAGAGCCATGATCTCAAACAGAATGAGAACTTTACTGACCATGCTAGGTATTATCATCGGTATTATGTCGGTGGTAACTGTAGTAGCCCTAGCTAGAGGAGCCTCTGATCAGATCATCTCTAACATCTCTTCAATGGGTACTAATACCATCACCATTATGCCTGGTGAGCGAATGGGTGATATGAGATCTGGTAGAGTAAGAACACTGTCAGTTAAAGATCTTAAAGCTCTAAAAGGTCAGCCTTTTGTTGATTCAGCCTCTCCTACAGTGCAAAACTCTGGTATGGTCCAAAGATACAACGTCGATGCAACAGCAACAGTCATGGGCGTATCAGGTGAGTACTTTAGAGTTTATGGAATGGAGATTGAAAAGGGCAGAATGTTCTCAGAGGATGAAGCATCTTTATCTCCTCAGGTAGGCGTAATTGATTACAACACTAAAAACACCTTTTTCAAAAATGAAGATCCAATCGGTAAAAGACTGTTTGTGCAGGGCAAGCCTATTACTGTAATTGGTTTACTTGTTGATAAGGAAGTAGCTTTCAGACCTTCAGACAATCTGTACATTTACGTGCCATACAGCACCATGATGAACAGAATTGTAAAGCAGAACTATATCTCATCGATTATTGTAAGAACCGCTGATGGATTCTCTCCTGCTGTAGCAGAAGCATCTATTACCTCACTTCTAAAATCACGTCATGGCAGAAAAGACTTCTTTATGATGTCATCTGACACCATTATGAAATCAATTAACCAGGCAACTGGTACCTTTACACTGTTAATTTCTGCAATTGCGGTGATTTCGTTAGTTGTAGGTGGTATCGGTGTGATGAATATTATGCTGGTATCTGTAACTGAAAGAACCCGTGAAATTGGTATTAGAATGGCAGTAGGTGCAAGACGTTCTGACATCATGACGCAGTTTTTGATTGAATCTGTAACGGTCTGCTTAATCGGCGGTATGTTAGGTGTAGTTTTTTCGATGGTAACAGGTTATGTTCTGTCAATATTCGTACCAGACATTCCATTATCATTCTCATTGGCCTCAATTGTAATTGCGGTCTTAACCTCATCAATAATTGGTGTGCTGTTTGGTTATATGCCAGCACGTTCTGCCGCAAGATTGAACCCAATTGATGCTCTAGCTAGAGAGTAAGGATAAAAATATGCAAGAGAGTACTACTAAAGATTTTGATAATCTGTGTGGTGTAGATCCTTTAGTTAATATTTTCAAAGATCTGATTGTTATTGATACTAAGTCTGATCCTGCATCAAAGACAGTGCCATCAACTGTAGGTCAGTTAAGATTTGGAGCATACCTTATCTCAAGGATCAGTGAATTAGGTTTTTCTGCTAAACAAGATGAAAAAGGTGTGGTTACTGTAACTATACCTGCAAGTGCTGGCTGTGAAAACGCTAAATCCTTATGTCTTTTAGCTCACATGGATACAGCTCCTGACTGCTCTGGTGCCGATGTGAAAGCTCATCTTGTCAAAAACTATCAAGGTGGTGCTATCAAACTTGAAAACGGTTTAATCCTAGATAAGTCAATTTGTAGAGATCTTGAGAATATGAAAGGGCAAGATATTATCGTAACCGACGGTAATACTCTTTTAGGCGCTGATGATAAAGCTGGTATCAGCGTGCTTTTATATCTAATGCACAATTTAAAGGTTAATAAGAATTTAAAGCATGGTCCATTAAAAATCATTTTCTCTGTTGATGAGGAAATTGGCCTGTCTTCAACTCATCTTGATGTAAAAGAAATTAACTGTGACTATGGTGTAACGGTTGATGGTACTAAAGAAGGTGAGCTTGATGTAGCCACATTTAATGCTTATGGAGCTATCGTTAATTTCAAAGGCTTATCAGTTCATACAGCTGTAGCCTATAAGACCTTAAAGAATGCCATTTCTATTGCCAATGAATTTATCAATATGTTGCCACGAGATGAAAAGCCTGAAAACACTCAAGGAGAGGAAGGCTTTTACCATGTCCATAAATTTGAAGGCACTACAGAGAGCGCGAAGATTAACATGATCATCCGAGACTTCACAAAAGAAGGTATGGATAAGCGTTTGTCTGTATTAGACAAGATTGTGTCTTTATTAAATGACCGCTATGGTGAAGGTAGTGTTAGCTTAAAGACCATGTTCCAATACGCTAATATGGAGCAGGTTTTAAATGAGCATAAAGAAATTCTTGAGATCTTAAGAAGAGCTTATACAGAAGCTGGTGTTGCAATTGTTGAGAACAAGGTCCGTGGCGGTACAGACGGTTCTAACCTGTCAAATGAAGGATTGCCTACACCAAACATTTTTACAGGTGCTTTAAATTGTCATGGTCCTTATGAATGTCTGCCTGTAAATTCATTTAACAAAGCTTACAAAGTAACTGAGAAAATTGTCGAGCAAATGAGCAAAACTGTAAAAGCTTAGTTAAAGACTATAAAGCTTGGTTATGAGAAGTATTACGAGATTTAGATATGACTAAAAGCAATCATAATCGTTGTTTACAAAGAGAAAATTTACATAAATCATGCTTAAAGAAGCTTGCTTTAGTAGTAATGAGTATGTCTTTATGCTCATGTTCTCTGATGTTTACTGAGTATAAAAATCCTGAATTTCCAGCAGTATCCTCATATAATGAAGCTATGGAGTTTACAGGAAAAGATGTAAGTTCTACTTACTATCAGGAATTTTCAGATGAACTGTTAACTGCTGTAATTAACAGAGCTTTAGAGAATAACTATGATTTAAAAACATCATATGTAAATCTTGAAAAGGCAATGTTAAATATCGATCTTACAGCAACTAACAACCATCCTACAGCTAATGCTCAATTAGGCGCAGAGACTAAAAGATCTTTAGACTATCATGACAGTAATCATAAAAGCTCTCAAGGCTCATTCTCACTGTCATATCAGTTAGATTTATTCGGTAAGTTAAAAGCTCAAAATGAAGCTGCTCTAGAGCAGTATCACGCCTCAGCTTATGATTACCTCTCCATGAGACTTACTGTAATTGAAACAGCTGCAAAAGCTTACTGGCAGTATGCTTATGCTAAAGAAGCTGTAAAGCTAGGCGAGGATGATCTTAATGACTCTAAGGTTAGATTGGATTTAGTTGACAAAAAGTACCAGGCAGGTGCTGCAGACAGTCTTGATTTGGATGACGCAAGAATTAACCATTTAAAGGTACAGTCAACACTAGACTCCAGAAGAGCATCACTTGAAAAAGCAAGAACAGCCCTTGATACCGTATTAGGTATTACAGCAGACAAAAACGTAGATGTCGCATCCTTAGATGATGCTACAGTTCCTGATTTTTCATTATCAGTACCATCAAAACTTCTGCAAAGAAGACCTGATCTTATGAAAGATGAGGCTTTGTTAAAGCAAAGTTATGCTAACTATAATGAAAAGAAGATGTCTTTCTTTCCTGATTTGACCTTTACTGCAGCTGTGTCATCAGGAGATACTGATACCTTTGCTCGCTTCTTATCTAATCCTATAGGCTCTTTAGGGGCTGCGATTACTATGCCATTTTTAAACTTTAATAAGCTTAATATTGAGAAAAAGAGCGCGCTTAAGGATATTGATATTGCTGAGCTTAACTTCGTATCAGATTACATAAAGTCAGTACAGGAAGTGTATGACTTGATTACTGATGTGAAGTTGTACCGTCAGGAGTTAGTAACATTCAAGCAAAGCTATGAATTGAGTGTTCGTAATTACGAGCGTTACAAGGTTCGTTATGAAGCTGGCTTAGTCGCTCTTACTGATTTTTTAAATGCTGCTGACACCATGAGAAATGCAAAAATTGCTTATTTAGGAGCAAAAAGAGATAATCTTGAGGCAACAGTATCATTGATGACTGCTTTAGGCGGTGGCATTGATACTAATACTGACAACTTGGTAAAGTAAGTTACATAACAATGATTAACTGCTGTAATCACAGACAGCAGTTATTACAAATAACAGTAATCACAAACAACAGTAATCACAATAATATTGGCGTAAGGTATGGCAATTACATTAAGTTCTTGGAACATCAACGGCATCAGAGCTGTTTCTGCTAAAGAAGGCTTTGACTGGTTTAGAAATACTGATTATGACGTAATCGGTTTTCAGGAAACTAAGGCAAGCACAGAACAGTTATCTGACGATTTAAAAAATAAACCAGGTTATGAGAGTTTTTTCTGCTCATCAACTGTTAAAAAAGGTTATTCAGGAACAGCTGTATTTACCAAATTAAAGCCATTATCTGTTGAGTTTGAACTTCCAGATGAAGAATATAAAGGTGAAGGCAGAATCATTCATCTTGAGTTTGAAAAGTTCCATTTCTTTAACGGATATTTCCCAAATGGTGGAGCTGCCATATTAGATGAAAAAGGCAAACCTACAGGTGAGTTTAAACGTGTTCCTTATAAAATGGGCTTTTTTGACAGCTTCTTTAAATATGCGCAGGAGCTAAGAAAAGACAAGCCAATTGTAGTTTGTGGCGATTTTAATATTGCACATAAAGAAATTGATTTGGCAAGACCTAAGACTAATGTTAATAACACTGGTTTCTTACCTATTGAGCGCGCCTTTTTAGATAAGATGGTAGATTCAGGTTACATTGATACCTTCAGACTTATTCATGGTGATGAACCTGATATGTACAGCTGGTGGTCATATAAAACTTTTGCAAGAAAGAAGAACGTAGGATGGAGAATTGACTACTTCTTTGTGTCAGATGAGCTAAAGGACAAAGTACTTGATGCGAAGATTGAAACAGATGTTTTAGGTTCAGATCACTGTCCTGTAACCTTAGTGTTAGATCTCTAGGAAGTGAATAGAACTGCATCTTTTTAAGACAGATTGAAATCTAGGATTTTTACAAAATAGGCACAGTTTGCAAAAATTAAGCACTGTGCCTTACTTTTTACTAAAAGCCTTATTTTATCAGGTATGCAGATGTGCTTATCCTTTAAAAAAGTCTTCAAATTTTACGCAAAATAACTGACATTTTTGATATTTTTCGTTCAAAACGTCTATTTGACTTGAAGATCTTGTCTATTCGTCATTATAATGAACTACTCCTAGAGTTTAGGACAGCGAGGCAGTATAGTTACTGACCTCCTTTTTTGTTTAATTTATATTAGGTAATAATCGTGAATACTAATAATTTGATAATACAGGGGAATACTAAAAACAGTATTTTGACAAGCAATTCGTGTAAGTCTTCATTTAACTCCTCAAACTATTATTATTGGCGATTTTATTCTTTTAATTAATTAGGCGGCTTTTATGACCATTGATAAGAATTTAAACCTGACCCCGCCTAATGAGGCAGGGCACGGTATTGTAGATACGAGAATTAGTGAAATGTACCAGGTGCTACCTCCAATTGCTGTTATTGAAAAATTCCCAGCAACAGAATTTACCAATCAGATTGTTTCTCAGACAAGACGAGAGATCCATAATGTTTACAACGGCGTAGACGATAGACTAATCGTTATCGCAGGTCCATGCTCAGTTCATGACACCCAGGCTGCTATTGAATACGCAAACCGTTTAATGAAACTTCGTCAGAAGTACGAAGATCAGTTAATCGTGATCATGCGTGTTTATTTTGAAAAGCCTCGTACCACTGTAGGCTGGAAGGGTCTAATCAATGATCCAAGTCTTGATGATTCTCATGACATCAACCGTGGTCTAAGAATTGCTCGTAAGCTACTATGCGACATTAACAGCTTAGGTATGCCTGCTGCAACTGAGTTCTTAGATCCAATCACAGTTCAGTACATTGATGACTTCATTGCATGGGGCGCTATTGGTGCTCGTACCACTGAGTCTCAGTTACACAGACAGTTAGCTTCAGGTCTTTCATGCCCAATCGGCTTTAAGAATGCAACCGATGGCTCTGTAAAGATTGCTATTGATGCAACAATCGCTGCAGCTAATGAGCACACCTTCATGTCAGTAAGTAAGATGGGTCACGTTGCTATTGTTCACACTAAGGGCAACGAGGATTGTCACGTAATTTTACGTGGTGGTCATGAGCCTAACTACAGTGCTAAGGATGTTGAGAATACCTGTCAGGCATTAGAGAAAGCTGGTCTAAAACCAATGGTTATGATCGATGCTTCTCACTCAAATTCACACAAGCAGTTCAAGAAGCAGGTTGATGTATCTAAGGATGTTGCAGCTCAGATCGCAGCTGGTGACAACCGTATCTTCGGTTTAATGCTTGAATCTAACTTAGTTGAAGGCCGTCAGGATCTTCCAAAAGATTTACGCAACTTAGTTTACGGACAGTCAATTACTGACGCGTGCATCAACATAGAAGACACAGAGGCTATATGCGAGCTTCTGAATAATGCTGTGCTTGAGCGCCGAAAGGTAAATCAGTCAAAGAAATAACTAGAATAATGCCCAATGTAAAGTTGGGCATTTCTGTTTTAATGATTAAACAAACTACTAAATCACAGAGGTTAACATGCATCCTTCATTATCTTTAGAAAAGTCAAAGATTAAGATCTTATTATTAGAGGGTGTTGATCCAAGTGCTGTAGAGTCTTTAAAAAAGGCTGGCTACACAAGCGTTGAGTACTTAAAGAAAGCTCTAGATGGTCAAGAGCTTTTAGATAAAATTGAGAATGTTCATTTTATCGGTATTCGTTCACGCACCCACTTAACTAGAGAAGTTCTATCTCATGCTAAAAAGTTAATTGGTGTTGGTTGTTTCTGTATTGGTACTAACCAAGTTGATTTAAAGGCAGCTGCTGAATTTGGTATCCCAGTATTCAATGCTCCTTTCTCAAATACTCGTTCTGTAGCTGAATTAGTAACCGGTGAATATTTGCAGTTATTACGTGATATTCCTGCTCGTAACGCTCTACTACACCGTGGTGGCTGGAACAAGGCTGCAACAGGCTGTCATGAGGCTCGTGGCAAGACTATCGGTATCATTGGCTACGGTCACATCGGTACTCAGGTAGGTATTTTAGCTGAAGCTTTAGGTTTATCTGTAATCTTCTACGATACTGAGAACAAGATGGTTCTAGGTAATGCAAAGCAAGTAGCTACATTAGATGAGTTACTTCAAAGATCAGATATTATTACTTTACACGTACCAGAGACAACAACTACCAAAGGTATGATTGGTAAAGAGCAGTTCTCAAAGATGAAAGACGGCGTACGTTTCTTAAACGCATCTCGTGGTACTGTGGTTGATATTGATGCACTGTGCGATGCTTTACGTTCAGGTAAAGTTGCTGGTGCTGCTGTTGACGTATACCCTAAAGAGCCATCAAAGAACGGTGAAGAGTTTGTAACTCCATTACGTGAGTTTGATAATGTAATTCTAACTCCTCATATTGGTGCTGGCACTGAGGAAGCTCAGCGAAACATCGGTACTGAGGTTGCTGAGAAGTTAGCTCTGTACTCAGATAATGGTTCAACTCTAACTGCTGTAAACTTCCCAGAAGTTGCATTACCAGCAATCAGAGAGAACGTATCACGTCTATTACACATCCACAAGAACGTTCCTGGTGTAATGCGTCAGATCAACGAGATCTTTGCTAAGTTGGACATCAATGTTGCTGCTCAGTATCTGCAGACTACAGCTGAGATTGGTTATGTAGTTATGGATATTCACTCAAAGGAGCCTGAGAAGGTTGTTCCTTTATTAAAGCAGATTGAAGGCACCTTAAAGTGCAGAATTCTGTACTAATAGTGATCTTTTAATTTATAAGGCTGACTCTACAGATAAAACGTAAAGTCAGCCTTTTTCATTTTAAATGTCATTTTGTGACTTATCCTCTTTAATCAAAGAAAATCTGTAATACAATAAACCTATGATTAAAAAGGTACTTCTTACATCGACATTACTGCTCTCACTACAACCTTATACTTGTAGTGCTGTTATGAATTCTGGTTGGTCTATTTCATCCTCATATGTGTGGAGATTATTAGACAGCCACGATAATACTTTTAACAATGGATCTCCTGCTAAGATATTGCAGATTGATCGCACGGTAATGCACAGACAGGCTGTATTTACAGTTCAGAGATCACTTACTAATAAATACAGTTTTAAAACAGGCTGTATGTATCAAAGTGCAACTCCTGCTTTTGAATTAGATGTACCTGCTTTAGATATTTCCATGAACGATACCAACAGGGGATATGTCTTTGCAAGATTCCTAGTTGATAAGGGACAGGAATATTCAATGAGAGGTCAGATTGTACCTCCTTCAAGAATTATTTTTGCGCCTTTTACCAAATCTCAACAGAAAAAACTCTCAGATCTTTTCTTACAGATAGGCGAAGGCGGTCAGCTGCATATTGCGCTGCTGCAGGGTATGAGAATGAAGCCTCGTACTTATTCAGTACCTTTAGAAGGCTTTTTTGATATCTCTGATAAGATTTTATCTGACTGCTCAAGACTTAATAAGATGGTACAAAATTACAATGGTACTGTGACTTTGTTGCCAGACTATTTAACTAAAGAGCCTGCTGATGCTTCCCCTAAAGATTATTCATTAAAACCAAAGCAGCCAAACGATGGTTTAACTCCCGTTAAGAATGATGTCTTAGAGACCTCAGCTGATGATCCTCTATCAGACCTTAAAACAGATAAAGAAGATGATAAGGCACCTGAGGTTCAAGTCTTTACACCAGGTGGTGGTGTAGCTTCAATTGGAGATGATGGTAAACCGATAGGCGCAGATGCTGTTCAAAACAAAGACAGTTCTGATTCTGATGATCTTGGTAAGGCTAAGCCTATGGCTATAGGTGATGATGGTAAGCCTGTATCTTCAAGTTCTAATTAAAACAATACAGCCAGCGTTAAGCTGGCTGTATTATTATCCTAAACTAAAGTTATTGCTTTAAAATTAAGCTTTAGCATCAACCTTTGGCAGGAAGATAGTTGCAATCGCAGCTATGGTGATAAAGCAAGCTACAGCATACATAATGTATTCAATACCGTACTCGTCACCTAGTTTACCAATTAAAGGTGCAACCAAACCACCAAAACTCATTGACAGACCGATGGTAAATCCTGTTGCCATACCAACGTGCTTGCATAGAAGCTTCTGACCTACAACTACGGTAGGAGACATTGCTGCAAAGAAGAGCAATGCAAAAGGAATTAACAGCAAGGTTGCGATCACTGGATTGTCTGTTTGAGTGAACAGAATGATAAATGGAGCTGAGGCTAATGATGCCCAGGTAATAATTCTGTTAAAACCAATCTTATCTGATACGGTACCACCAGAGAAGGTAGCTAATGCGCCTACAAGAGCAACCATACCATTTAAAAGGGTCGCTATCTCATCTGAGATATTGAGCTTATGCATGTAGTACAGTGATAAGAAAGATACGAATGAGTACCAGCCAGCAGAACGCACAAACAGAATGAAGACTAGATATAAGAAGCCTTTAACATTTTCTTTCTGATCATTTTGAGCGAATGCTTTTTTAACTTCTTTATTGTGATGAATACAAGCTAAGGTGTAGTAACGGTTTCTTAGCATGTATACAATGATAATAGCAATACCAGGAATACACATGGTAAGAGTTGCATCTAAACCAAAGAGAATATAGAAGGCTGTAAAGTAGAATGGACCGCAAGCCATACCTAAGTTGCCACCTACCGAGAAGATGGACATGCTTTTACCAAGCCTTGAACCACCAAATACGTTGGCCATTTTGCCACCTGCTGGGTGGAAGAGTGCAGCTCCAAGACCAATTAAACTTACCAGTAGGAATTGGACTACTTTATTTTCAACAAAACCTAAAAACATGATGCCTAGAAACGCTAGAGCAATACCGATACTCATTAAGTAAGGTCTTGGTTTTGAGTCCGCAAGATTACCAGCTAGTGGCTGAATTACTGCATTTAATACAGTATTTGCCATCATCAAAATTGCAACAGATGAGTATGAATCAAGTCTGCCCGCCTGATACATGTAAGCTAAGATCACTGGAAGAGAACCATGACAAAGATCTGTAGCAAAATGACCTGCCATAAATAGCAGATTTTCTTTTGTAGAAAAAAGTTTCATTAGTTCCTCTCAAATAAAAATGGCGTATGAAATACGCCATCTTTAACTACCAAATTAATGCAAACATCTTATGCTCTAGTAGCTTCTTTCATCGAATGAACGTATGCTTCAAGCTCTTCAAGCATCTTCGGTACATTGTTAAGATTCTTTTCAACTATTTTAACACAAGCAGAACCTGCTATAGCTCCCTTAGCGCCTGTCTCAAGAGCCTGTTTTACGTGCTCAGGTGTTGAAATACCAAATCCTAAAACTGGGGTAGCGCCGTTTAGCTCTTTAATTCTGTTGATCACTTTTACAGGTTTACCAAAGGTATTCTCTGTACCTGTAATACCAAAGCGTGATAGCACGTAGGTGTAACCTTTAGAGTGCTTTGCAATTTCCTCTAAAGTAGCTTCATCAGCATTTGGAGGTGCAATTAACACTGTATGTACGCCATTGTCCCGAGCACACTTTTCAAAGTCCTCACAGGTATGAAGCATGTTGCAAGGAACATCAGGAATTAACACACCATCAATACCAGCTTCATGAGCGTCGTGGAAGAACTTATTGATACCACGAGCTACAACTACGTTTGCATACACTAAGATACTTACAGGAATTGTGTCGTTCTCTTTTCTAATTTCACGAATTAGGTTAAAGAAATCGTCGGTGGTAGCACCTGAGTTTAAAGCTCTTTTATCAGCATTTTGAATTACAGGACCATCTGCGCAAGGATCTGAGAATGGGAATCCTAACTCTAGAGCATCAGCGCCACCTTTAATTAAAGCTTTTAAGATCTTAAGTGAGGTATCGTAGTTTGGATCACATAAGGTTACAAAAGGTAAAAATGCGCCTTCGCCTTTTTTCTGAAGCTCAGCAAATCGGTTTTCAAAACGGTTTTCCATGATACTCTCCTTACTTTGTAACCTTTAAATTAGCTGTTGATACACCGTGCTCAGTTACACAGCCTTTCTTCTCAAGAATATTTGATACATTGAAAATATCCTTGTCACCACGTCCTGATACGTTAACTACTAAGATCTGCTCCTTGTTAGGATTCTGTCTCATAAGTCTTAAAGCAAAAGCTAAAGCGTGTGAAGACTCAAGAGCTGGAATAATACCTTCTTGCTGAGAGAGCTCTACGAAAGCCTCAAGTGCGTCATCATCGGTTGCACCTACGTATTTAACTCTGCCTGTCTCTCCTAAGTAAGCATGCTGAGGACCTACTGATGGGAAATCTAGACCTGCTGAAATTGAGTAGGATTCGTTAATCTGACCATCATGTGTCTGCAAGTTCTTTGAGTAAGCGCCAAAGAAGATACCATCAGTACCTCTTGCAATAGTGCCTCCGTGTTTAGGAGTTTCAATGCCTAAACCATAAGGTTCAACACCGTATAAAGGTACATCAGTATCTAAGAAATCTGTAAACATACCGATAGCGTTTGAACCGCCACCTACGCAAGCAATACAAGCATCAGGTAGGCGTCCTTCTTCCTGTAAGATCTGCTCATGAATTTCTTCACCGATGATTTTTTGGAATTCACGTACGGTAGTTGGGAATGGGTGTGGACCTGCTGCTGTACTAATCATATAGTGAGTGTTTTCAAAGTTAGCTGCATAGTCACGTAAAGCTTCATTGCAAGCTTCTTTTAAGGTTGCTGCACCTACGTTTACAGGTACCACTTCAGCACCCATAAGTCTCATTCTAAATACGTTTGGCTTTTGTCTTTCTGTATCGGTAGCACCCATATAGATACGGCACTTAAATCCTAACAGGGCACAGATTAAAGCTGTTGCTACACCATGCTGACCTGCACCGGTCTCTGCGATGATTCTGGTTTTACCCATGCGTTTTGCCAGTAATGCTTGACCTAAAACCTGATTGGTTTTATGAGCACCACCGTGCAGTAAATCCTCACGCTTTAGATAAATCTTGGTTTTGGTTCCCTTGGTGATGTTTCTGCACAAGGTTAATGGAGTAGGACGACCTGCGTATTTATTTAATAAATCGCTTAATTCCTTTTTAAACTCAGGATCATTTCTAGCTTCAACGAAAGTCTTTTCTAACTGGTTTAGTGCTGGTAGTAAAACCTCTGGAACGTACTGTCCACCGTATTTACCAAAGAAAGGATTTAAAATTGTCATGATATTCTCCGATATTAGTAATTGTTTATAAGCTTGAAGGTTTCATTGATAAGTAGAACATCTTTGATGCCCTTTGTTTTTTCAAGCTTTGAATTAAGATCTAGTCCTGCAAAACCGTAACTTAAGGCTTTTTCTACATTGTCAGGACCAATGCCACCTGAAAGTAAGCACTTTGACTTATCAAGTGATGCAGGAATTAAATTCCAGTCAAAACTGGTACCAGAACCTGGATTTGATGAATCAAGAATAATTAAGTCAACCAAAGGTAAGTATTCATTAACCTTATCAAAGTCACTTAACTCTTTAATGTTAAATGCTTTGATAATGCCGGTATCAGGTAGAAGTTCTTTTAGAGTTTTAATGGTAGTTAAAGACTCATTTCCATGTAACTGCAGGTAATCAAGACCTACAGTTTTAACTTTATTTACCATCTCATCTACAGATGCATCTACAAAAACACCTGCAAAACGAATTTGTCCTTTAAATTCTTTTACAAAACTTTGAGCCGTCTCATCACTTACAAAGCGAGGTGATTTAGGTGCAAAAATAAGGCCACCGATTGAGACAAGGTTGTTAACAGCTGCTTTTACAGCATCGATTGTGGTCAGACCGCAAAGCTTATTTAGACCATAAAGCATAGAGTTTGCTTTGAAGATAACGTCGCTTTGAGCTGTTAAAGATGAGCCAATTAAAAAGTTTCTAATAGGATTTAGTGAGACTAAATCGTTATGAGTATGAATGCCAGACTCAGATACGACTTTTACATTTGAATCAAAGAGCTTATTTAACTCTTTAGCATTCTCAAGGTTAACTTCTAAAGTTCTTAAATTGCGGTTATTGATACCTACAATTTCAATCTTTTTAGAAATTGCGTACAAGGCATCATTCTTATCATCTACTTCTGTTAGCACATCCATGTCAAGTGAATGAGCATAATCGAAAAGTTCTTCAAATTTAGCCTTTGTAAGCACACTTAACATCAGTAAAACAGCATCAGCACCTGCTATGTAAGCTTCATCAATTTGCTCTTTGCAGATAATGAAATCTTTACAAATCACCGGTAAGGAGCAATGCTCTTTTACATACTTTAAGTAATCAAGAGAGCCTTTAAAGAAATGCTTTTCACACAGAACAGAAATGGTACAAGCTCTTTTTTCATAGCAGGAAATTAACTTGTCTAAATCAAAGTCTTTGCAAAAATCACCTAAGGTAGGGGATGATTGTTTGCACTCTAGAATAAAGTTTCTGCCATCTTTTTTCTCAAGTGCTTTTGACAATGATCTTAAAGGTGCAGTTCTTTGTCCTTTTAAGACAATCTCTTTTACATCAAGAACTTTTTGGTTGATGATGGTAGCAAGTACAGTACCTTCAAGACCTTCGTGATTAAGTCCAGGATAACTCTTTGCCTGTGCTGTTAGTGGCTCTGTGTGTAGCATTTTTTACCTTGATTATCTATTACCTTGATGATCATATTTTGATTCTGATACCTAAACTATAAAGACTTAAGCTTCATTTGTAATTTTGGCAATAGTCTCCAGTTTCTCAATGCCACGACCTGATTTAACCGCATCCATTGCAATCTCAAAACCGTCTTTGAATGATTCTGCTTTGCCTGCTAAATGCAACATTGCACTGACGTTGGCACAAATAACAGCATTGTGAGCATCATTACCTTTACCTGAAAGAATAATTCTTGCTGTAGCTGCATTCTCTTCAGGGGTACCACCTAAAAGATCGTTTTGAGTGTAGTTACCGGTGATTCCAAAATCTTTATTGGTTAACTCGTAGTTCTTAATAGAACCGTCAGCTAATAACTCTGATACTTTAGTTGAACCAAAGATAGAGATCTCATCCATGCCGTTGCCGTTGATTACCATGCCTCTTTGTACACCGGTAAGTTTTAGAGCCTTAGCTAAGGTCTCTAACAGGTTTACGTCATAGCAACCTAAAAGCTCATAGTTTACGTGAGCAGGATTAGTTAAAGGTCCTAAGATGTTGAAGATAGTTGAGGTTGCAAGTGCTTTACGGACGGGAGCAGCAAAGCGCATACCTTTGTGATAAACCTGAGCAAAGAAGAAAGCAAAACCTTCATTTTCAAGGGCGCGTCTTGTAGCTTCTTTTGAAGCTCTTACGTTATAACCTAACTGAGATAAGACATCTGAAGCGCCAGTCTTAGATGAAACTGCTGTGTTACCGTGTTTTGCTACGTGTAAGCCTAAAGTTGCGCAGATAATACCTGAAATTGTTGAAATGTTGATGGTCTTTAATTTATCACCACCGGTACCTACGATTTCACCTACATCAACTGAGGTATCACGGGTAAATGGTTCAGCTGCCCCAATCATTGCTGTTGCTGCACCACCAATTTCATCAGCGCTATAACCATTCATCTTTAAAGCTGTTAGGAATGAACCTAAAACAACAGGATCAACCTTTCCTTCAAAGATTTCAGCAAAAGCGTCCTGAGTTTCAGTAAAAGATAGTGAGTTGTGATTGAATAACTTTTCTAGTTGTTCTTTCATTTTTATTTTCTCCATGAGTTTCTAAACTTTGACTATCGCTTAGTGCAGTTTGAAACAATAAAAAAACCCGCACTAAGCGGGTTTCCTGATAAAAGTAGTATATACAAACACAAAATCCCCGCTATAACACGAGGCGCCACCAACGACCGTTTAATGTGATTTGTAATGCAACTTTCATTTGTAATCTCTTTAAAAATGATTTATGTAAAAATTCTATGACTTGATAATAAAACAAGTTGTTTATTAAAGACAATAAAATTTACAAAATAATCTTAAATTTCGATATTTTGCACCAAAAGTGTACTTAATGGTATGTTTGTATGTGATTAGTATCACAATAGTGCTCCAGCAAGTCCTGAATTCTGGTGCAATAACTTCATAATTTCTACTACAACTCTTCAATAGCGTTCTTTAAGAGCTTTCTGCCGTAAGTACTCATAATTGACTCAGGATGGAACTGAAAGCCTAAGACGTTGTACTTGCTGCTATATAAGGACATACACATATTGTCATAAGTTGAAAGTACCTTTACATCATTAGGTAAATTGGTAACTACTAATGAATGGTATCTTGCAACTTTTAATGGATTTGGCAGATCTTTAAAGCACAGTTCTCCTTTATGCTCGATCATAGATGCCTTACCATGAACGATCACAGGTGCATGCTCAACCTTACCGCCTAGGACCTGACCTAAAGCCTGATGACCTAAACAGATACCTAACATGGGGTACTTGCCTAAATTATCTTTAATAATTGGGATCAGGTTATTAGCATCATTTGGAGACGAAGGTCCAGGTGAGAGCATAATGATCACCTTTTCGCCTAAGTCTTTATGCTCTTTGGCTATCTTTGAGATTAGCTCTACGTCAGTATCGTTTCTGTAAACTAATACGTTGTTGCCTAAAACTTTTAATTCATCAACTAAGTTGTAGGTAAAAGAGTCGAAGTTATCAATAAATATAATGGTGTTTTTCATGATTGTTTTTCCTGATTAGTTCTCCTGAGCCATTGCAAGAGCGGTTAATACTGAGCGAGCTTTATTTATAGTCTCCTGACACTCTGCTTTGATGTCTGAGTCAAAGACTACACCGCAACCTGCCTGTACATAGGCTGTTTTGTCTTTAACAAATGCTGAACGAATGGCAATACATGAATCAAATGAACCGTCATTTCCTAAGATGGCGATGACACCACCGTAAGAACCTCTCTTTTTACCTTCATACTTGTAGATGATTTCGTGTGCTTTAATTTTTGGAGCTCCTGATAAGGTACCCATATTCATACATGCCTGATATGCATGCAGAGCATCTAAATCATCCTGCAGCGTTCCATGAACATCTGAAACTAGGTGCATTACTGACTGGTACTTATCAATGTGTAGCATGTTGTCTACATAGCGGGTACCTGGTTTAGAAATTCTGGCTAAATCATTACGTGCAAGATCTACTAGCATTAAATGCTCTGCTACTTCTTTTTTATCTGTTCTCAATTCAAGCTCAATTCTTGAGTCAAGCTCTCTGTCAATTAAGCCATTCTCATCAAGTCCACGAGCTCTAGTACCAGCAATTGGACTGATTGAAACCATTCTATTCTCTGTTTCAAAGCGTACAGCAAACTCTGGACTTGCTCCAAAGATAGTGAACTTTGGATCTTTGATGTAGTACATGTAAGGGGATGGATTTAATTTCTTTAAGTAAGAGTAGGCTAAAAGAGGATCATCACACTTGTAAGAGAAAGTTCTTGAAGGAACCACCTGAAAAGCATCACCGTCGATAATATGCTGTTTTATCTCACTTACGATTTTGCCAAACTTTTCATCATCAAGATCAGGATTGATTTGAGGCTTAATGCCTAAATGAAGCTGTAATGTGTCTTCGGATTTGAAAGTATCAATCTTATCTCTGATATCTAAAGCTTCAAATGCAGTTTCTTTGTAAGACTCCTCATTAAAGACATAAGCGTTTACTGTTGTCTCTTTGTGTACATGATTTGATCTTATGGAAATATCAAATACATAAAAGCCATAATCAGAACAAGGATTTTTTCCTTTAGGCACATCGCCTATGTACTCAAAATTATTGATAAAGTCAAAAGCAATCACACCACTTACAAATATACCTTCACATGGTTTTAAAAGAGCCTGCAACTTTCTCATGACGGTCATAGGACCATCAGCTTTAAGTCTTGTAGCTTCATCTAAGTTCTTGTCAGGTCTCTTATAAGCAATGGAAAAGGAATCCTGTAAAAGTTTTGTGTCAAGGCTTTTAGCTAACATTGAAGCAAGTCCCAGACCATTCTTGTTGAGAGCTTGAACGGTTACTTTTAAATCATCGCATGTAACTTTTAAAGCTGCTGATAAGCCGATTAAACTTTGAACACCGCTTTTATCAACAATTTCTGCTGACTCAAGTAACACGGTGTTGTCCTTATGACAGTACTCTTTGTAAAAGAGATGTGCATCTTTTAAATATTTTGTCTGAAAGTTAATTAGTTTCATATTTCTGTGTCCAAAAACGAAAAAACCCGCAATAAAGCGGGTTTCTTTTAAGCATAACAGTTCGACCCGCAATTAAGCAGGGCACCACCATGAACCGTTAAAGCTTATAAACATAAAATCTGTCCTCTGAAAATCTTTTCTTTATACTAGCTCAAAAAAGAACGAGTTTTTACAAAAATAATAAAATATGCAGAAATAATTGTGATTTGCACCAAAAAAATACGCAAATCGATCATGTTGAAGAGAAATTGAAGTGAATTTTGGAAATGCTACAGAAATATAAAGAGAGATAAATAAAGTTAAAGCGAAATGCTAGGTTATAGACTCAAAACAAAAGAGATCTCAAAGGAGATCTCTTAAATGTTAATTTTCACTGATCTTAAGATCGGTGAATCTAATTAGAACTCAGCGCTGTGAGGAGTACGTGGGAATGGAATTACATCTCTTACGTTACCAACACCAGTGATATAAACGATTAAACGCTCAAAGCCTAAACCGAAACCTGAATGAGGTACTGAGCCGTAGCGACGTAAATCGCGGTACCACCAGTAGCTATCTTTGTTCATGCCAAGCTCATCCATGCGCTTGTCTAATTTCTCTAAATTGTCTTCACGCTGTGAACCACCGATGATCTCACCGATGCCTGGAGCTAAAACGTCCATAGCTGCAACGGTCTTACCGTCATCATTCTGCTTCATGTAGAATGCCTTGATATCACGAGGGTAGTTCTTTACAACAACAGGAGCCTTAAAATGCTCTTCAGCTAGATATCTTTCGTGCTCTGACTGAAGATCAATACCCCATTCAACAGGGTACTCAAACTTCTTAGTAGCTTTCTTTAAGATCTCAATTGCATCGGTATAGTCAACTTTAGCAAAGTCTGAGCTGATGAAGTGCTCTAAACGAGTAATAGCATCTTTATCTACACGCTTTGCGATGAATTTCATATCATCAGCTCGCTGCTCTAGGACAGTCTTGAAAACGTATTTTAATAACTTCTCAGCAGTGGTTGCACAACCATCAAGATCAGTAAATGCCATCTCAGGCTCAACCATCCAGAACTCAGCTAAGTGACGAGTAGTATTTGAGTTCTCTGCGCGGAAGGTAGGACCAAAGGTGTAAACCTTTGAGAAAGCACAAGCATAGGTCTCAACGTTTAACTGACCTGATACAGTCATGTAAGCGTGCTTACCGAAGAAATCCTTTGAAAAATCAGCTTCGCCCTTATCGTTCTTTGGAACGTTGTTTAAGTCAAAGTTGGTTACAGTAAACATCTCACCTGCACCTTCACAGTCTGAAGAGGTGATAAGTGGGGTTGCAACCCACATAAAGCCATTCTGCTGGAAGAATGAGTGAATTGCATAAGCTACTGTGTTACGAATACGCATTACGGCGCCCATTAAGTTGGTACGTGGACGTAAGTGAGCATACTCACGTAAGTACTCAACGCTGTGACGCTTTGCAGACATAGGGTAGGTATCAGGATCTTCAACAAAACCTGTTACAAATACTTTGTCAGCATTGATTTCATATGCCTGACCTTTACCTTCAGATGCCTTTAAGGTACCGTCTACTACAACTGAGCAACCAGTAGTCAATTTTAGAATTTCAGACTCATAGTTATTAAGTGTATTAGGAGCGATAACCTGAACATTATCAAAGCCTGAACCATCGTTCACAGCTAAAAATGAGAAACCAGCCTTTGAATCACGACGAGTGCGGATCCAACCTGCAACTGTTACCTTTTCACCTATGGCAATTTTGCCTGATAGGATCTCTTTTGTACTTGAAAGACTCATGTCTATATCCTAATTACTTATTTTTCAGTTGATTTACGAAGTTTTCGTCCAAGTGACCTGCTCTAGTTCTAATCAGGAACTGTCCCTTTGGACGCTTGGTATCCTTGTTAACTAATAAAGCTGGTACTTTCTTAGATTTGACTTCTTCTAAAACTCTTTTTAACTCATGACCTACAGTTTCACCGGCAAAACGACTCTCAATAGGAAGTGTGGTGTTATCAGGCATGTGTAACATACCTTCAACGATGGTGATGCCGTGTGTAGGTACAATGTTTTCTACAGTAGCACTGGTGTGAACACCGGTGTTCTGAGCAATTCTTGTGTTAGCAAAAATCCAGAAACTCTTGCATGCTAAAATACCGAACAGCAGAACAAAGAAATACTGCATATAAGGCTGTTCATTGGTAGCTTCATAAACTTTAAAAGCTAGAATTACGCCAACACCAGTTACGAATGCGTAAATGATGCCGAAAATCAGCTGAACGATAGCAATTCTAGGCTCAAAAGAATTCTTTCTATACTCTGCATTAGTTAGATTGGGCATGAATTACTCCCTTCAATTTCTTGGTTACGTTAAAGGCTGCTGCAGATGAGTCTTTATCATCATCAACGATTAAAGAAACAGTTGTCTCTGCCAT
>DKDL01000072.1:70790-70999 GCA_002449335.1 Succinatimonas sp. UBA6849 | reverse complement strand
CTGCCATCATCTGTAACATTGGAGTGTATTTTAAGCTCTCTTTGGCAACTGCATAGGTAAGATTTGCTGGAACGAAAACTTTAAAGTGATTATTAACGCGATTAGGTAATTCTGTTGTTTTGTCGTTCTCATAGGTAGCAGCTTTCTTGCCATTGATTGCAATATCAATTTTTACATTTTCAATTGGCATTGGAGCGCTTGAATTATGG
>DKDL01000072.1:38181-70770 GCA_002449335.1 Succinatimonas sp. UBA6849 | reverse complement strand
GAACTGTGTATTCAACATTAAAGCCTTCAACGTTGTTTTCATTTGCAAATGTAACAGAATCAACGTTAAGGTCTAATTTTCTTGCAGCATCTGGAAGTGAAACACAAGAAGTAGCCAAAAATGCTAAAGCACCGGCAACAGTTAATACAATCTTTTTCATGATAATTCTTATAAATAAGGTAAAAAAACTTGTTTGCGCATTATACAACTAGTGTGAGCTTTTATCAAAATACGTATAGTCATTGCGCAATAATTGAAATAAGTCTCTAAGATAAGTTTTGCTTAACAGTTTTAGACAGAGGATGTCATAAAATCATGGACTTTTTTTAATTTAGAGTTTCTTTGTTTCCGAAACGATAAATTAAGTCACAACTTCTTAAAAAGACTGATGTAAGTTTTCTTAATATTTGAGAAAATAGGACATTATTTTTAGATAGCCCTATGGCTGTTTTAACTAAAACAAAACGTTTTGGAATATAAATATGTCTATAAAGCTGTCTAAAGGTGCAACAAAACATAATCTGACTATAAAAGATGCTTTGCTGTAAGATAACAGATTGAACGATTTACAAATATATTTATATTTTAACTGGAGATAATAAATGGACTACAGATCCGAATATGAACGTTGGCTTAAGCATGCTAATGCCGATATTAAGGCAGAGCTTGAGAAATATGATGATGCTCAGATTGAAGATTCATTCTACAGAAACTTAGCTTTCGGTACTGGTGGCTTAAGAGGTGTTATTGGTTCTGGTACTAACAGAATGAATGTTCACACCGTTGCTAAGGCATCTCAGGGTCTAGCTAATTACTTAGTTGCAAAATATGGCGACAAGGCATCTGTAGCTATTGGTTATGATAGCCGTATTAAGTCTGATGTATTTGCAAAGACCGCAGCAGGCGTATTTGCAGCAAACGGCATCAAAGTTTTCATTTGGCCAAGATTACTTCCAGTACCAACAGTATCTTATGCTGTGCGTTATTTAAAGACTTCAGCAGGTGTAATGTTAACTGCAAGTCATAACCCAAGTAAGTACAACGGTTATAAGGTTTACGGTGATGACGGTTGCCAGATCACTACAGAAGCTGCTGCTGAAATCTTAGCTGAGATTGAAAAGTTAGATATCTTTGCTGACGTAAAGCAACTTCCATTTGATGAGGCTTTCAAGGCAGGCAAGATCTCTCACATTAAAGAAGAGGTTTTAGACAGCTTTATCGCTCAGATCAAGAAGCAGTCAGTTCTATACGGTGAGAACGTTGATAAGAACGTAGCTATCGTTTACTCTCCATTAAATGGTACTGGTTTAGAGCCTGTAACCAGAGTGTTAGACGAGGAAGGTTACAAGAACATAACCATCGTTGAAGAGCAGAGAAATCCTGATGGTAACTTCCCAACCTGCCCATTCCCAAATCCAGAAATCAAAGAAGCTTTACAGTTAGGTTTACAGTACTGTCAGAAGACTGGTGCTGACTTAATGTTAGCTACCGATCCTGATTGTGACCGTGTAGGTATTGCTGTTAAGGATAAGCAGGGCGAGTATCAGTTACTAACCGGTAACGAAGTTGGTATGTTGCTTCTAGACTACATCTGCTCACAGAGACAGAAACATGGTACCTTACCTAAAGATCCTCTATTAGTTAAGACCATCGTAACTATCGATATGGCTGAGCGTATTGCTGCAAACTATGGCTTAAAGACCATTAACGTTTTAACTGGCTTTAAGTTCATCGGTGAGCAGATCGGTTTCTTAGAGAAGAAACACGAAGAAGACCGTTATGTATTCGGCTTTGAAGAGTCATATGGCTATCTAACTTCAGGTTATGTAAGAGATAAAGATGCTGTTGACGGCGCTTACATGATTTGTGAAATGTTCAGCTACTACAAGACTCACGGTTTGAGCTTATTAGACAAGTTAGAAGAACTATACAAGAAGTATGGTTACTGCTTGAACACTTTACACAGCTTCGAGTTTGATGGTTCAGCTGGTATGGCTAAGATGGCTGACATCATGCACAAGTTCCATGAGAAAGTAGGTGTTGGTTATACCTTCGCTAACAAGAAGATTGAGATCGTTGAGGATTACTCAAAGGGCTTAAATGGTCTTCCTAAGTCAGACGTATTAAAGTACAAGATGGAAGGCAACTGCTCAGTTGTTGTAAGACCTAGTGGTACTGAGCCTAAGCTTAAGACCTACATCAGCATCAGTGCTCCATCTAGAGAAGCTGCACAGGCTGTTGAAAAGCAGGTTGTAGCTGAGCTTTCAGAGTTTTTTAAGTAATAGTACTTTGTATTAAAAGTTTCTAATTACTGATTGAATGGCCATTATTATGAAAATAGTAGTGGCCATTGTTGTTTTTGCTGACTAAACAAAGCAGTCTGTACCAACCTACAACATAAAGCAGACTATAGACAGAATTCTTCAGAAGTCTCTTTGACAAAAGCCTTTAAAATAGCCATGCTGTCTTCATTTCTAAAGTAGTTGTACTCAGGATGCCATTGCACTCCTAGCATGAAGTTGTAGTCTTTTGCCTTGATACTTTCTACAATTCCATCTTCACTTACAGCATTGACGCTTAATCCCATACCTAGATCTTTAATACCTTGATGATGAATACTATTGACTAGAAGTTCATCTTTTTTCAGCAGTTTCTGAAGATAAGAATCGTGATTTAAAGAAACTTTATGAGAGGTGCTGTCATAAGGCTTGTTCTGGTGGTGCTCTGTATGAATTCCATTAGAGCTAGAATATTGAGTATCAAGATCCTGATATAAAGAGCCACCAAAGAGCACATTTAAGATCTGACATCCTCTGCAGATACCTAGTATGGCTTTATCTGAGAATTTGGCATCTTCAAAGACAAGCTTTGTAAGTGTATCTAAAACAGGGGAGATCTCTCCACAATAACTTTGTTTTTTCTCATTATAGAGTTTGGGATCTACATCCTGTCCACCTGTAAATAGGTAGCCATCACAAAGAGCACTTATAGTTAAGATCTCATCTACATCGTTGGTATATGGAAAAATAAGAGTCTGAGCACCTGCTTTTTCTAAACCTTTCTGGTAGCCTGGCAACATCCAGATACTATCTTTTTCACTGTCATACAGTGGCAAGATGCCAATAATTGGTTTTGTCATAAGTGTATTACCGCTTCTTTTGTCTGATTTAGCTTGTGACTAATTGTTGTTTTAACTATCTATGCGGTAATTTTAACTATAAACTTGGTAAAAATTCACATTGCATAGAATAGGTGCAAGAGATTATTTATTTGATCTTTAATGGTGAATTCTCTGAAAATTACTCTCAGATCACAAATTATTGACAGTTAAAATAATGGATCTAATATATCAGACACATATTAACTAATAACAACAGGTAAAATTGTATGTCAAACGCATTAAGAACTCTTGCTTCTGTAAGTGCTTTCTTTAGTAAGACCTTTGCTCTATGGGTAATCGTTTTTGCTTTAATCTCTTATTATTTCCCTCAAGGCTTCCTTTTCTTATTACCATACGTTTCAATCCTATTAGGTGTTGTTATGTTTGGTATGGGCTTGACCTTATCACCAAAGGATTTCTCTGAGGTATTCCATCGCCCAATTCAGGTTATTATCGGTATTGTAGGTCAGTTCATCTTAATGCCTTTAATTGCATTCTTCCTTGTAAAGGTATTCGGTCTATCAGCTGATTTAGCTGCTGGTGTGTTACTTGTAGGTTGCTGTCCAGGTGGTACCTCATCAAACGTGATGTCTTATTTAGGTAAAGGCGATGTTCCTCTATCAGTTACCATTACCTCATGCACCACTATCTTGGCTCCATTAGTAACTCCAGGTTTATTCTGGTTATTTGCTCATCAGTACATTGAAGTTGATCCTGCTGCGATGTTCTGGTCAATCGTTAAGATTGTGCTTTTACCAATCATTGGTGGTGTAATTATCAATGCTTTATTTGGCACTGTGGTACGAAAGGTTGTTATTGCTTTACCTCTAATCAGCGTATTTGCAATTATCTCTATCGTTACCGCTGTTGTTGCAGCAAGTGCTGAAAAGATTGCAGAAACAGCTCTTATCATCTTCTTAGTTGTTGCTTTACATAACTGCATTGGTTACTTATGCGGTTACTTATTAGGTAAAGTATTCGGCATGAAGTTAGCTCAGAAGAAGACTCTTGCTATCGAAATTGGTATGCAGAACTCAGGTCTTGCTGCAGCTCTTGCTGCAAAGTTAGCAGCATCTGGTGCTATCAACCCAATTGCTGCAGTTCCTGGTGCTGTGTTCTCTGTATGGCACAATATTTCAGGCCCAATCCTTGCAACCTTCTTTGCAAACTTAAAAGATAAAGACGAGAAAGAAGATTCTATCTAATCTTATCTAAAGCAAGAATATCTAAAGCTCTTGGTGTAAAAATCAGGAGCTTTACTGTATCCGCACAAGAATAACGCCTTTGTGGTTGTATCTCATCTTATCAGACCTAGTGCTTCATCTTGAGAATAAGCTCTTTTAAGCTTAAAGCTCCCTTTTCAAATTCCTTTTCGTTCACGTATGCATAAGATAGACGCAACGAATTATTTGACTTAAAGTCATAAATGTCACCAGGATTTAACAGTACTTTTGCTTTAATCGATTCTTTAAAGAGTTCATCCATTTTTACAGGATCATTAAAAGTAAGCCAAATGTAAAATCCACCCTTTGGAGTTGACCATTTAGCAAGATCTGCAAAATTCTCATTTAGAACCTTTAGAGCATTTAAAAGCCTTTGATGTAGAACAGTCTTTAATCTTAAAAGATAACTCTCGTACATACCTGATTTTAAAAAGTGCATGAAGACATATTGAGACAATGAGCTTGCGCCATAATCCATCTGCATCTTAGCGTCGCCCAATCTTTGTACGATAGCTTGTGGTGCCACCAGATAACCAATTCTAAGACCAGGGGATAAGGTCTTTGATGCTGTACCTAAGTAAATCACCATGTCATTTTTATCTATGGCTTTTATGGGAGTATACGTTTCGTTTCCATAACAGAGTTCTTGATAAGCTCCATCTTCGATTACAGGTAATCTGTTCTTTAGACAAAAGTCTAAAAGCTCCTGTCGTCTTTTATTGCTCATGCAGCATCCAGTTGGATTGTGATTAGTTGGAATGGTATAAAGAACAGATGAAGCCTCATTAGGATTTGCTTTATTAAGTTGTGGCAGGATCTTCCAATACTCAATTCCATCATTATCCATACTGATGCCAGAGAGTTCTAAGCCTGCTGACTGAAAGACTTGCAGAGACTTTAAATATGATGGAGCTTCAACAAAGACTTTTGAGCCATTTTTTAGTAAGCATACAGAGATCAGCTGTAGAGCCTGTAAAGATCCTGAGGTGATTAAAATGCAATCAGGAGTTGTGTTAATGCCGAGCTTTTGCAAGTGCTTTTGTATTTCTACTCTTAACTCATAAAGCCCTAATGACTCAAGATAACCTAAATCTTTTACAGAATCAGCTGTAAGTGCAAGAGCTTCTTTTAGGTAATCTTTAGGAAATAATCTGTGGTCAATTTCACCTGTACCTAACCTTAATAATTCTGTATCAAACTCTAGCTGATTGATTACCTGCAGGGTAGAAATGTTCTCTTTGAAGGTTCCTGACAGAACATGTCTAGACCAGTTTTGATTTCCTTTTAATAGTAGTGACCAGGTGTTGCTAGCTATTTCAGTTCCGGCTCCAAAACTGCCTTTTAAAACTCCATATGAAGATAGTTCTGCAATTGCTGTACTTACAGTTGATCTGTTCACCATAAAGATTTCAGAGAGCTTTCTTTGTGAAGGCAATTTCATCCCAATTGGAAAAGCGCCAGAGCTTACAGATGACAAAAAGAAATCCACAATCTGTTGGTAAGCAGGAACTGATGAGTTTTTGTCAGGGTGCCAGTTAATTTCTAAAGTTTGTTTCTTGTTCATAACTTGGTTGGGTAAAAAAGCAATTTTTGGTCGGTTACAAAAAATTTAAAAAAAATATAATGTCTTCAAAATCGCATTAGAACATAGATGTTAAGCAAAGATTAACATCAGACTTTATAAAAGTATAGATTATTTTGGTTGGTATTTTGATTTAGTTGGTATTTTGAAATGTACACCTACTTTTTTCAAGGTTTAACAATGGGGCTTGCTTATTTGGCTCCTATTGGCATGCAAAACCTGTTTGTTATCAATTCAGCTTTAAATGATTCAAGAAAGAGAGCTTTTCTTACAGCTATTATCGTGGCTTTCTTTGATATCAGTCTGTCAGCTTCCTGCTTTTACGGAGTAGGTTCTGTCATGGAAAAATATGAATTTGTAAAACTTGCAATACTTCTTGTTGGAAGTGTTGTGGTTATCAGAATTGGTATCAGCTTATTAAAAAGTAAGGCTCAAGAAGTTAAAAGAGATAAATCATCGATGCCAATAGGTAAAACTATTACCTCAGCCTGCGTAGTTACTTGGTTTAATCCTCAGGCTATCATTGATGGCACAATGATGCTCGGTGCATTCCATGTAACTTTACTCTCAAGCCAAGCTTTGCCATTCATGTCAGGCATCATCTCTGCTTCATTTTTGTGGTTTACAGGTTTGATCTTTGTAATCTCACTTTTTAGCAGGTTATTTAATGCAAACGGTAAATCAAATAACAGTAGTTCTAAAGTAATGACTGCCATTAACCGCGTTTGTGGTGTTGTAATTATTATCTACGGACTCAACCTGTTAAAAGTCTTTTTGACAATGCTGTTTTAGAAAAGAAAAGTACAGCTCAAATTGAAAGGTAAGATGATGTAAGTAAAGCAATAAGGCAATCGTATGAGATTGCCTTATGACGGAACTAAAAGATTAGTTCTTAGGTAGTGCTCTAAATTTCTGTGCAGCAAGATAATAGATGTTAGACAGAGAATCCTCGGTTACCTTCTTATACTGAGCTTTTGTAGCAGTTAAAGCTTTTCTTGTTTGGGTATTCTTTAAATTCAAATGTCTTTGTGTTGCGCCATCTTGCATATAAACATCAAGTTCAATTGCAGACTTAATTCTGGTATTTAAATCACCTTTCTCAGGCCATGCCCAAAACTTCTTAACACTGATAGCTACATTGATTACACCTTGATCTTCAGTAGCTGCATTTTCAACTACGTTATAGCCACTGTCTGCTAAAGCTTTTTCAATGGTCTCTTTTACAACAGATGCTACTGTCTTGTCATTAGGTAGTAATAAACCACCAGCAGGCTCTCCAATTGCAGTCTTTAATCTTGCATATGCTCTTGAGGTGTATTCCTCTGATAAAACAGATCCTGATGGAGTGTCTTCTTTACTTCCATCGCCAATGAATACACGGCTGTCGGTTACGTCAGATACACAAACTGTAGGACCGTTGCTCTCTTCTGCTACAACTCTTACAGGATTTGATAAATCAAGATATTCATTTGATGTTGAGCAACCAGTTACAGCTAAAGTGAAAAAAGCAACTGTGCCTAATGCTTTAATAAAATTCATAATTGCCTCTAAAAAGGATGAGATTTAGGTGTCTCATGATCCATGACTTATGTCATGGAATTTGTCAGAAGCATTTTATTATTACTGAACCATCAATTCAATTAAATAAAGAAAGCTCATTGAAACAGTCTACTATTGCACATTTTTAGTGGTGATTGAGGTAAGAGAACGGTCCTAGGACTAGATAATCGGGCATAGAGATAGAAGCAGGGATCACTAATACCTCTTAATTAGTAGTCAAAATGCTCCATTTTTGTGATGCCCTAGTATCTGCATTATGTTCTCTTTTTCCAAAGACAACCATGAATAAAGTATCTTTCCTTGAGTCAACAATAATCTTCATAATCTAAAAAACAACTTAGTTGCGATTGTTTAGAGCTGTAATGCTGAGATATTCAGGAGACTCTTTTCTTGCTCTGTAAAAATGCAATGAATATTAAGAACTGAGTAAAAAAGTATGTTTTAAGAAATATATTTGTAATTTCAAATATAAATAATAAATATGTACTATAACGCGAAAGTTCCGTTAACGCGAAAGTTCCGTTCGGAACAAAGGTGATCCTAGTACTGGATCATCGGGATATGATCTAGTATCTAGGATCTTTGTTATCACTATAAAAAGGAGTTTCAATATGAAACTTTTATTTATTGTGATGTTCCTAGTTTTACTATTATGGTCGACACCCGTATGGTAATCTAGGCTCATCTTGGCAGGAGTTCCATCTCCAACCTCTTCTCTAATTATAGAGCATTTCTAATCTTATTCAAAACTGACTTCTATTATTTTTAATCTTTTATAGTATGAGGCTTATTGTTTTGGCTTCGATTTATATTCATGCTCATACAATGTTAGTAATGAGGTGGAGGAACTTCATCTTTCATTGCTCTTGTAGCGTATGGATCACCTACTTTTGAGTATAAAATCTTAAACTGTCTTTCAAGCTTATCCATTTTGTCGTAGATATTATTAAGCTCATTTGCTTGAGCATCTAATTGTTCTTCAAGCCATGCAATTTTTTCTTCAAGAGCAATTATTTTTTCTTCTTTTTCCATAAGATCCTGTAATTAGTGCAACTGTTTGCTATATTTGTGGATGTTGAATAATATTTGAGTTATTGAACTGTTGTTGCACATTATATATGCAAGACTATTTTGAACAAAGAAAAAGGTGATTTTATTCACTTCATAGGAAATGGTATGTCAGCACAAGAGTTAGTCGACATTGTTGATAGAGATAATAACGTCATAAATACAGTTACTAGAAAAGAAATGCGTCAAAAACAGCTTCCTCATCGAGCTTCATACATAGCTGTATGCAACAGGGAAGGGAAGTTTTTAGTAGAGATTAGAACTTTATGCAAAGATTATTCTCCTGGAACTTTTGACGCAGTAGTCGGTGGTGTTATGCAGCATGGTGAAGAATATGTGTCTGCAGCTAAACGTGAATTGCTAGAAGAAGTTGGCATTAACGCAGATGATAAAAAAGTAGAATTCTATCCATTAGATGCACTAAGAATTGAAGATAAGAAAACAGATCATTTCTTTTATGGTTATTTATATCTGGCTATTGCAGATGTGATTACTGTAAGACAGGCAAGTGAAGTCTCAGGTGTGATGTTTATCGGTAAAGATGATGTTTTAAAGCAAGCTCCAAACTGCAATTATGACTCAGTTGTCGCATTCAAAGAGATCTTAAAGAGAGCTCAAGAGAAGGGCATTATCAAATAGCTTTAAAAGAAAGGTATTCTTTTGAGATCTTTTTAATTTGACAGTTGTGTAAAGATAAGTGCCTTACACAACTGTAATTTAATTAGTATTGTCATCTAACTTAAGATAACGATACCTTCCTTTACTATAACCAGCCTTTCTTTCTGAAGAAGAAATAGGTAACAGCAGCAGATAAGATCATCATACCGATTGAGAGAGGGTAACCCCAATACCAAGATAACTCTGGCATAAACTTAAAGTTCATACCGTAAACAGAAGCGATCCAAGTAGGAGGCATGAACACAACAGCAGCCACCGAGAAGATCTTGATGATACTGTTCTGTTTTTGGTTGGTGTAACCCATCGATGCTTCTAGCTGGAAGTTAATCTTATTAGAAATAAATGAGGTATGAGGCAAAATAGACTCAATATCGTTTAAAACCTCATCTAAGGTTCTTCCTTGTCTATCATCAATTGAACTTTCAAAAGTCTTTCTGATGAATCTTAATGCACGACGAGTATCGTGAAGAGCCTGCAGAATTTGGGAATTTAATTCCTCTTGGTTTACAAGTTCTTCAAGAGTCTCGTCTACATGAGTATCGTCTGTGATCTGATCAGAGGTTTCTTCCAAAGTGCTGTATGCATCCTCGATAAGATCTGATAACTGATCTACTTTTAAATCCTGAAGCTTTAATAGAATATCTAAAGCTGAACGGATCTCAACTTTGTTGTGACGAATGTAGTAGCGTAATAATCTGACAATAGAGATGTCATCTTCCCTGAAAGATATCAGAAGATTTTTTCTCATTGTAAAGGACATGTTCACGCCACGGGTCTCATTTGAAAGACGCTGTGGGAATAATGACAAGATATGTACACCATCAGGACCTACACGGAAACGAGATGATGACTCAATGTCATCCATTTCGTCTTCTTCAGGAACGTCTTCAACAAATAGAGTTTCAAGCCACTGGCGTTCTTCATCGTCAGGCTGATTAACGTCAAGCCAGATCACATCTGAAGGAAGAGGCTCTTTAGGTGTTACCTGTATAATTGACAGGCTGTCATCTTCATTTATTAGGCATGCTGAAATCATGGTAATCTCCAATTGGCCAGCTTTAAAGCTGTTTCATTTGAGGGCATTAGTGCAGCATGGCATGAGGCTATCTTAGCCAAATTTACCAATCAAAATTGCGTGTGTATTTTTTCACAAAAGAGTAAAAAATACCACAACGAAATGTTAAAAAAGTGTAAAGAATGACAGTAAAAGTGATGAATTAGGAACAAAGTCCTAATTCAAACGTTGATTATAAAGATAAAAGACGAATAACAGGTTACAAATACGTAAAGATTACTGATCGTCTTCTAAGTTGAAGTTTTTCCAGTAGGCACCAAATTCAGGCAGAATATGTTCTCTTAAAAGCTCAACTACTCTGCCAATATTTCTCTCGCTTATAGCAGCAGCAATGTTTTGATGCTCTATAATGGACTTTTGCATATGCTCAAGGTTATTGCCTAAAAAGTTTCTTGCTGTATCCATAATTGCAGAAATTCTGTCAAAAGAGCTCATGAAATAGCTGTTGTTACACAGATTGACTAAAGTTTCATGAAAAATAGCATCTTGAGCTAGATACTCTTCACCCTGATTTAAGGTAAGAGCAAGTCTCATCTTCAATAAGATCTTTTCGGTCTCTGAAATGAGTTTATCTGCGTTTTCTTCAAAAGATAAAAGTACGCTTTGAGATTCGATCACAAATCTGAACTTTAATAAATCTAAAAGTTCTTTTTTGGTCAAAGAGAATACGTAGGTACCGCTTTTTGCCTTTCTAACAACCATTCCTTCAGCCTGAAGACGTTTTAAGGCATCACGAATAGGAGCCTTATTAGCCTTTAAAGACTGCTCAAGCTTGCGTTCAGAGATCTTTTTACCCATCGGGAAGGTGCCATTTATAATTAGCTTTTTAATCCTTTCGTAGGTAATATCTTTTTGTAAATCTTGTTCCATCATGTGTTAAATAAAGGTAAAAAACATTCCGGCTATTATATTATCTGACATATAAAATTACGAATAATAAGCTTAAAAATGTGGATTGAAAGTGTATCTTTTGAAGGTAAATCACAGTTTTTTAACTTAACATAAATTTAACATTTGCAATTTGAACATTTAACTTTGATCTTAAAAAATTAATAAATTGCTTTGAAAGTTAAAGCTGAAAATATAAAATTAGCTAAAAATTAGGACACAGCAAAGGAAAGATATGTTCGGAACTATCGTATTTGTGTTAGTTGTGATGTTGCTATTGCTTGCAGCATTAGACTTATTCGTTGGTGTTAGTAATGATGCCGCCAACTTCTTAAATTCATCAGTAGGAACAAAAATTGCGCCTCTATACGTGGTTCTGATAGTCGCCTCTGTAGGTGTTTTGACTGGTGCGACCTTCTCATCGGGTATGATGGAAATTGCAAGAAAGGGCATGTTACATCCTGACATGTTCGCCTTTGAAGAGATTATTCTCATCTTCGTGGCAGTGATGATTTCCGATGTACTTCTACTCAATACCTTCAATTCTTTAGGTCTTCCAACTTCTACAACAGTTTCCATTATTTTTGAAATCTTAGGTGCAGCTACCTTTGCCTCTGTTTACAAGGTATATGACTCTTCAATGTCATATACAGATATTTTTAACTATATTAAACTTGATAAAACAGCAACTATTGTTTCAGCAATTCTATTGTCTGTAGTCATTGCCTTTATCTCAGGTATGATTGTCCAGTTTGTGGCAAGACTACTCTTTACCTTCCGTTTTAAATATTCTGTTAAATATTTAGGCGGTGTTTTCTGCGGTATTTCACTATCAGCTATTGCTTACTTCCTAGTTATGAAAGGTGCTAAAGGCGCTTCTTTCATGAAACCAGAATACCTAGAGTATATGGATCAGAACTTCTCCACTATTATGTGGTGTATCTTCATAGGCTTTACCGTATTAGGTCAGGTAATGGTGCTGTTTAATCTGAATGTGTTCAGACTAATCATCTTAGCAGGTACTTTTGCTTTAGCTTTCTCTTTTGCAGGAAACGATCTTGTAAACTTCGTAGGTGTGCCTTTAGCTGCACTAGATTCTTATAAAGATTGGAGTGCCAATGGTGCAGGTGATCCAAACTATTTAATGGATTGCCTAAATACTACTAATGTAACCGAGACCTTCTGGCTATTCTTAGCAGGTCTTACCATGTGTATTACCTTATGGGTAAGTAAAAAAGCTCGTCAGGTAGTGCAGACATCTATTAACTTATCTTCAAGTACCTCTGGTTCTCGTGAGCAGTTTGGTGCATCTACCTTAGGTAGAATTATCACCCGTATGGGCTTAGGTGTATCTCGCACTGTTTACCATTCAATGCCAGAGAAATCATTAGAGTTTATTCGCCATCGCTATAAGCAACCTTTAATTAAGAAAGGTCAAGAAAGACTGCCTTTTGACTATGTTCGCGCATCTATTAACTTAGTGGTGTCAGCTGCTCTAATTTCAGTTGCAACTTCATTAAAGTTACCTTTATCTACAACCTATGTAACTTTCATGGTGGCAATGGGTTCATCATTTGCTGATGGAGCTTGGGACAGAGAAAGTGCTGTTTACAGAATTTCAGGTGTGATTACTGTTATTGCTGGCTGGTTCTTAACCGGTATCTGTGCCTTTACCATTGCCTTTACAGTTAACTTTGTTTTATTTAATTTAGGCTTTATTGCAGCTTTAATCTTAACACCTGCTGTATTCTGCTTAATTATCTACACCAACTTCTTTAGAAAGACTAAAGCTGAGGTTGCTATTTCTCAGTTAAGTGCACAGAACGATGAGGAAATTTTACATTCTGTAGCTTCTTCAGTTCCTGTTTACTTTACTAAAGATCTTGATTGTTTGAAAAATGCTGTAGATGCTTTCTTTGATGATAACGAGTTTGCTTTAAGAAAAGCTCGTAACAAGTCTTCAAATGTAACTGATGCTTTATCTTTAAAGAGATCAGCTTACTACTCATTAGCAGTTGGTAATGATACCTTACTTGGTAAAAACACCAAGTGTACCAATGATGCTAAATTCTTCTTCTACTTAGTATTCTCTAATATGAGAGAAGCTGCTAAGTCTGTAAGGTACTGCTTAGATCAGGCTGTAAACCATGTTGCTAATCGTCATACCATCTTTGATGGCGTGATGAAAGAGAGCTTATATGAGTTAATCAGACGTTTAGAGAAGTTAACTGAAGATCTAAAACTCATTGAAACTGAGCCTAACTCAGAGAACTTTGAAGCAATGGTAAAGCACTGTAAGAAGTTAAACCGTGATATTGATAAATGCCAGCTAGAGTTAGTTTCTATTATTGGTAGAGAGCATGTTTCAATGCACTCATCTGAGATGTATTTGACCTTCTTACAGAGTATCCGTGATATGGCTAACAGATATGTAGCTGTAAGTATGCAGGAGCACGCTTTAACTGAGATTGTTTTAGGTGGAACAGAAAAAGAGCCAAAAGTTCTGGAAACCAAAGACGAGCAAGCTGACAGTCAGGCACAAAGCATTGTAATGGCTACTGCTTTTAGATCAAATCGTGATGATTTGGCAATTTCAGATGAATCTAGTGCAGATCTAATCGATTTACCCAAATCACCAGCCCAGTTAGAACTTGAAGAGAATAAAAACAATTCATAATTGTTATTAAGTTCTTACTAAACAATTTATTAGCTCTTTAGGTGTTGTTTAAACGCTTAAAGAGCTTTAAAATGCGCCCTTTCTCATAAAATCAGTCTTTAATTTTTGACCTAACTCATATTCTTTACAAAGTAAGTCAAAAAATTTAGCAAGATTGACGATAATAATTACTAAGATTATTTTGCGGTGTCGTTCCCGCAAATTTCTAAATAAGTAAGATAAATAATAAAAACTCAAAGGAACATACTATGTTTGGTTGGTTTCAAAATTTGGGCGTAAAAGCTAAGCTTTTAACTGCCTTTACCACTGTTATTGTGCTGACATTAGTTATTTCAGCAGTTTCTTTATATAACCTCGGAAGCATTAAGGGGACTGTAGCTTTTACAGACTCTATCCTTTCAACAAAATACAATCCAAATACTGAGTTAAATTCAGAAATTAACGAAGTTAACGATCAGATGTTTACTTTCGTAAGTAACATCAGAGAGTTTACTCAGGATAAGAGAGCTGTAGTTGATGACAAGCTAGCCAAGATTTCTCAACAGGTAACTGCTCTAGCTCAGAACAATCCTTCAAATTTAACTGCCTCAATTAAGGATGATGTTCTATCAGCAATTGATAACTATAAGAACCGCCTAGTTCCAGTGTTAGAGCGTAACTTCCAGCCTATGGCTCGTGGTATCTACACTGTCGAAATTTATCCTAAGATGTCTAATGCACAGAAATCTTTAGTAAAGATTAATGTAGGTATTTTAGGCGAAATTTTACAAAACCTAGAAGCATTGAATTCTAATGTACCTATTGTTGTAGTTACATTTGTATCTATTGCAGTGGTTATCATTTCTTTATTCGTAAGCATCTTCTTATCATCTATCTTCGTAGGTGCAATTAAAAAAGCTGTAGGTATCACCTCTGCTTTTGCTAAGGGCGATTTAACCCATGAGGTTAAAACCAGATTAAAGGACGACTTTGGTGTGCTCTTACATTCATTAGAAGATATGCGTAGAGAGTGGCAAGGCATCGTAGGTGCCATTAAGAACTCTGAGTCAAAGTTAAATCAGAACTTTGATGAGATCCGTACCTCAACTAATACTATTGCAGAATCAGCAAAATCAACAGAGAACAGAGCTCTGACTGTTGCAGCTGCAGCAGATGAGATGGTGTCAACCACCTCTGATATTGCTAAGAACTGTCAGGAAGCTGCTGTTAATGCTGATGACTCAAATAAGACTACCCGTGAAGGTGTAGATAAGGTTCGTCAGACTATTGATGCAATTCAAGAGCAGGTTACCAAGTCAAAACATGATGCTGAGCAGATCAGATCATTAGTAGACAGAGCTCAAAAGATTGGCACTATTGTTCAGACTATTGATGAAATTGCATCTCAGACCAACTTGTTAGCGCTAAACGCTGCTATCGAAGCTGCTCGTGCCGGTGAAGCTGGTAAAGGATTTGCGGTGGTAGCTGATGAAGTTCGTGCCCTTGCATCAAGAACCTCAAAATCAACTCAGGAAATTACCTCAATGGTGTCACAGGTTCAGACTGAAGCAAATCTTGCTAATGAATCTATGACCAAGTCAGTAGAATCAATGGATACCTTAGCTGCTGATGCTTCTTCAATTGAGTCATTACTAAATGGCATTATTGAAAAGGTTGAAATTGTAAATTCTCAAATTGGTCAGATTGCAACTGCTGCTGAAGAGCAGACTACTGCAACCTCTGAAATCTCCTCTAACATGCAGAGTATTACCAATTCTGCTCAAGGCTTCGCTCAGGAAGTTGATACTACACAGCAGATTGTTAACACTGCAAGCGACAGTGTAAGTGAACTTACACAGTTAGTATCTAAGATTAGAGTTTAGTTTATGTAATAAACAGAAAATAGCCTGTGTCTTTTAGATTCAGGCTATTTGGTGTGTATTGCAGATTCAATTAGACTTTAACTAAAGAGCTATGCATGTCTTATCCTGTCTAGTCAAATCTGCATTACATATCAAAATTATTATGGGTGTTTATAAAAAATGCGTTCTTTTAGGACGGTGAATAAGCTATGACAAAAGCAAATGATGAGCATAACTTTGTAAAAGCTTATGAAGAAAATGACGTAAGCTTTCAGAATTTTGATGAGAATTCTGAAGAACAAGGTGGTTTAGAAAATTCAGCTTTTTCTTTAATCAGGCAGATTGCCAAAGCAAAAGATGAAAAAGATAATCCTGAATCTTTATTAGGCAGTGGGGATGGTTTAAAAGATCATGATTCGGTTATGTCTTTAATTAAAGGTGAAAAGTCAACGCCTGTTAATTTTAAACATGATTCGATCAACATTGCTCATATTGCCAAACCTCTTAGAAATCGCAGTTCTCTAATTTCATTTTTAAAAGAGGATAATGATGCTGTAGGTTTTGCTGCTCGCGCTCCAATTGATTATCTCCAAGATCCAAATTATCAGCCAAACAGGCAATTTTCTGATTATTCTAAAAATAACTATTCAGACAAATATACTTCCCAAGAAAGGCATGATCCTTCTGTCAACTATAACAAATCAAATGATCCTAGCGAAAACAAAACAAATGGACGTTTTTCTGCTTTATTTAAGTCAAATCATGAAGCTTCATCTAACGGTGAAGATTCTCTGCAAGCTATTTATAAGAGATTATTAAAATGCCAGTAATAAGTGTATGTTCCCCAAAAGGTGGTGTAGGTAAAACTACAGTAGTTGCAAATTTAGCCTATGCCTTTTCAAGAGCTGGTACTAAAGTAGTAGTAATTGATTTTGATCCTCAAAATGCCTTAAGACTCTATTTTGGAATGTCTTTAAACGATGAAAGAGGTTTCGTCTCAATTCCTGATAAAGACTGGATCAGTGCTTGTATCAATGTAGATAAGAACCTTTACATGTTGCCTTTTGGCAAGTCAGATAAAGAGCAAAGACAGGTTCTAGATGATGCTTTAAAAACACCAGATTATTTTAGAACTGTCCAAAAGTCATTATTTAATAATCCAGATCTTTTAGTGATAGCAGATTTTGCTCCAGGTTATACACAGGCTTTAGAGTCAATTGCCTCAGTATCTAATATGCAAATTGTGCCTTTGTTAGCTGATGCTGCGTCTGTCTCTTTATTCTCTCAACTGCTAAGCGGTGGTCTTATGGATGGCCTTGTAGGTGGAGGTCTTGGTTATTACATCATCCTAAATCAGATTGATAACAGAATTAAATTAAACCGCGAAGTTCAAAGCTTTGCCATTAAGAATTTTAAAGATAATTTGTTAGGCATGATCCATAGAGATACTTCTGTAACGGAAGCAGCCGGTCAGCAGATTTCTGTGTACGACTATAACAAAAACTCAGCAGCAGCTTTTGATATTGAGGTTATTGCCAGAAAAGTAGCTTCAATCTTAGGATTTGATGTTAAGAAGGGCACTATGATCATCAATCCATTGAGAAAGCAAAACTAAGAGGGGATAGAAATGAAACATCCTTATCTTACAGTTTTCTTTTTAATTGTGATAGCTCTGCCTGTCTTAGTTTTAGTTATCGTAGCTCCTATGAGTGCTCACAACCAGTTCATCTTTGGTTTAAGCATGATTGGTGCTTGTCTTATTGCGCATTTTTGTTCAAAAAGACATTTCGTATCATTCTGTATCATGATGGTAGCAGTGGTCTGCTCAACACGTTATATGTTCTTCCGTATAACTCAGACCTTAGTCTTCCCATCCTGGATTGATATGATCTTTGGTATCTTATTGCTAATAGCTGAACTTTACGTTTACATGGTGTTGCTGTTAAGTTTCTTTCAGCTCTCATGGTCTTTAAAACGTAAAATCGTGCCACTGCCAAAAGATACCTCATTGTGGCCAACTGTGGATGTATATATTCCTACCTATAATGAGTCTTTAGATGTAGTCCGCGATACTGTTCTTGCAGCTCAATGTCTTGAATATCCAAAGGATAAAATGAAGGTTTATCTTTTAGATGACGGTAAGAGAAAAGAGTTTGCAGCCTTTGCAACCGAGGCTAATGTAGGCTATATCACTCGTCAAAAGAATGATCATGCTAAAGCCGGTAATTTAAATCATGCAATGACACTTACTAATGGTGAGTTAATTGCAATCTTTGACTGTGACCATATCACTACCAAGATCTTTTTACAGTCAACTGTAGGTGCCTTCTTAAAAGATGAGAAGTTAGCACTGATGCAAACTCCTCACCACTTCTATTCACCAGATCCTATCCAAAGAAATTTGTATTTAGGTCGTGATATTCCTCCTGAGAATGATCTTTTCTACGGTCCTATTCAGCGTGGTAACGATAACTGGAATGCTACTTTCTTCTGCGGATCCTGTGCAGTGATCAGAAGAAAAGCTCTAGACGAAATTGGTGGTTTTGCGGTTGAAACTGTAACTGAGGATGCTCATACAGCTTTACGTCTTCAAAGAAGAGGTTGGAAGACAGCTTTCTTAGATCATATCCTAGCTGGTGGTCTTGCAACTGAAAAACTTGTTCAGCATTTACAGCAAAGAAACAGATGGGCAAGAGGTATGATTCAGATATTTAGATTGGATAATCCTCTTTTAGGCAAAGGTCTGTCTTTTGCTCAAAGACTCTGCTATTTGTCTGCTACAACCTATTTCTTCTTTGCTGTGCCATGTATTATCTTTATGGTAACCCCAATGCTGTACCTTATCTTTGGTATTTCGATTGTGCATGGCTCGGTAGGACTGTTGTTATCGTATGCACTGCCTCATTTAGTCTTGTCTATATTCTCTAACTCAAGACTGTACGGAAACTACAGATACAGTTTCTGGGGACAGATCTACGATACTATTTTGTCATTCCATTTAGTATTGCCAACATTAGTAACTTTATTCTTACCTCACCACGGTTCATTTAACGTAACCGATAAAGGTCAGACCGTTGAAAAGGCTTTCTTTGATGCAACTTCTGTAAGACCTCATTTAATTACATTAGGTTTGCTTATCTTTGCGGTGATTTTCAGTATCGTAAAGTTATCAATACCTAGTTACTTTGATTTGCAATTAGGTCCAACTCTTTTAAATATCTTCTGGGCATGCGTAAACTCAATCTTGTTGTTAGCTGCTATCTGTGTAGGTAGGGAAACTGCTAATAAACGTAAGATGCAGCGTTTATATTTAGAGACTCCAGTTAATGTTTATCAGGCAAGCGGTATCTGTTCTAGAACCGTGATGCGCGATCTTTCAATGGGCGGTTGTCGTGTAGATAACTTTGTTACAGGAGAGCTCAACATTGATGAAGATCCTATAACCGATATTGAGATTGCAACTGATTACACCACCATGTGTGTTCCTGTAAAAAGAATTCACAGAGAAAATGAAAACGAAGATTTCTTACGTTTTGCCTTTGTAAACGTTGATTTAGATACAAGACGTGAGTTTGTACGTTTACTCTTCTCTCGTGCTGATACATGGGTAAGACCTGATTACAAGAAAGATAATCCTATTAGATCATTTATGACCATTCTTGCATGTATTAAAGATTCTTTATTTAGCAAGAGAAGAAATGAAGACATCCATGTGTCTGTGGTAGGTAAATAAGATGAAGAATTTATTTAAGACACTGACTGTATTATCTGTGTTGAGCATGGTGTCTGCCTCTTTTACAGAAACATCTTTTGTGACAACATCTATTGCAGCAACATCAATCGCAACAACACCTGCAGCAACAAAATCTGCAAAAGCAAAAGACAGGGATTTCAGACAGCAAAAAAGTGAACAAAAGGTAGCAACTAAAGATGACAATCTGTTGCCTGAGGCTTTACAGGAAATTTTACTTGAGTCAAAGCCTTTAGACGGGGCATCTGCAGATACATCATCAAATGACAATACCTATTTTTCATCGATGCAGGGGGATGCTTCAACAACCTCATCTTCTGATAATGAGATCAAACCATTTGCATCAAAGATTACCTTTACTAATATGGGAAGTCCTAAAGGCATAGAGATTTATCCAGGTCAAAAGAGTGCTGGTATTTCCTTTACTTTACCAATAGATAAAGTTATCACCTCAGCAAAATTAGAACTGTATGTAAGCATGACTGAAGCGATGAAGGATACCACTAACCATATTGATGTTAAGGTAAATGGTCAGGCTTTAGGTTCATTGCCTGTAGCAAGCACTGAAATTACCAACTATGAATTGGACATTCCTGCTGAGTTTTTAGCTCAGGACAATTCCATCACTCTTGATATGACTGATGATGACTTTGTTTGCAAGATTGACTATTCAGGAAAGCAAAAGATTGTCATAGATCCTGAGAGTTTCTTATCAGTTGGTGGTTACAATTTAGAGTTAGGCTCTGATTTAAGTCTCTTCCCATTACCTTTTTTTGATAAATACAATTCAGGTACAACTCTTATCAATTTTGTATTACCAAATAATTCATCAAGTGACACTATCTATGGTTCGTTAATGTTAGCTTCTTATTTTGGAACTATAGCAGATTACAGAACCGTTAAGTTTAATGTAGCTCATGATACTTTACCTTTGGACAATTCAATTGTGTTTGCCCATCCTGGTCAAACCGTTGCAGGCATAGACATGCCTCAAAAAGAAGGTATTTACATTAAAGATCACCCTTACAGTAAGCCTTATAAGAACATCTTTATTGTGGCTAAAAATAAATCATCCTTTATTAAAGCTGTATATACATTAGTAAATGCAAAATTATCAGCAGCTACCGACTATCTGAAAATTAAGAGTGATAAGCCTGAATTAAGGGAAGCTTATGATGCTCCTTTCTGGATACCTTCAAATAAAAAGGTATATTTAAGCTCTTTACTTAAGAAAAATCAGTCTTTGGTAACTCATGGCTATACACATGGACCTTTGAACATAACCTTTAAGGCAGCTCCAGATCTCTATCAGTTATATGAGGATTCAGGTGATTTATATGTAGCTTATGAATTCCCATTAGATAAAAACATCGATGAGAATGAGTCAGGTTTAAATCTGTTACTCTCAGGAGCCTTCTTAGATAAATTACCGGTTAATAAGAAAGGCTTATTAGAGAATATTTGGAGACTGTCAGGTGGTGATGCTCGTGAGGATAAGCGTCATGTTCAGATTTCTCCTAATATGATTTATGGTGACAATAACTTAGAGCTTTATTTTGACCTGAGATTAAAGCCAAATACACCATGCTCTGTAATTTCAGATCCTAATGTAAAGAGTGTGATTGATGAGTCAAGTTATATTGATTTATCAAAGACCAAGCACTTTGCTAGATTGCCAAATCTATCCTATTACGTAGGAGCAAGTTTCCCATTTACAAGGTATTCTGATTTCTCTCATACAGCAGTACTGTTGCCTGATGATCCATCCATAGTTGAGCTTAATACCTTAATGAATATGGTGGCAAGAGCAGGTAACTCTACAGGCTCTATGGTAAGTGCTGAACAGGTAGTAATTGGCTCTGAGCTCTTTTTAAAAGATCCTGAATTCTTTGAAGACAAAGATTTGCTCATAGTGTCAAATCTGTCTCACAAAGACTACTTATCTAACCTATTTGACGGCTCTGCTTTTACCTTCAATGGTAATGAACTTAACATTTATGATTATGGGCTTATCTCTTTTAGAGGTGGTTTTTTCAGAGGTTTAAGACGTTTCTTAAGCGGTGATTTTAGAGCTGAAAATCTTGATGCAAATCGTTATGTAAGAACATCTCTAGCCTGGCGTGGTTTTTTAAGTTTCCTCTCTCCATTTGATTCAGACAAAATTGCTGTAGTCGTTACAGCAACAGATGACGAGGAGCTTGAAAAGTTAACTGACGATTTGGCAAATTCAAAAGTTAATCGTGAAGTACGCGGTGACATTACTTTAATATCAGGACTTAATAAAGTGATGTCTTTTAACGTAGGCGATTACATCTTTTCAGGAAATGTATCTACCTCATTTAAGATCTTAACCTTTGCAGGTGAACATGTAATTTGGTTATGCATCTCATCATTTATTGTTTTGATTTTATTGTCTTACATCATTTCTAAATACTTACAGAGAAGATCTCGTGCCCGTCTTTTAGAAAATGAAATAAAAGATAACAACAAAATGATTTGATAAGGCTTTTAGGTGAACGGTATGTCAAAGAAAATTAATAAATTAAATGCCATCTCTGTGATCCTGATGGCCTTGTTTACTCAAGAATCTATAGCTGCATCTTCATACGCAGATGATCAGGCATCATCAATGTCTGGTCGTGCTGCTATGAGTGGTGGTTCAATCTCAGCAAATAACAGTTCTTCACAGACATCTGATAATCAGCCTACAGTGCAAACTAAGTCTGATGATGTGATTGCTCAGAGTCAGGATCCTGAAATTGTACAGTCAAATAACAATTCAAATTTAATTCAGGGCTTAATCAAGCAGGCTACATTCTGGCATGACAAGCAACAGCACGATAGAGCAATGCAATCTTTAAAGAGAGTATTAATTTCAGATCCTCATAATGAAGAGTGCTTGTATTTAATGTCATTGTGGTCTTTTGAAGTAAAAGACAATGAGAGTGCCAAACTTTACAGAGATAAGCTGTATAAGCTCTCTCCTGGCAGTACCTATATCCTGCAGCTTGATAATCAAAGAAACATGCAGTCTCTGTCATCAGATCAGCTAAATCACGCCAGAGCTTTAGCATCATCAGGTAATGTAACTGCTGCTTTAGTTGAATATCAAAAGCTGTTTACAGGTGTAATGCCTCCTAAAGAGTTGGTGTCTGAGTATTACCTAACCATGTCAGGTGATCCTAACTATTATCAGAGAGCGGTTACAGGTTTAGTTAACTACATTAAATCAAATGCTAATGACATAAATGCACAGATAACTTACGGTAAGATTTTAAGTTATCGTCAGAGCACTATCAGAAAAGGTATTTCTGTTTTAGCTTACTATGCACCTAAATCTCAGGATGCAGATAAGGCTTTAAGACAGGCTTTGTTGTGGTTAGATCCAGAGCAAAGTGATGAAAAATACTATTCAGAATATGCATCACGTCATCCAAGTGATAGTGAGGTTAAATCTCATTATGACAGTACTATCATTGGAGGCTTAACTAAGAAGGCATATGATAAGTCCTCATCAGATAAGCTCGATGCAATCCATGATTTTGAAAAGATTTTAGCTAAAAATCCAAATAACCAGGATGCTCTAGAGGCTATTGGCTACTTACATTTAGAGCTTAAGAACTATGTAAAAGCTCATGATTATTTATCAAAGGCAGCAGCTTTAGGTGGAAGCAAAAAAGATAAATTAGAGCATGATGCTGCTTTAGCATTAGCATCCTCATATGAAACTACAGGAAATTACACTGAGGCTTTAGCTCAATTAGATAAAGTTCTTCAAAATAATTCTTATGATGAAGGCGCTTTGCTTACCAAAGCTGACATCTTAAAAAAACAGGGCAAAACAGCTCAGGCAGAACTTACTCTTACTACGGTACTTGCAGCTGATTCAAGTAATGCTGGTGCTAACGAAATGCTGTACTATCTGTACAGAGACAGTGGTAAGACTGAAAAAGCTAAAGCATTACTTGCAACCATGCCTGTATCTTTAGCAGATAAAATTCGTAATGCTACAGCATCAAAAGCTTATGTTGATCCTATTCCTCCTATAAGAGAAAGTGCTCAAAGAAAGGCAACACAAGGTGATATTTCAGGAGCTATTGAAGTATTACAGCAGGGCCTTAACAAGTATCCAAAAGCTTCATGGCTTCACTATGATTTGGGCAGACTCTTAAAACTTCAGGGGTACGAGGTTGGCGTCTCATCTCAGATAAGCTATCTGACAAGAGATAATGCAACTTACGAAGATCTAATAGCAGCTGCATCTTTATTAAGTGAATTTAAACAGTACTCACAGGCAGACAATGTTGCCTCAAGAATTAGAAAAGATACACCTCAAGTTAGAGCTTTAAAAGAAGATCTTACTGTTAACAGGACTTTCAGTCAGGTTGAGATGTATGAAAAGACTGGTAACACTCAGGCAGCTTTAAACACTCTGCGCATGATGAATCTTAATGAGGCTAAATTATCTAATATTCAGCTCTCTCATTTAGCTTTCTTATACCTAAAAGCAGGTGACAGTGCCAAGGCATTGAGTTTAGCTGATGATGTAGCTTCAAGACCTATGGATGACAATGCTTCCATCTCAGACTATGCTGATTTAATTACTGTTTACAATCAGACAGGAAATGAAGATAAGGCAAGAATGTTCACAGAGAATAAACAGTTACTTGCTAACTCTAATTACTCTGATATTGAGAAACTAAATACAGGCGATGCTATTAGAAAAGCTGATGCTCTGCGTAATTTAAATCGTTATGCTGATGCCTATGATGTTATTTACCCTCTAATCACTAAAGATCCTGATAATCCTGCTTTGAGAATGGCAATGGCCAGAATTTATCAGGATAATGGCATGTACAATGAGTCATATAAACTCTATGACGAAGTCTTAAGCAACAATCCTGACAATCAGGAAGCTTTGCAGGGAGCTATCAATGCCTCATTAGCAAATGAGGACTATGACACAGCTACCGTTCTTGCTATGAAGTTACAGAACACAGATGATCCTAAGGTTCTGACATTACTTGCAAGAATTGATAATAAGAACAAAGACTATAGAGATGCGCTTGAAAAATTAACTAAGGCTCGAAGCATGATTGACAGTCGCTACGACTATGCTTCAGCCAATAATGCTGCAGATCCTGATTTATCAGTAGCATCAAGCTCTAGAGCACCTAATAACCCATTTGCCAATAAGTCAAATTCATCAGCTATCATGAAGACTAAGGTTACATTACCTTGGGAAAATAAAAAAGCCAATGTTGCTTATTCATTTAACATGTCTCCTACAGAAAAGAGAGATGCTTTAAATGAAATTAACTTCATGATTAGAGACTTAAAGGATAAGGTTGCGACTACAGCTACAGTATCAGTTGAAGGTCGTCAGAAAGATGGTGAAGACGGTATGAGTAAGTTACAGGGAATTTCTGTACCTGTAACTGTTTCAACACCTGTTTTAGGCGGTGCTAAGTTAGATCTTACAGCCAGAATGGATAGCTTTAGCGCAGGTACTGTGTTGCCATCTTCATCTAACGAGTTTGGAACTAATGCTTTAAATGTTGGTGTTCAAAACCTAGTAACTAGAATTAACGCCTTAAAAGAGACCTATTCAACTCTAACTGATGCTGGCAATATCAATGCCTTCATGGTTCAAAATGGTTTGGATAAACTTAAAAATCAAGCTGATGTAACCAAACTTCTGACAGGTGATCTGTTAGATGCGGCAGATTTTTCTCTGCAGTCAGCAGAAGGTCGCCAGAGACTGATGCAGTATTTTGCTCAGTTTAAAGATGTAAGAGCCATCATGAAAGCTGTTAACAGCTTGCAATCTGCTAATGCTGTCATGGCTGATGCTAAGGCAAAGAGAAGCACAGGTGTAGGTTTTGCTGCTGCCTTATCTGATGACAGCTACAAGTTAGACTTTGGTGTTACCCCAGTGGGCAAGGATGGTACTACTGTTGTCGGTGGAGCTTACTTTAAGATCCCATTGAGCGCCTACAGCGAGTTGCGCTTTAAGGGCGAGAGAAGAGCTATGACTGATTCTTTATTATCCTATTTTGGATATGAGGATAGAATGTCAGGCACTTACTGGGGCGGTGTTACTAAAAACGGTGGCTCTATAGAATATGCCTATGATGACGGTTTTATAGGTTCATCTGTTGAAGCTAATGCCTACAGATACTTAGGTAAGAACGTTTTATCTAATTCAAGCTATGGCTTAAAGAGTACTTTATATGTACATCCATTCAAGCCAACTATGTATGAGGATATGACTGTAGGTTTATCATTATCATATGACAACTACTCTCATAATGAGAACCACTTTACCTTAGGTCATGGCGGTTATTTCAGCCCTCAGAACTACTATATTGCCTCAATTCCTTTCACTTATATGAAGAGAACTGATGATCTTAAGTTCACAGCAAATATTGCTTTAGGTTATCAGTCATATAAGGAAAATGAAGAGGATTACTTCCCAACTAACAAGCAGTATCAGCAAGATCTGAATATGCTCAATGACTTAGGACTTGCTCCATACTCAAGATTCCCTTCTAAGAGTGAAAGCGGTATTGGAGGTTCTGCTAAGTTAAATCTTGATTACTACTTGTTAGACGATTTAGTGGTAGGTGGTTCTGTAAATTACAATACCTTTGGCGATTACAACGAAATGTATGAAATGCTCTATATTAAATCAGTCCTAGGAGGCCATTAAATGAGCAGGTTTTTCCAAGATAATAGAGCATCATCTAAAGGCTTTTTAGATTTAGTTTCCATTATTATGAAAATGATGGAAGCTAATGCAAGTAAGAACGATGTTTGTGATTTTATCTATGAAGCAGGATTGAAAATGTCTGATGCCTATCCTGTTCATGTTACAGATTCATTATCTCGTTTAAATCTTGAGATGAACGATATCCTAGAATATTTAGGTTTTGGTGTCGTAACTTTATCTGATGGTGGTGACCACCTAGAAATTTCTCATAGACAGTTACCAGAATGCTCTGATAAAAGTTATGCTGATAACTTTTTAGAGCTATTCTCTGTATTTTTATGTGGCTTGTATAACGGCTGGTTCAAGCAAACAGGAGCTCCTGCTGCATTAAATTGTGCTGTAAGTTCTTTAAAGGCACAGGAAGTGGTTCTGTCTTTGAAAGCTTAGTCTTATGAATTGTCATAAGACAACTTTAAAATGTGATGAAGTTTGAATAAATTTGACTTAAACTTTCGTATATTAGTTCTTCACGACAATTATAATAAAAATGTACTAAAAAACTTTAAGACAAGTCAAACTAGGGCGAACAATGAAAATAAGTTACTTTACAACAAGATCACTATTTAAAAAGGACTGGTTTAAGCAGTTCTGTTTAAAGGGTGCTTGTGTAATTTTAGCTTTGTCAGCACAAGCTGTACAAGCTAATGCATGGGATGATTACAAAGCAAAGTATTTAAGCGATGAAGGCGCAGTAATTGACACTGGCAACAATAACATGACCCATTCAGAAGGTCAGAGTTATGGTTTGATGTTTGCTGTAGCCTACAATGATAAAGACAGCTTCGATAAGATCTTAAACTGGTCTTATGCCAATCTTTATGACAAAAAGACAGGTTTATTCTTCTGGGCCTACAAACGAGACGGTGGCGACCCAGTAGCTGATAAGAATAATGCAACCGATGGTGATCTTATGATCGCTAATGCCTTATTTAAAGCTGCTGACAAGTGGAAGAATAAAGACTACGCCAAAAAAGCTGAAAGCCTGTGTATGCATATCATGGCTTTAACTTTAACCAAATACGGCTCCTATAATGTAATTATTCCTGCTGTAAACGGTTTTTATTATGATAACTATGTGATCATCAATCCTAGCTATTTTATCTATCCTGCGCTCTCTAATATTTACACTAAAACCCATTTAAAGCAGTTTTATGATTTATTAAATGATGGCAAAAAAATGCTCTTTGATTTAAAAAATCAGAGAGTAAAACTAGCTCCAGACTGGATTAAGTTAACCCCTACAGATGAGATGATCCCTGCTGAGCAATGGCCAGCTCGTTCTAGCTATGATGCTATTAGAGTGCCTTTATACCTGTACTGGGAAAATAAAAACGCTCAAGAGCTTAACGTTTGGCGTGAATGGTTCTCTAAATTTCCTGAATACAGTACACCTGCCTGGGTGAATGTATCAACAGGGGAGACAGCCTCATACAATATGAGTTCAGGTCTTAAGGCTGTTCGTGATTTGGTGATGGGTAATCCTATCATGGAGCCTAACATTGCTAATGCTGAGGACTACTACAACGCAAGTTTGAATTTATTAGCTTATTTAGCTTATAAAGATCAGAACTAGAAAAGTGTGTATAAGTTAATAGCTCTCAACTCATTCTATTAAGACTGTAAGCTATTAAGCCTGTAAGCTATTAAGCCTGTAAGGTTGATCTTTGCAGGCTTATCTACAAGTAATATCCTATAAGTCACATCCGACAAAACAAATTGTTTTAAAACAGTTTTGGTCTTGATAAAATCAGTTATCAAATTTACAAAATCAAGTTATCAAATTTATTGAAGCTGTAGATTTATTGAAGCTACAGACTGTTTTTAGTCTTATAAAAGCAAAATCAAGTGAGTGTTGTATGGTAGATAAAGTTATCAAAATAGGTGATATTGAAGTTTCAAATTCAGGTAAATTCGTACTCTTTGGTGGTATGAATGTGCTTGAAAGTCGTGATCTTGCAATGCAGATCTGCGAGCATTATGTAAAAGTAACTCAAAAGCTACACATTCCTTATGTATTTAAAGCAAGCTTTGATAAAGCTAACCGTTCTTCTATCTACTCATACCGTGGACCAGGTCTAGACGAGGGCATGAAGATCTTTGAAGAAATTAAAAAGACTTTCAATGTACCTGTAATTACTGATGTTCATGAAAAAGAACAGGCTCCTGTTGTAGCTGAAGTTGCAGACGTTTTGCAGATCCCTGCTTTTTTAGCAAGACAGACTGATCTTGTAAATGCAATGGCAAAGACTGGTAAGGTTATCAATATTAAAAAGCCTCAGTTCTTATCTCCAGGACAGATGGTAAACATCACTAAAAAGTTTGAAGAATGCGGTAACAGCAATTTATTACTGTGTGACCGTGGCACATGCTTTGGATATGACAATCTTGTGGTTGATATGTTAGGTTTTGGCGTTATGAAACAGGTATGCGGTAATTATCCTGTTATCTTTGACGTAACTCATTCATTACAGTGCAGAGATAGCACTGGTGCAGCTTCAGGTGGTCGTCGTGCACAGGTTACTGATCTTGCTCGTGCAGGTATGGCTGTAGGCATTGGTGGTCTATTCTTAGAGTCTCATCCAAATCCAGACAAGGCAAAATGCGATGGTCCTTCTGCATTACCATTAGATAAGTTAGAGCCATTCTTAGCTCAGTGTAAGGCTATCGACGATTTAGTAAAATCATTTGAGCCACTAGATACCTCAAAATAGCTCTTAAAAGCAATTTAGTTATCTCAAACAATTTCTGATAAACAAAAAGCTGTACTAAGATGTACAGCTTTTTAATAGGTTCTGTCTTAAAGCAAGTTTAACAATTACTTAGCTTCTTTAGAATAATCAGGTACGAACCATAAGCCGTCGTTATTCTTATCTAAGTACTCCTTAAATTCCTTTGACTGATAAGCATCTTTGATGTCGTTAGCCCAAATGCTGTCTTTGTACTTATCCTGAACAACAACCTGTAAAAGTAAGTGTGGAGCAATAGTCTCTTCTGCTAACTTTGTCTTAGGATCAACTTTTGCGTTGTAAACAACAGAACCTGTAATTACTACATAAGCAAAGTCAGTTGCTACAGCAGGAATACTCATTGAGTGCATCTCAACAAACTTTAACTTGTGTGGGTTTTCAATAATGTTGTTCTGAGTTGCCTTAGTCTTATCGATGTTTGGATCAAGCTTAATCCAACCGATCTTCTCTAAAATATTGTAGGCACGAGCGGTGTTAGATGCATCATTTGGAACAGCTACAACATCACCGTCTTCAACTTTTGATAAATCGTTCTTAGAACCAGGATATACACCTGCTAGTACTGTAGGAATTGGGGTAATAGCAGCTAAATGACCATCCTGAGACTTGTTGAAGTTCTGCATGTAAGCAGTGTGCTGCTCAACGTTGAAATCAACCTCACCCTCGTTTAAAGCGATATCAGCCTGTAATAAGTCTGATACATCAACACCCTTAACAGTATAGCCTTCCTTCTCTAAGATTGGCTGAATACCACTGATGAATAACTCTGAGTAAGGACCCTGTGACTTACTGAATACTAAGGTTGAATGATCCTTATCAAAAGCAAATGCGCTGTTTGCTGAGATTGAAGTTGCAACTAATGCTGCAAGTAAGGTTAATGATAATTTCTTCATAATAATTTTTCCTTAATTTGACTGAAACTTGTTTGTAAAAATCACTGTTAATGTTTTCTTGCTTTTGCAGCAAAGTAATTACCAATACTCTGAATGATCTGCACAAAGACAATCAATACAATTACGGTAAATAACATCAATGGGAAGTTCATTCTCTGATAGCCGTAGGTTAATGCAAGATCACCTACACCACCACCGCCGATTACACCAGCCATTGCGGTTGCACCTAACAGACCGATAGTACCAATGGTAGTTGAGAGAATTAGTGAGCCTTTAGCTTCTGGTAGCCAGAAATGGATGATGATCTGGAAAGTATTAGCTCCCATTGCTTTTGCAGCTTCAATAATGCCGTGGTTTACCTCTAGTAAGCTGTTCTCAAACAGTCTTGCCAAATATGGGGCAATAAAGAAGGTTAAAGGAACCAATGCTGCTGTAGTACCAATACGTGTACCTACAATTGCCTTAGTTACAGGCAGAATAAATACCAAAAGAATAATAAATGGTATTGAACGCACGATATTGATAAAGGTATTTACAGTAAAGAAAACGTACTTGTTCTCTTTAATACCGCCTTTTCTTGAGAGCACTAAAATTAGGGCTAAGATAATGCCAATTAGTGATCCTAGAATTAAGGATACGAATACCATGTATAAAGTCTGATTTGCGCAGTCAATTAACTGAGACTCTGTTACATCAAGAGATTTAAAGAATGCATCTATCATACTGGTACCTCCTCAAAAGCGATGCCATGAGAGTTAATGTAATCCTCAACCTTTTTAAAGTCTTCTTCGTTGCCGGTTAACTGCAGGGTAACAATTGATAACACAAGACCTTGCAATTCAGTAACAGATGCGAACATAACGTTGGTATGAACACCAATTTTTGCGTTGATCTGCCAAATTACATCATCGGTTGCATGTTCTGCGTGGAAGAAAATTCTGATAACTTTATAGTTACCTTCATATTTCTTTAGCTCTGCAACAATACTCTCAGGGATCTTGCTTGGAATAACTGTTTCAACAAAACGTTTTGCAATAGTGCTCTTTGGCTTTGAGAACACATCAATTACAGTACCGTTCTCAACTAATTTACCATGCTCTAAAATAGCTACTTTATTGCAGAGCTTTTGTACAACTCTGATGGTGTGGGTAACAAAAAGAATGGTTACGTTAAGCTCTTTGTTGACTCTTGAGAGCAAATTAAGAATTGATTCTGTGGTATCTGGATCAAGTGCTGAAGTTGCCTCATCGCAAAGTAAGATTTCAGGCTCAGTTGCAAGAGCTCTTGCAATACCGACACGCTGTTTTTGACCACCTGAAAGTTCTCCTGGTAGAGCCTTTGCCTTATCCTCAAGTCCTACGAATTTTAATAGTTCTTCAACACGAGATTTAATCTTTTGCTTATTCTCATGCCTTAGCACTAAAGGAATTGCAATATTATCAAAGACAGTCTTGGTCTCTAATAGGTTGAACTCTTGGAAGATCATACCGATGTTCTTACGAACTTCACGTAGCTGACCTTCTTTTAGAGTGGTTAAATCAACACCCTTTACAAATACCTTACCTTCTGTTGGAGTCTCAAGTGCATTTACCATACGTAAAAGGGTAGATTTACCAGCACCAGAAAAACCGATTAAACCGTAAACATCACCTTTGTTTACTTTAAAGGTTACAGTATCTAAAGCTACAAAGGTCTGACCTTTCTTTTCGTAGCGTTTAGATAAGTTCTCAAAACTAATAATAGTTTTGTCGCTCTCTACTGTGTTACTAGTTACATCACTCATTTTTAGTTTTTCTCCAAATAAGTAGTAGCTAGTTTTGCTACATATTGAGCAGCAGGGTAGATAGCTCTAGGATCAACCTTAAAGTTAGGATTGTGGTTAGGGTAGCTAGCACCTGTACCAATCATGATAAATGAACCAGGGATCACCTCTTGGTATAAAGAGAAGTCCTCACCACCTAAGGACTTAGGATTTGGTTCTACCTTAAAGCCTTCTTTTAGAGCAACCTCTTTAGCAAAATCTGATAATGGACCATCGTTGATGGTTGCAGGCAACTCTACTAACCACTCAAAATCAACCTTAGCATTAAAGGTTGTAGCTATGCCTTTGGCGATTTCTTCTAGGCGAGATTTAGCTATCTGTCTATCCTCTTTGGTGTAGGTTCTAATAGTACCTTCTAAAAGAACGGTTTCAGGAATTACGTTCCAAGTAGTACCAGCTTCAAAATGAGTGATTGAAACTACTACAGCATGGCTTGCGTCAATGTTTCTTGAAACGATAGATTGAGCTGCATTTACAAAGTTAGTACCAATGATAATGGCATCATTACCTTGCTGAGGTTGTGCAGCATGGGTACCTTTGCCTGTAAAGACAATCTTAAATTTCTCAACAGCTGCATGGTTTGGACCTGCGCTAATACCTAGAGTACCAACATCAAATAAAGATGATGAGTGAATACCAAAGATAGCTTTAACACCTTTTAAACCACCAGCTTTAATTACGGTACCAGCTCCACCTGGAGCTTCTTCTGCTGGCTGGAAGATAACTCTTACTTTACCTTTTAATTCAGATTCATGCTCTTTTAAAAGTAAAGCAGCTCCTAAGATTGTGGCAGCGTGGCTGTCATGACCGCAGGCATGCATTACACCAGGAACTGTTGATTTGTATGGGAGA
>DKDL01000072.1:0-38136 GCA_002449335.1 Succinatimonas sp. UBA6849 | reverse complement strand
GGCATCGATATCTGATCTTATAGCAACAGTAGTATCACCTTGACCAATTTCTGCTACAACGCCTGTTTTTAAATCTAAAGGCAGGATCTTAATGCCATTCTTTTCAAGATCTTCTTTTAATCTTTTAGTGGTTTCAAACTCCTGATATGACAATTCAGGATGAGAGTGGAAATGATAGAATTCTTGTTCGATAAAATCTTTAATATGTGCAGTCATTTTAATTTTCCCTATTGTGATTTATTTGAAAGTTAGTTTTTATAAGTTAAAACTACAACAGGGCATTCGAATAGTTTTCAACATGAAATTCTTCCTTAAGCAGTTTTAACTGCTGTTATTTCCTTTTCATGTGTATATCTTGATCTATGAATAAAATAATGTCAATTACTAAACATATATATTTAGTAGGAAAAGAACTAACTGATTGATTTTTAAAATTTTAAAAATACTATAAATCACTAGGGATTATAGGTAAATATTAGTGCAAGCGATAGCTTTTAGTTATTTCAGAATAGATGAGTGATTTTATTTAAGATCTGAATTTTTTATAAGTCCTACCTTTAACGTGAAATTTAAGATAAAGGTAGAACTTTTAAGATTTGATTAGACAGTCTTTAAACTGTCATTTTGTGTTAGATGTCTTTAGCAAACTTAATTGCACGACCAATGTAAGTTGCAGGGGTTAGACCACGCAGTAAAGCCTTAGCTTCCTCTGGCATATCAAGAGATTCTAAGAAGTTCTCCATGATTTCCTTGGTAACTTTCTGACCACGGGTTAAAGCCTTTAACTTCTCATATGGATTTGCAATACCGTAACGACGCATTACTGTCTGGTATGGCTCAGCTAAAACTTCCCAGTTGTTATCTAACTCTAAAGCAGTGTGCTCTGGGTTAGCCTGTAACTTTGAAATACCCTTTAAGGTTGACTTGTAAGCAATGATTGAGTAACCAAATGCAACACCTAAGTTACGTAATACGGTTGAATCGGTTAAATCTCTTTGGAAACGTGAAATAGGTAATTTGTTACCTAAATGGACGAACAGAGCATTGGCAATACCTAAGTTACCTTCTGAGTTCTCAAAGTCGATAGGATTTACTTTGTGAGGCATGGTTGAAGAACCAATTTCACCCTTAATAGTCTTCTGAGTGAATACACCATTTGAAATATAACCCCAGATATCTCTATCAAAGTCAATTAAGATGGTGTTGAATCTGTCAACAGCAGCAAAAAGTTCAGCCATGTAATCGTGTGGTTCGATCTGAGTGGTATATGGATTGAAGGTTAAACCTAAGTCCTCTTCAAAACGCTTTGAGAATGCGTACCAATCAATATCAGGATAAGCTACAGAGTGAGCATTGAAGTTACCAACAGCACCGTTGATCTTACCCATGATTTCTACACGAGCAACTTCATCACGCTGACGTCTCATACGATATACAACGTTAGCCATTTCCTTACCAATGGTTGTAGGTGAAGCTGGCTGACCGTGGGTACGAGCTAATAGAGGAACTTCAGCATACTTGTGTGCAAGATCAGTAATAGCATCAATGATCTTATCTAAGATAGGTAAGATAACTTCTTCACGTGCAGTCTTTAACATTAAAGCGTGAGAGTTATTGTTAATATCCTCAGAGGTGCATGCAAAGTGGATGAACTCACGAACCTTTGCAATTTCGGAATTAGCAGCAGTCTTGTCTTTTAAGAAGTACTCAACAGCCTTAACATCGTGGTTGGTTACAGCTTCACGCTCTTTGATGTTCTTAGCATCTTCTTCTGAGAAGTTTTTGATGATGTCATCGATAAAAGCGATGGTCTCTTTTGAGAACTGAGGTACTTCCTTTATCTGCTCACAAGCAGCTAAGTGTTTTAACCAGGTAAGCTCTACCTGAACACGGAAGCGCATTAAGCCATACTCTGAGAAGATAGGGCGTAATTCTTCAGTTTTAGAACCATAACGACCATCTAATGGTGATACAGCTGTTAATGATGATAATTCCATTTTGATCCTCTTTTGGTTAAGTAGAATTCTTTTCTATCTAAACATGCAAACTTGCATATTTTAAAATTTCTTTTCTTCTGAAAATTAAGAACCGACGTCTGCCACCTACCTGTCGCCATAAAATCACAGCACGAATGCCGGCAAGTAGTAGAGCTCTAATTCTTTCCTGATTATCAGTATCTCTTAAAAATCTTTCATCGCCATAGATTAAAAGTTTTGCAAAGTTAGGACTGATAATTGATTGGTACAGGGAGCCGAACAGGTGGAAGTTATTTTTAGTGTTGATAGATGAAACACTAAGTTCATCGTTTAAAAAGTCAGTATGCTCTGTGGTTACAGCTTTTGATAAAGCATCAATCTCATCAGATAGTCTTTGATAAATTCTCTGATTTCTCTCAACGCTGTGAGCCAATGTGATCAGCTTTAAAGCCATCTTGGTGACAACGATAGTGTCTGCACCTTTTGCTAAATCTGTTTTACCTAAGCTGTCGACGATTTGCTTAAAACCTACAGTTAAGTATTCAGGATTGTAGATATCTTCAACGGTTTTAGGATTAGTTACAGCAAGTGCTCTTAATACACATGACACTGCTTTTTCATCATAATAACCAGTTGATGCAATTCTTTGAATTTGTGTACAGCACTGAAAGAGAGCACCTAAAGCAATAGTTTCTGATTTAATATCTGCCATTTTATTTCTCTTTAATATGTCTGTCGATTACAGCACCGCCAAGGCAATCCATACCCTGATAGAATACAACTGACTGACCTGGTGCTACAGCTGCAACAGGCTTTTTAAATCTTACAATCAGTCTGTCACCATCTCTTGTAACCTCACATTCAACGTCAGGCTGTCTGTAACGGATTTTACAGGTGCATTCAAATGGAAGAGTAGGGCATTCAGTAATCCAGGTTTCATGAACAGCTTCAAGGCCTACTGAATACAGAGCTGAATCATCATTACCTTCAGCTACGATCAGCTCGTTGTTCTTAATGTCTTTTTCAACTACGTACCAAGGCTTGCCGTTACCGTCTTTGGTACCGCCAATATGCAGACCTTTTCTCTGACCAATGGTAGCGTACATTAAACCATCATGTTTACCTACTACTTTGCCATCAACAGTTCTGATTAGACCTGGTTTTGCAGGAATGTATTTAGATAAGAATTCATGGAAACGCTTTTCACCAATAAAACAGATGCCTGTAGAATCTTTTTTCTTAGCTGTAGCAAGTCCTAATTTATCAGCAATAGCACGAACCTGAGGCTTTTCAATATCGCCTACAGGGAAGAGCACTCTTTCTAAAACATTCTGCTCGATAGCATGCAAAAAATAGCTCTGATCTTTGTTATTGTCATTGCCTCTTAAAAGGTGAGCTCTAGGAGTATTAAAGCTACGCTGACAGTAATGACCTGTTGCAATGTAATCAGCATTTAAAACTTCCATAGCGTACTGCATGAAAGCTTTAAATTTAATTTCCTTATTACAAAGAATGTCAGGATTTGGAGTTCTTCCTTCTTTGTATTCAGATAAAAAGATTTCAAAGACGTTATCCCAATATTCAGCTGCAAAGTTAATGGTCTTAAGTTCGATCCCTAATTTATCACAAACCTTTTGAGCATCTTCTCTATCTTTAGCTGCAGCACAATATGAGTTAGTGTCGTCTTCTTCCCAGTTTTTCATGAACAAAGCAGTAACATGCATGCCATTTTCTTTTAATAGGGCAGCACTTACTGATGAATCAACACCACCAGAAATACCTAACACAACGTGTTTGCCTTGTAGCTTTTCATAGGGAATACGTGCATCAAATTCCATGTTTTACTCTTTAACTGAATATTATTGTTATCTTTTAAGGATGAATGCTGTTAATAATAGAGAGAGGATATCTTTGACCTTTAAAGTAAGCATCAAAGTTCTTGCCAACAAGTCTTGTTCTCCACTTGTCCTTACCGTTGTAAATCTCTTCTTTTGTATACCATTTAACAGCTAAGATCTCCTGATCTGGATCATCAGGAGACATATTTTTCTGATAATTTTTTAGCTTTGCTTCAAAGCAGAAGCGATAGATTGTTTCGTTGTCTTTTACGTAGTCATCAATTGAAACTAGGCTTAAAAGTTCAACATCACAACCTGTTTCTTCGTGACCTTCACGAATAGCTGCTTCAAGAATGGTTTCACGCGCATCAATATGACCGCAGGGATTGCCAAAAACTAGTCTGTTGTCCTGATCTTCATTATATTCTTCAACAATCAGGTATTTACCGTTGTGCTCAACGATAAGAGCTACGGTAGCAAAAGGTTTAAATCTCTGTGACATGTTATTTCTCCAACGGCGCTAATTTTAGCAGATTTTATCTTGATTTAAACAAAAAAGTCCTTTTGCTCTAGTGTGAAACTAAAACCATAAATCAAATAAGTAACTTCTTTTTAAAATGATGAAAAGGTAATATTGTCAAACTTAATTTTGTATAGATAAATATACATAGACTTGAACCTGAATCTTGCTCATTATTAGGTAATTACAAAATGAAATTGTGTTGTTTTGCATTAGTAAGGAGCATTTTTTCTAAAATGGTGACTGCGTTTGCTCAATGTTAAAAATTGCATACAATGAAATCAGATAACAACTCATTGCTTTTGAGATGGAGAAAATATGTTTTCAAGTAAAGTTGTAGTTCCAAAAGATGGTAGCGCCATTGTAATCGATGAGAATGGCAAGCTAATTGTTCCTGATACCCCAATTGTTCCTTTTATTCGTGGTGACGGTATTGGTGCTGATATCACTCCTGTAATGAAAAAGGTTGTTGATGCTGCCGTTGCAAAAGCATATCAGGGCAAAAAGAAGATCGCTTGGATGGAAATCTATGCTGGTGGTCGTTCTGTAGAAGTTTACGGTGAGAATACCTGGCTACCAGATGAAACTTTCGATTTTATTAGAAAATACCATGTTGCGATTAAAGGCCCTCTAACAACTCCTGTAGGTGGTGGTATCCGTTCATTAAACGTAGCTCTGCGTCAGACTTTAGATTTATATATCTGCTTACGTCCTGTACGCTATTTTGCTGGCGTTCCTTCACCAGTTAAGCATCCTGAACTGGTTGATACTGTTATCTTCCGTGAAAACGCTGAAGATATCTATGCTGGTATCGAGTGGGAAGCTAACTCAGAAGGTGCTAAGAAGTTAATCAACTTCTTAGAAAAAGAAATGGGTGTTAAAAAGATCCGCTTTACTGAGAACTGCGGTATCGGTGTAAAGCCTATGTCTAAGCAGGGAACTGAGCGTTTAATCGGTGCTGCATTTGAATATGCTATCGATCATGACAGAAAGTCAGTTACAATCGTTCATAAAGGCAATATCATGAAGTTCACAGAAGGTGCCTTTAAGAACTGGGGCTACAAGTTAGCTGAAGAAAAGTATGGTGCAACTAAAGATGAAAAGGGCGTAGTAAGCTTTACAAATCCTAAGAACGGCAAAAAGATCGTGGTTAAGGATTGTATCGCTGATGCTTTCTTACAGAATATCCTTCTGTACCCACAGGATTATGATGTAGTTTGTGCTATGAATTTAAACGGTGACTATATCTCTGATGCTCTAGCTGCTGAAGTTGGAGGTATCGGTATTGCTCCAGGTGCTAACATCGGCGCTGATAGTGCAATCTTTGAGGCAACTCATGGTACTGCTCCTACCATTGCAGGTACAGGCAAGGCAAACCCAGGTTCAATCATTCTTTCAGCAGAACTGATGTTACGTCATATGGGCTGGGAGAAGGCTGCTGACTTAATCGTTGAAGCTATGGAAAAATCTATTACTTCAAAGAGAGTAACCTCAGATTTTGCAGGTCTTATGGAAGGCGCAACTACACTTACAACTAGTGAGTTTGGTGACGAGTTAATTAAGAATCTGTAATTAGGAAAACAAAGCAACACCTTTCATTCAAGTTTGTTGCTTTCCATTACTATATAGGCAAACAGTGAAATTAAAATGGACTGTTTGCCTTTAACTTATCTTAAGAATAGAGACTAGTCCATCAACTCATGCAGAGCCTTTACGTAGATTGTAGTAAGTTTATCTAATTCATCTACGCCGACCCTTTCATCAACTTTGTGGATTAACTTTGCAACAGGACCAAATTCAACAGTTTGTGTACCTAATGGTCTTACAAATCTGCCATCAGAAGTACCTCCTGAAGTGCCTAAAGTAGGCTCTTTTCCTGTTACATCTTTAATTGCATGGTATAAAGCATCAATTAGAGCACCATCTTTGGTTAAGAAAGGTTTACCTTCTTCTCTGAACTCCATATCACAGTCGATATTGAGCTTTTTAGCAACAGTTCTTACGTGTTGTTCAATTTTTTCAGGAGTTTCTAGATCGTTCCATCTAAAATTGCATCTTAAATAGCAATCACCGGGAATAACATTATCTGCTCCAGTTCCTGCTTTGATGTTTGATACCTGAAAAGAGGTAGGAGGAAAGAAAGGAGTTCCATTATCAACAGGATTTTCAATCATTCCTTGAATAAAGCGAGATGCTTCAAATACAGCATTTTTAGCACAGTCACCCATAGCAACGTGTCCTTGTAATCCGTGGATATAAATAGATGCATTTAAATCGCCACGTCTGCCGTTTTTGATAGAGTCACCAAAAACTTCATCACTTGAGCACTCACCAATGATGCAATAATCAGGGATCATATTGCGCTCTTTCATGTATTCAACCATAAAAGGAGTACCGCCTACAGCATCACCTTCTTCATTTGAGGTTAGAAGAAGTGCTATGGTGCCACGGTGATTCTGATGCTTTTCAACATATTCACATATTGCACAGATCATGGCAGCGTCGCCACCTTTCATATCAGCACTGCCTCTGCCGTATAAATAAGGAACTCCATCGTATTCAAAAATTTCACCACAGTAAGGATCGTGTTCCCAAGTTTTAGGATCGCCTGTTGGTACAACATCGGTATGACCTAAGAATAGGGTAAAAGGAGCTCCATGACCATGTAGCGCTAAAAGATTTGTTACACCGTTTTCTTCAACTGTATAGCAGGTAAAACCTAACGGTTTTATGATGTCTTTTACAAGTTCCTGACAACCATTATCGTTAGGGGTAACAGATTCAATTCTAACTAGCTTTTGTGCAAGCTTAACTGTCTTTGAAAGCTCCATTTAACATGTCCTTATAAAATTTTTCTTTCAATATTTTCAGAAGATAATGGAGTATTGTCAAACAAGGTGAGATTTGTGCTTTGTGTCAGTGCAGTTAAAAGTAAAGTTATGCCAAAATCTCTAGAAAAAATAAAGCTCTTTGTTTTTTTGGCAAAGAGCTTTGAACTAGTTAGGGTATTTTTTTAGTTATCTGACTGAGTCTTTAAATTCTCAACAGAGTTATTGTTCTCTTCAGCTTTCTTATCGAACCATAAGAAGATGTTTGCAAGGATGGTACCTGAAATTGAGTGCCATACACATGAAACAGCTGATGCAATTGCAGCTTCTGCTGAGGTTGGGAAGAACTTGCCGCAAAGACCAGTTGCTAAACCAGCATTCTGAACACCAACTTCGATTGATAAGGTTCTCTTTTTAGCAGTGCTCATACCAAAGAACTTAGCAGCTACATAGCCTAAAACGTAACCAAATGCATTGTGACAGAAGATACATGCAAAGATGATTAGACCTGACTGTAAGAACTTATCACCGTGAACAGCGATAACACCACCTACGATTAGAGCAAAACCAATTACAGCAACACCAGGCATTACCTGACGAACCTGCTTGAAGAACTCATACTTGTGGAACATGATGTTGCATGATGAACCGATAGCTACAGGAATAATTGTAACTAACAGCATGAACTGGAACATGCTCCAAGGATCGATATCAATTCTCTGACCAATTAAAAGGTTAACTAATAATGGGGTAGCAACAGGAGCAATTAAAGTTGAAACTGTAGTCATACCAACTGAGAAAGCAACATCACCCTTGCATAAGAATGACATGATGTTAGATGAAACACCACCGGGGCAGCAGCCAACTAGTACTAGACCTAAGGTTAAACCGTCTGACAGGTTAAAAGTCTGTGCAATGAAAATTGCTAGTAAAGGCATGATGGTGAACTGAGCTACAGCACCTACGAAAATATCAAAAGGTCGCTGAGCTAAAATTTTGTAGTCCTGTCTGCCTAAGGTCATGCCCATTGAAAGCATAATCACACCAAGAATAATGATCTGGGTAGTACCCTTTACGAAAGTACAGGTTTGTGGAACAAAGTAAGCTAGTACAGCAGTACCAATCACGAATAAGGCAGTAAACTTAGCTAAGATCCTGCTTACAGCGATTAAAAATGACATTTTGATATTTCCTTAAGTAAAAATTTCCTATTGGTAAAAATTTAAAACTCCATGACGATGCGGTAGCAACTGATGGTTTAAAGTCCTGTTGAAAGGGGATTCCTTAGAATTAGGTGAGTATAGTTACAGAAGGTAGGTTGTCCGTAACGAAAGGGTGGTTTTGCACCCACTTGCCTTAAATCAGCCTGATAAGCTAGTTTAGAGGTCTTAATGGCATTGTGTGCCTGAGGATATTATCTGTAGGTATCAGATAACAGTAACAATAATATGACAAAATTCCTACATAATAAAGGTATTAAGCCAAAGCTAGCTCTAGTTCATTGTAATGACGTGAAATTTTTCTTATAAAAGCCAAATCAAAATGTAGATAATGATTAACATATTAAACAAAGACAATGAATTATGAGCATGTATTTACAAAGACTATAGCGCCAAGCGTATCTTTGCAGTTGCATATTGAATGTTCGCTCTCAAATCTTACTTTCTTAGAGTTTTGTTTGTATCAAAATCGTATGTATATATGCTATTCTATGAATTGAGTTAAGAGGAAAAATCAATTGATTAACAAAGATTACCTAAAGCAATACTGTTCATATCCTATAAAGGCACTGTGCTCTGGCCGTTTCTATTTTGATGTCCTGTTTAAATTAAAGGGAATGGGACTTGCCTATTTATTTATCATAAGCTTAGTTTTATCTATTCCTGCTACCTTTAAGGTAAATGCTGTTTTAAATACCTTTAAAAGTATTGAGTTGCCATCTCTTGTAGCTTCTATTCCTCCTAGCTATTTATCTGATAATGGTGTTTTAACTCCTAAAAACAGCGCTGATGCCTATAAAGAGATTAAGACCTCTAAAGGTATGTTAGCTATTGTCTACAATGTCGAAGACAAGAATGTGTCTTTATCTGAAAATCCTATAGTAGAGCTTAATTCAAGAACTATTGCTGTAAAGTCAGGTGGTAAAGATACAGTTGTAGCTTATACCGATCTCTTTGAAAAGGGATCTGATTTTAATCCTGTAGAGGCAGCATCTTTAGTAGATGCAGTTTTTGGCGTTGCCAAAACTGTAATGTACTTTTTTGTAGCAGGCTGGTTTTTCTTTATCCTCGCTTTTAATGCTGTAGTAATCGCTGTTTTATCAAAAGCAATCTTCTTATTTGTAGGAAAAATGAAGACTAGCTTTGTAAATGTCCTTCGTATGTCATCTTTTGCAAATACCATTGTAGGCGTGGTTTTAGCTATTGAGTTTTTCATCAATGTCAAAGTCTCATACGGTTTAGTATGCTTATTGCCAATGGTTTATATGGGCCTGTTTATTAAAGTTTTCAGATCTGAAATTGAGAGAAACGGTATTGAGAACTTTGTAAAGAAATTTACTCCTGAAGGAACTAGAGTTAGAAATTACGGCTCTGAAAACTCAAATGAGAAAAAAGATCTCTCAGAATACACTTCAGGTCTTGATTCAACCAGCAACAGACAAGCATCTGAAGATAATACAGACTCAAACACAGAAGCTAATTCATCAACAGATGATAATAGACTGGATAATAATGATAGCGACAAAGACAAAGGTTCTACCAATAATGACAAGGGCGGACCTGGTTTCTTTGCTCCATAAATGACGGCTTAAGGACACATCCATGAAAAAATTATTGCTCACAGCAGTTTTAAGTGCTTTTGTAAGTTGCAATGCACAAGCTTTAGAAGTAACTGTAGATAATCAGACTAAGGCTACCGTGGTGATGGCTTTCTCTTATTTAGATAAAACTTCTAAAGAATGGGTAGTTGATGGATGGTATAACGTAAATCCACAAAAAAAAGGTGTTATTAACTTATCCACAGATAATGATATCTATTACCTCTATTCAGAGTTTTCAAACGGTAAAAAGCTCGAAGGTGGTAATGGTTCTATAAAACTTAAGGTTCAAGAAAGATCATTCTTTTACAAACAGGATGATGCTCCATCTACTTTAAATAGAGAGGTAAGTTTTTTACGCGCTCGTGGCAATTCTGGTAAAGCTGTAATTAAGATTAAGTAGTTTCAATAAAGTTCTTACACTAAAAAGGCGATCATATGATCGCCTTAATGTTATCTGTGCTTGAAGAGCTTACTCAGCCTTTTCACCTTGTTCTAACCATAGTTTTGCTAACTCTAGGTTATCCTCATAGGTCTCAGCTCCACCTGTAAAGCCAGACTTGTGAATAAAGGTTAAGTTCTTAAGTCCTGTAACCTTATCTAACTCTACATCATTTAAACCTCTCCACTCTTTAGGAGCAGAGAGTCTGTTTTTAAATCGTTGAGCTTTAGATACAGGTAATGACTGCACTCTCCAGCGCATATTACGATCTGGGTAAACAGCAATTAAACAGTCTTTAAAATCATCAGGATGGTTTAGTACTGCTTGGGTCCAAGGTAATCGTTCATGGATGATGAGCATTGGACCTCCATGGTAGAAAGATAACACCTTATCAATACCACTTTCTGTGGTTAGAGCATTGATAGCGGTATTTACAAGAATTGTTCTTAGCATCTTTACGGTTGAGGCAAAGGCTTTATCCTGATCAGCACCTGTAGCATTAGGAATATTCATCATAGCTACTATAAATGGAATATCAGGAGATGCTTGATACAGCTCGTTTAGTGCCCCCACAATCTCTTTTTCTTTAGGAGTATTTGCTTTAGAAATTTCATCAACATAAGCTGTTAATTGACCATTATCATTAAGATCAATCATGGTCATAAAATCAGTATCGATGCGCTTGAAAGCTTCGTCAATTACTTTAGATGAAGGATTGAAAGGAAGCTCTTTTTTAGCCACTGCTTTTAAGTAATCATGACCGAACTTTTTCCACATTAAACCTGCTGTGGCGTATTTGATACCGTTGTCTCTACTTAAAGTGAATTCTTTTGAGTGGTGATCAAAATGCTTGTCGTCATTCTGATTTGAAACATCAATAATGATATCTGCTTTTTCAAGTTCTTCAGGATCTCGTGATCTTATGATTGAACTGTTTTCAAAAAGGTAGGTTAAAATGGCACAGGCTGTAGTTTCATCAGCATGAAAAGTGCCATTATGAGTTGCTATAATCATAGTCGCTCCTTAGCATGCATTTGATTTTATCACAGGCTAAGAGTTGTCCTAAAAAAAATCATAACAAAGCTTCAAATTTGTTAAGATATGCGAGTTTTAACAGCAATCTTAAAAAAAGATCATTAACTGAGTGTGCATTTACTATGAATAATTACAAAGTTTATTTAGCTCCATTAGAAGGATTAGCTGATGGTCCAATGAGAAAAGTTCTGTGTGCACACGGTGGTTATGATCTGTGCTTTTCTGAATTTATTAGAGTGACTGATTTGCCTGTTTCAGAAAAGACTTTATTACGCGAAGTACCAGAGTACCAAAATGATTGTAAAACTGAAGACGGTACAGATGTGCGCATTCAGTTTTTAGGTGATAATCCTGAGACTATGGCAAAGTCAGCTGTAATTGCTAATAAGCTTGGAGCGCGCTCAATTGATATTAACTTTGGTTGCCCATCAAGATTTGTTCACCACTCAGGCTCTATGCTCTTAAAAGAACCTGAACTCTTACATGAGATTGTACAGACAGTAAGAGAACAGCTAGATCCTAGCTGTGACTTATCTGTAAAAATACGGTTAGGATTTCTAGATAAGAGTGAAGCTCCTGAAATCATTAAAGCAATTGCTGTAGATGGTGTAAAAGAAATTACAGTTCACTGTAGAACCAGAAAAGATCTTTACAGAGTAGAGGCTTTAGACTGGTCTTGTATGAAATCTTTACACGAATTGTGTCCAGGCATTACTTTAATTGCAAATGGCAATATCAATTCACGTGAAGAAGCTTTAGAGTGTGAAAAACAAACTTTATGTGATCACTTTATGTGTGGAAGGGGAGCATTTCCTGTTCCAAATTTAGGTCATGTGATTAAAGAAAATGCAAAACCATTCACCTTAGTACAAATTTTAAGCACTGATATTGAGGTCATTGAAGAGTTTTCTAAGTCAGACAGAACCGAAAAGATTGTCATGGATAGAGCAAAACAGTTCTTAGGATATGCAAGAGTTCACAGAAAAGAGTTAAATCCTTTCTTTAAAAGATTTTGTCAGTGCGTATGTGTAAACGATGGGATAAAATTGTTACAAGAAGAAATTAAAGCTTTGGAGAGTGGAACTGATGAATAATAAGATTAAGCTTGATAAAAGAATAACTAGACTATTAGGTAATTCATTAGTTTTAAGTTCTTTTGTTTTCGGTGCTTTATATTCAGTTACAGCACAAGCTGTGCAAATAGCCTATTTTCCTCCCGTTCCTGAATCATGGAATGTAACTGTAGAAGGAGATACCGTAGTTTACTCTTCACCAGTTAATAAAACTCAGCCTACACCAAGTTCAACAGTCCGTTTTACCTATTCAAAGAGAACAAGTGGTAAGGATGCTAAAGCAGTAGTAGACGAGTATGTAAATAAAAATCAGTGTAAAGAAGCTAAAACTTTAGGTAAAGGTTTTTATACAGCCTCATGTCCTAATATCAGCAGAGATGTGGTGGTGATCGGTGAAGTTAACAACATGTACACTGTAGAAATTTCAGGTGACTACAACACAGTATCTACAAATCTTATCAATACTTATGTAAATTCGATTGTAAACGGTAAGAGAACTTTTGATAACAGAGATATTGGAGAGCCAGTAAACAACCAGTAAGGTTAAGACGTTTACTTTCTTTTAGAAAAGAAGCTTTGCCAGATGATGACAAAGCTTTTTTATTGTGTTTTTGTGTTTTGACTAAATCTTATTGTTGACAGCTACTTCTGACTTATTATCATTGCTGTCTTTTGTTGTGTTTTTTTGTGACACGGTTTCTTTATCAGCTACAGTATTGTTATTTTCAGACTTATCTTTTTTACCGTCATTAGATACAACAGAAGCTTTTTCCTCAGTATTTGTACCTTTTAAGTAAGGAATTAACTTTGCACACAGTGGTATAAAGAAATGAACGGTAGGTCCAGTGCACAAGGCTGCAAATAAAGTACCCTCTCTAACGCCTTCAATAGCGCTAAAACCAGTTAAGAATAAAGATAAGATCACAGCTGATGATACTAAGAAGATATCAAAGAAGGTTTTTACAAAACTAAAGCTCTTTTTAACGATAGGGTGGAATACCTTAATAAAGTATTCACCAGGTACCATTGCTACATTGGCTGTAACAGATAAAGATACAGCTAAAGCTAAAAGAACAGTACCGAATACAACCAAGAACCAGCTTGTAACATAGCTAATTACGTCAGGTAGAATAAATCCTAAAACATTTGTTGATAGATCGATCATAAAAGAGAAAACAAAGCACACAGGGATCTGCATTACAAGTTTGCTTACATGATCTTTTAACTTATCAGAACCAATGCAGATGAACATAATCTGCAATACAATCAAAAGAATGTTAAAGATAAAGGTGGTATCACCTAAAGTGAACGCAGAGTGCAGTGATAGAACGTAGTTAGCTGAGGAAATAGGTGTAGTACCGATGTTTGCGAAAGTAATGCAAGCAATAGCTGTACCCTGCAGAACTACAGAGAAAAAGAACAGCACATATCTTTTGAATAATTCTGATTTGGTCATAGTGTTTTATAGATTTTAAGAAAAAAATAGATCCCCCGAGTAATCATGAATACTCAGGGAAACGTATTTTATGACAAGAAATTCGTTATATTATTAGCGGGCGCGGAAAGTGATGCGACCCTTGGTCAGATCGTAAGGAGTGATCTGTACGGTTACTTTGTCACCAGTTAAAATTCTGATGTAGTTTTTACGCATTTTGCCTGAAATGTGAGCCATTACGATGTGGCCGTTATCTAGCTGAACGCGGAACATGGTGTTAGGCAGGGTCTCAAGAATAGTGCCCTGCATCTCAATGCTTTCTTCTTTTGCCATATTTAATAAAAGTTTATACCTATAAAAAACAATTTATGTTTAAAAGCTCTCTGTTAACCTGCTTTTAAACGAGCGCTATTATACAACAAATTTTGCGTTCCTAATCACAAATGTCATAAAAGTCGCTTTATGGTGAGTACGACTGCGTTTTTTGACCTATGTCTGTACCTTATTTGAGGTTAAAAGCGTGCAAAAAAGTAGTTGCTATTTAAAAGAACAGCTCTTTTTGTGACCTCGTGTGCATGCAATTTTGTAGTACTTGCGCGCCTTATCAAGATCTTTTGTGGTCCCACTTCCATGAAAATATGAATATCCTACACTACTGCATGATTTTGCATCATTAAGGTCACATCCTTTAAAAAAGTATAAGAATGCTTTATTAGGATCATGGTATTTACCTTTGCCTTTTATATATAACCAGGCACGGTTGCGACAAGCCTGACCATCGTTTAAGTTGCAGCCTTTTTCAAAGTATTTAGCTGCTGTTCCTTTGTTATTCTTTATTCCTTTACCAAATTCATACAGATAACCTGCGCTATTACATGCCTTGCCATCATTTAGAGAACAACCTCTTTCAAATAGACTTAAGGATGTCTTTACGCTTTTTACTACACCTTTGCCATACTCATACATGAAGCCTAAGTTGTAACAGGCTTTTGCTTCATTACTGTCACAGGCACTTTCATAGTTAGATACAGCCTTTTTCAGGTTTCTTTTAGTACCTAAGCCATAGTTATTCATGATACCTGTATAAAGACATGCTTTGCCGACGCCTTTTTCGCAATAGCTACTCAATGCTGAATAGATACTCTTTAAATTAGTAGCTGAGTCTCTTTTATGAAAAGCATTGATGTAGTCATCTAAAGAGTTGCTCTGTTTTTTAGTAATGTCGGCTGAATCGTTGTTGTTGTTTTTCTTAGCTTTATTTTCTGCAGTAGTTACAGTGTTGTCGTCACTTTCTGGCAGATAGACTAAAGCTCCGCATGAGAACATGTCATCAAGATCGCATCCTAATAGATACATCTTTTCAGCTTTTTTCAAATCGGCTTTATCAGAGTTTTCATAAAAGACACCTGCGTCAGCACAAGACTTACCTTTTCCGTCATGACATTCTTTTTCAAGTGTAGAAATATCTGTCGCTATTGCGCTTGAGGCAAGAGAAGAAATAACAAAACCCATAAGTAAATTTGATAATTTTGATGTCATAAAAAGTCAATGAGTAAGGTTAATGAATGGAAAAGTGTATAAAAGAAACTACAAATTTAGCTAGAGTTTATCCTTTATTATTCTTGTACACTAGATTTTTATATAAAAGTTTGAGCTTGGTATCACCTATAAAATACTGTAATTCATTTTGTGTTTGTAAAACATTATGATATTGTTGCAATGTAACGTTTTTAAGAACAGTATTTAGCAATAGTTTTTATAAAAAATTAACACAGAATTTTTTACAAATTCGGAGAAAGCATGACATTAAAGAAAGTTGTCATAACAGGCTTGGGTATCGTTTCATCAATTGGTGTTGGTGTAGACGCAGTACTAAAGTCATTAAAGGAAGGTAAATCAGGTATCAAGAAATCTCAGGACTTTGTGGACAGACAGATGCGTTCACAGGTTGCAGGTTTAGTAGATATCGACCTTAAAGAATATATTGACCGTAGAGCACTACGCTTTATGGGTGAGGCTGCTGCTTACTCATATATAGCTATGAAAGAAGCTATAGCAATGGCAGGTCTTACAGAAGATGATATTAGTAATGAGCGCACAGGTCTGTTTACAGGCTCAGGCGGCGGTGATACCAAAGCTATTGTAGATGCTGCTGATATTTTACGTGAAAAGGGCGTAAAAAAGATTGGACCTTATGCTGTTCCTAAGGCAATGAGTTCAACTACTTCAGCAAACCTAGCTACTGCTTTTAAGATTAAAGGTGCTTCTTTATCTGTAAGCTCAGCTTGTTCAACATCTGCTCACTGTATTGAATTAGCTTGTGATGAAATTGCTTTAGGCCGTCATGACATTATGTTCGCAGGTGGTGGTGAGTCAGCTGACTGGACAATTTCATGTCTTTTCGATGCAATGGGCGCTTTATCTAAAGGTTATAACGAGACACCAGAGAAGGCATCTCGTCCATATGATGCTAACCGCGACGGTTTCGTCATTGGCGCAGGTGGCGGTATTTTTGTTTTAGAGTCCGAAGAGCATGCTAAAGCTCGTGGTGCTAACATCATCGCTGAAGTTGTAGGCTTTGGTGCTACCTCTGATGGCTATGATATGGTAGCTCCATCTGGTGAAGGCGCTATGCGCTGTATGAAACGTGCTTTAGAAGGCTGTGACTACAAGATTGATTACATCAATACTCACGGTACTTCTACTGTTTTAGGTGATCTCAAAGAGCTTGAAGCTATTAAAGAAGTATTTGGCGATAAGTGCCCACCTATCTCATCAACTAAGTCTATGACAGGTCATACCTTAGGTGCTGCAGGTGTAAGTGAAGCTATTTTTAGTCTTCTGATGATGCAGAACAATTTCATCGCTCCATCAATCAATGTTGATGTGTTAGATGAGAATGCTAAAGGCTTTGATATCGTAGCTAATACAGCAAGAGAAGCTAAACTTGAGACTATCATGTCAAACAGCTTTGGCTTTGGTGGTACCAACGCATCATTAGTACTACATAAATACCATGGCTAAAGATACTTTAAGATTAGATAAAGCTGTATCTCATAATTTTGATGTCCCTCGCTCATATGCAGCCAAGCTCATTAAAGCAGGGGACGTTGAAGTTGATGGTGAGGTTGTAACAGATCCTGCTTCAAAGATCTCTATTGAAGCAGATATTGTTATTGACGGTAATGAAGTATCTGTATCAGACGGTTTTAAAAAGCGAGTGTTCATGCTAAACAAACCTAACGGTTATGTTTGTGCTGATAGAGATAACAACAATCCAATTGTTATCAATATCTTTTCAGATGTACCTAAGTTTACACAAATGCACTGTGTGGGTCGTCTTGATATTGATACTACAGGTCTTATCATTGTAACTGACGATGGCGATCTTAATCATAAGATCACCTCTCCAAAATCTGGTGTAACCAAGACTTATAGAGCAGTTACCAAAGAGAAAATCTCAGAGCGCGACATCGAGCATTTTGCTAAGGGTCTAAAACATCCTGAGGAGAAGACTCGTTATAAGAGCGCGTTGCTTGAGATAGTATCTTCTAATGAAGCTTTAGTTACCGTAACTGAAGGTCGTTTTCATGAGGTAAAACGTCTTTTTGAGTGTGTCGGTAATGAGGTTTTAGAGTTAGAGAGACTGTACATTGGTCAATTAAGACTTGATGAGGATCTTGAAGAAGGTGAATACAGAGAAATGTCTGATGAGGATATTGAGCTAGTATTCACTCCTTATAAAGACTTTAAGAACTGAGCTTGAGTAAAATTTTTCCCAAAATATAAGCCTATACTATAAAGCATAGGCTTAGTCTTCATTTACTACTTATTTATCTTTAGTATCCAGAAGCCTTTAGCAGGGCATTACCAGTGCTTTTAGCTTTTCTGTTGGCTATATAGTCTTTTACTACACCATTCTTATCACAAACAAAAGTAACAGTCTCGTGAACATTTCTGCCAATACTCTTGATGACTTCATACTCATAGACATACATGGTGTCATCACCTGAGTTTAAGGTTTTACTTGGTGTGCCAAATGAGGTAATCAGTACATCGGTAGTAGTTTGACCTTTTGTAACGGACATTAACTGTCTATCTGTAATTCTTGTGCCCATCTGATGATTAAACATTGAGCAGCCACTTACGCTTACCATTAGAAACATTGCAAAGAAAATTGCAAAGATAGCTGATAAAAACTTCATATAAACCTCACTATTGATTTTGTTCTGCAGTCTGTACTGCTTGCTCTTGAGCAAGCTTGAACTGATGCTTGTTGTAGAAAAATAAAATGATCATGCCAATAGGAGCAATGAACCAACTTAGGCAGAATAGAATTGCATATGAAATGTATTTATACAAAAAGAAAAGTCCTGCATTTGCAAATAGAACATTGTTTCCCATGATGAATTCAACAATGCTCTCGTATGCAAAACGAGAGAATGGGTACAGTACTAACAGAGACAAAAATCCAATAATAGATCTTGCTAAATAATACAGTGCAGCTCCAGATGAAATGTCAGGATTCTTAATTGAAGAGTAAATTTGAATTGCAATTAAAATGACTGGAACAATTGCTCCTAGGACAAAGTGTCGCCAGTAATATGATGGTTTTAAGCCTTTGAAAGCAAAAGCTACAATTTGTTGCCAAACAGACATAAGTTCTCCTAATTTATAAAAAAGTATGTATATTTTATTTAATCAGCATTTTTTTTTGTCGCATCTGTCACAGATCGGTGATCTGATAAGCAATTGCACTCGATTTGAGCACATAAATACTAAAAAAGAGAAGGGATGTTTGGGTAGAAATATTTGCAGATAACACAATTAACAAATTAGAGTCTGAAAGCTTAACAGTCATTTTTTATTGTTACCTCTGAGAATAATAAAAATTAAGAGGTAACCTACTATGTTTAAATTTGCAGTAATTTCATCTTTATTGATACTGTCGTCGTTTAATGTCTATGCTCAAGAAAAAGAGCAGATTGAAGTCTGGGAAGAGCCTTCAAAATCATTTGCAATCACTAAGGCTATTGCTGATTTTGAAGCTATAAATGACTGTGAGGTTAAATTACGTGAAATCTCATCATCAAAACAGTTAGATGTCCTAAAAGAGCACATCAAAAATGGTGAGAGAATTCCTGATGTGATGGTAACTATCTCCGATAAATTTGGAGAAGCACAAGAAGATCATCTTCTAATGCCATTGGACTTTATGTCAATTGACAGAAACGATTATCTTGATGAGGCTGTTGGAGCTTTTACAGAGTCTGGGAAGATCTATGCAGCACCTCGTTCTATTGAGACTTTGGTGGTTTATTACAACGCAGATCTTATCCAATATCCAGCAGAAACTTTAGCTGAGTATGAACAACTTGCTAATGATAATAAAACCAAAGGACGATTAAGCCTCATTGGAAAGTTTGATGATATCTACTACGCCTATGGTTTTATAAGAGGTAACGGTGGATATGTTTTTGGCAGAAATCCGGATGGTTCTATCAACGTCAATGATATTGGTTTGGATTCAGAAGGAGCCATGAAAGGATTAGCAGAGCTTACTGAATATGCAAGAAACTGCATTCCTCAGGATATCTTTGATGTTAACGGAGATGCTATTATCGACAAGCTCTTTACCTCTGGTAGAGCGATAGCAGTGGTAAATGGACCATGGGCCTTAGAAAAGTATGCTAAAGCAGGTATTAACATTGGTATAGCTCCTTTGCCAAAGCTAAAAAATGGTCGCAGATTATCTCCTTTCTATGGAGTAAAAGGCTACACTATTCCGGCTCAATCATTACATAGTGAGCTTGCGCAAAAGTTTATTCAGTTTTTAAATAGACCTGAGTATGCTGAGGATAGATACTTCAAGAAAGCAGAATTACCTCCTATAAAGACCGTTTTAGATGAGTCTTTTATTAAATATGACGATTTGGCAAGCACTCTTATCAATGAGATTAAGTTCTTAGAACCAATGCCTAATATCAATAAAATGAGTGATGTATTCGGTGATCTTAACTATGCGTTAAATAGAACCGTACTTTACGGAATTCCTTATAAATCGACATTTAAGAATGCAAAATTAAGAATTGAACAATATTGTGCTCAATAGTGTTGTGTTTTAGATTAAAGCTTGAGTTATGTCCCATCTCTTCAGCTCTTATCAGGAATTTTGTCACAGAAAATTATCCTAGACTAAAGTAATATTTCAAGAAATAACATAAGGATAAAAATTTAGTCTAGGAAATTTAAAATAAATAGGTAAAATAAGCGAAATTTTGCTTGTTGCATTACTAAACTCTAAAGCAAAGCTGTCACTTTTATCTATTTATATCAAAATTAAATTGTGGGATGTCTATGAATAAACTCTCAAAATTCACTTTAAGTGCTCTCTTATTGTCTTTAAGTTCTGTTTCATTTGCAGACTCAAAATTAGTTATTTGGGAAGATAACGGCAAAGGTTACGGCATTGAAAAGGCAGCTAGAAACTTTGCTAAAGAAAATGGCTGTGAAGTTGTAATTGAACAAAAGGATTCCGTAAAACAGGTAGATCTGGTTACAGAGTTATCTAAAAAAGGTGAAAGAACACCAGATATCTTTATCGCCATTTCAGATCAGATTGCAGGAGCTGCAAAAAACGGTTTAATCACAGAATTAGATAAGCTCTCATCTGATACAGAAAAAGCAAAATATCTTCAATTATCAGTAGATGCTTTCATCTTAAACGGTAATTTATACGCAGCACCTCGCTCAATTGAAACCTTAGTTGTTTACTACAATAAGTCCTTATTAGAGTATCCATTTGAAGTTATGGATGACTATTTAAAGTTCAATGACAAGATGCTCTCTGAAGGCAAATTTGGTCTTATAGGCAAGTTAGATCAGTTCTATATTACATACGGTATTTACAGTGGCTATGGTGCTTATGTATTTGGCTATAAGAACGGAAAGTATGATACTGAAGATGTCGGTTTAAATAATGATGGAGCTGTAAAAGCACTGGACTTTATTAAATCCTACTCAAAATACCTGCCAAAGGCAGTTTTGTCAGATGATGGATGGGCTGCAGTGGATACTTACTTTAAAGAGGGTAAAGCTGCAGCTGTAATCAACGGCCCATGGGCTTTAGGAGATTATGCAAAATCAGGTGTTGATTATGGTGTAGCTCCATTACCAATTCTTCCAAACGGCAAATCAATGCGCCCATTCTATGGTGCTAAAGGCTATGTAATTTCTTCTGAAACAAAGAATAAAGATCTTGCAGAAAAGTTCTTAGAGTACATCAACAGACCTGAGTATGCTTTAATCCGTTATTCAGAAATTGCAGAACTTCCTCCTATTAAGGCCGTATTAGAGAATCCTTTAATTACAAATGACGATTTTGCAAATGCAATTGCAATTCAGATGAAAAATGCTGATGCAATGCCAAATGTGCCTGAATTATCAAATGTATGGGGACCTATGGGCAAGGCTATGTCTAAAGTAATTGATGGATCTGATGATTCAAAGAATGCTTTAAACAAAGCTGTCTATGAGATTAAGAATAACTAGTCTTAAATGAAAAGACCTGACGGAGTCAGGTCTTTAGAGGCCACGGTAAAGACCGTGGCTTTATTATTTCAGATTACTGCTTTTTCAAGCCAAAGATTACATTTGCTACATCATCGTATGTGTCAGCAAAGTAGTAATGAACACCTTCAGTTACCTCTTTTGGTAACTCCTTTACATCATCTTCGTTAGCTTTAGGGCAAATGATATTCATGATTCCCATACGTCTTGCTGCAATAGTCTTCTCTTTAATACCGCCAATTGCTAAGACCTGACCAGTAAGTGAGAGTTCTCCTGTCATTGCAAAGCCTTTTTTAGGAGCTTTGTTCATAGCTAAAGATAACAGGCTAGAAGCTAAGGTAACACCAGCTGATGGTCCATCCTTAGGTGTTGCACCTTCAGGTACATGTACATGAATACAAGCTTTCTTAAAGAAGTCTTTTTTCTGTGGACAGTATTTTGCAATATGTCCCTGAATAAAGCTGTAAGCAATATGAGCAGATTCTTTCATAACATCACCTAAGGAGCCTGTAAGCTCAAAGGCTTTGCCATCATTGTTTACTTTAGCTGATTCAATAGGCAGTGTTGCGCCACCTACAGAAGTCCAGGCAAGACCAGTAATTACACCTACACCTTCTAAGTGTTTTTCTCTCTTAAAAGGAGCAGTACCTAAATAGTCAAACAGAGAGTTAGCTGTAACAGTTACAGACTTGTTACCTTCTAACAGCTTTACAGCCACCTTTCTTATGATCTTGTCGATTGCTCTTTCAGTTGATCTCATACCACTTTCACGAGCATATTCTTCTATGATCTTCTTTAGAACAACATCTGAAAGTTTGATTTGAGACTTCTTCATATGAGCTTTCTCAAGTCCCTTTGGGATCAGGTGCTTTTTAGCAATAGCAAGTTTTTCTGATGCAATGTATCCAGACAATCTTATAGGATCCATTCTGTCTAAAAGAGCATCAGGAATTGTATCTGTAGTGTTAGCAGTACAGATAAATAAGCACTTAGACAAGTCTAATCTCTCGTCTAGGTAATTATCCATAAAGCTATTGTTCTGCTCAGGATCAAGCGTCTCTAATAAAGCAGCAGCAGGATCACCCTGATAAGATTTAGTAAGTTTGTCAATCTCATCGAGCATGATGACAGGGTTCATTACACCTGTTTCTCTTAGAGCCTGAACAAATTTACCTGGCATTGCTCCAATGTAAGTCTTGCGATGACCTTTGATTACAGAATCATCACCAACACCACCCAAAGACAATCTGTAGAATGGTCTGTTTAAAGCTTTGGCAATTGACTTACCAATAGAGGTCTTACCTACACCTGGAGGTCCTACAAACAGCAGAATAGAACCGTTAGTTGTGCCTTTTAGAGCTCCTAAGGCTAAGAACTCAATAATTCTGTCTTTAACGTCCTTTAAGCCTTCATGATCAGAGTCTAAAACAGTACGTGCTTTTTCAATATCAATCTCTTCTTTAGAGTACTTGCCCCAAGGAATAGATGACAGGATATCTAGATAGTTTCTTGTCACTCCATACTCAGGAGAAGAACTGTCTAGCATGCTAAATTTCTTAATCTCTTTATCAAATCTCTTTTTGATAAGCTCTGGAGGATTAAGCTTTTTCATACGAGCTACAAACTCGTCTGATTCAGTATAGCTGTCAGCGCGAGTTCCCAACTCTTTTTGGATCTCTTTTAACTGCTCTTTTAAGACATATTCTTTCTGTCTTTTTGAAAGTTTGTCGTTTACAGAACTCTTAATTTCATCTTGAAGCTTAGCTGCCTTTAACTCTTTTTTGATAATGGCCTGAGCTTTCTTTAGTCTTTCTAAAAGGTCGATTGTATCTAAGATGTCTTGCAGATTCTTAGCACTGGTAGTGGTAACAGATGCTGCACAGTCGGCTAATAAAGATGGATCATTCTGATCGAATCTTAATAAGTACTGACGCATCTCGTCTGAGTACATTGGATTTAGAGGTAACAGCTCCTGTAAAGAAGCTACTAGGTTCATAGCTAGAGCCTTTACCTTTACCTCAGCGTCAGAGCCTGCTTCAGGTTCGATGTTCTGAGGATAAACAACCAAAGCTCTTATTTCTTTATCGAATTTAGTCCATTCTTTTACCTGAACACGGCACAAGCCTTCACACACAAAGTGCACTTCACCAGGAACACTCTTTGCGTGTAGTAGTCTTACTAAAGTACCGGTCTTAGGAAAATCGGTAGGGGTGATAGAGCATTTCTTTTTGTACTTTTCATCAATCGCAAACAGTGCAAATGACTTTGACTGAGAACGGGCGATTTCTGTAATTAGATCTTCCCACTCGCCTTTGATTTGAACAGGGCAAATCTGTGAAGGCATAACAGGTCTACCGAAAACAGGAATGACAAATACTTCCTCAGGAGAAGGCTCTGATACAGAAATATTAGCCTTCTCATCAACAGAATTCTCATTAACAGAGGTCTCTTTTTCAGAAGCAACTTCGCTGTTTGATTTTGCTTTTTCTTGAGGCTCTATTTTGTGTATAACTTCTGCTGTCTTTCTATCAATATTTTCTTTTAATGAACGTAGTTTTTCCTTGAGCTCATTTAGATCTTCTAAAGTGATTTCAAGATTATTTTGCTTGTTATCGTCCATGATTTTAAATACCTTTTTGATCCTAGTTTACTCATCTACACATGGGGATTTGCAGTTATTTTTTCAAGAGTTTTATAAGATAAGTATCAATCTGTAGACTGACAAAGAGGCTTTGATCCCTTATCCAAAATAAATACAAGTAAAAACTTAAAAGATGTTTTTCTCTTACAAAGATATGTTTTGAAATCTTTTGAAAAAACAGTTCATTATCAGTGACCTGCACAATGACGGAGCTTTTTAATAAGTTTTACAAACAGCATATATATGCCTATATAATTCAAGCATCAATATAAGGAGAAAGTTAATGTTTCAAAAAGAACAGGCAGTTTCACGTCTCATTGAGATCTTAGTTGAGTATATTCCAAATCTAAAAGGACAAATCGAAGACTTTTCAAAGGATTATTTTGCTCAAAGAGCTCTTTTAAGAGGTCTTATGAACATGCATTCAGAGAAAAATCCTCTTCCTGATGAGTTCTTTGCCTTACAGGATGAATTACTGCAGCAAGAACTGTCTGAAAAACAATTAACAGATGTAAGTTCATTAAAGCCATGTCTTATCAATAAGAATGTCTATGTCTATACAGGTGACATCACCGCATTTAAAGCCGATGCCGTTGTAAACAGTGCTGAACCTAATTTATTAGGTTGTAAACAGGCAGGACACAATTGCCCTGACAATGCTCTTCATTCAGCAGCAGGCTTACAGTTAAGATTTGAGTGTGCTTCTTTAATGCGTGGTCAGGAAGCACCAGCAGGTTGCGCTATAGCAACTGGAGCTTACAATCTTCCATATGGTATTGTCATTCATGTAGTAGGTCCTAAGGTTACTTTTGAGGTACCTCAAGATGACATTGCAAGCTTAGAAAAGTGTTACAAAGGTGCTTTGACTATTGCTAAAGAACGTGGTTGTAAATCAATAGTGTTTACACCTATTGCAGCTGGTACCTTAGGCTTTTCTATGCAGAAAGCAGCTAAAGTTGCAGTTGATACCGTCTTATCTTTCTTAAAAGATCCTGCAAATGATCTAAAAGTGATCTTTTTCGTGCCACAAGAGCGCGATTGTATAATATATGATAATCTGCTCACTCCTCATGAGGAAAAGAAAGGCGATCTTCATCCTTTCTTTAATATAAATTTGTTCTAGCAAACCATACTAGGAATATTTAAATATAACTATTATGAATAAGATTATTGAGCAGATAACTTCAAAGTTAAATAACTTACCAAAGAGCACACTTCAAGCATTAATCGGAGCAGTTGTAGCAGCAGTTATTGTTGTGATTGCTGTGGTTTTCTTTATGGGAGGTCCTACTACACCTCAAGAGCAGTTTAAAGAGACCATTAAGACCCTTGTTACAACCGATAAATATCTTGACCAGATGGCTTCAGGTTACAAGTTCTCAGACAGCAAAAAGGAGCTATTAAAGAATCATTACAAAGAGCTCTTTGATGATGAAATGATTGAATACTTAACTAACGCATTAGATAAGAAAGGTCTATTTGAAAACAAAAAAGAGAATAAGAAGCAGTCAGTATGGATTGCAACTTCAATGCAGATCTTCAACGCTTTAAGTTTACAGGGCTTAAGACGCTTAACACCTGAAGACAGAGAAAAGAGCATGGTATTTAACAGATACTTAGTTAAGACACTATCTCCACGTGACTGCAAGATGTTTGTAAACGGCGATAGAAGATTATTCGCATCAAGCTCTTTCCAGTCAGGTTCATCAAGAGCATTCAATCAAATGACAGATGAAGAGTACGCAGGTTACTTATCATCATTAAGAAATGCGTTCAAAGCTGAAATCAGAGACAATCCTAAGAGAGTTGAAGTTACCGCTGGTGAGAAGGAAAAAATTCAGGCTTTATTATCTGATGCAATCGATGAAGAGCTTAACAAACAGCCTACAGGCTTGAAAGCAAGACTTCAAAGAGCAGCTGATGACTTAGATAGAGCAAATCCTGTTGATGCTTGCAAGTTCGGTAGAGTTATCTACGACGCAGCAGCTTCAATTACCAATCCTGAAGATAGAGATCTTGTAAATAAGATCTTATTAACAGACTAATTGAAGATAACATCAAAGATTAAATAACTTTATTACTGCTAGAACACAAAAAAGAGCAGGACCAATTCAAGGTTGATCCTGCTTTTTTAGTATCTAGAGCTTTATAAGAAATTAAGTGGAGAAAACTATTTAGCTTCAGCTTTCTTACCAAAGATCAAACTTACAATCACACCAGTTGATAGGGCAATTGCAATCACGATTAAAGAAGTGTAGACATCAATCTCAAAACCAACTCCAAACAGCTGTAATGAAGCAGATGCAGCAAGTTTAAAGGCTACAAAGAACAGTAGCACGATCACAGCCTTCTCAAGATAAACTAATGCGTTTCTTAAGGCATCTAGGATAAAGTACATTGAACGTAAGCCTAAGATTGCAAAAATCATACATGAGTAAACAATGAAAGGATCTTTAGACACAGCAATCACGGCAGGTACTGAGTCAAAGGCAAACATTACATCAGAGGTCTCAACAATCGCCAGACATAAGAATAGAGGTGTAGCATAGACTAGACCTTTTCTCTTTAGAACAATATGCTTGTTCTCTTCTTTTTTTAGCTCTTCCTGTACATGTGAATTAGATACAAAAAAATTGTGACCAACTAATTTTGGATATAGAGGAACAAAGAACTTAACAAATTTGTAAGCAGGATGATTAGAGAAATCTGACATACCATCGTTATCTTTTTTCTTAATCATAAGTACAGCTGAAAGTGCCACCATAAAGGCAAAGACAAACTCAACATAAGCGCCTAATGAGAATAAGCCTGTACCAATTAAAACAAAGATAAGTCTGAATACGACTGCACCTAAAACACCCCAATATAAAACTCTATGAGTAAATCCAGATTTAATACCGAACCAGGCAAATACAGCCATGATAGCAAAGAGGTTATCAACAGACAGTGCCATTTCAAAGGCATAGCCTGCAAAGTACAAAGATGCGACCTCAGGTGAGAAATGAACATACATGAATCCACCAAACGCAGCACCTACAGCTACCCAGAATAAAGACCAGAAAGTGGCTGCTTTAAGTGAAATTGGCTTGTCGGCGCGGTGTGCCCATAGGTCAATTAAAAGACCTGCAATTGCAAGTAGGGTAAAAATTGCAATTGACTCTGGTTCTAAACCAATATGAGGAGTGTGTTCCATTGTTAGTCCTTAGTGTAATGCATCATTTATTAAGCATTTTTAATCGGGGACATATCATACAACTAAATTCACTCTTAGTATAAGGTAAGATTTGTCAGCTAATGCTAACTTGTGCAAATACTTGTCAAAAGATCACATACTCATTTGAAATAATCAGATAAAGGTCAAATCAAGGCAAGTAAAACAAGAGGAAGATAAGCAAGATGAAAAAAGAAAAACTAAGATAGCCTTCATTTGTGAAGGCTATCGAGAGGAGATTACTTTACAAAGTTGTAATCTTTTAAAGGATTGCCTGAGATGTAACGTGAGGTTGCATCGGCTAGTGGAGACTCATCAAAGCAACTTGTAGTTCCCTTGTGGCAAGTTGGGCCATCAGGACGTGCCAAAACCAGTAAAGTGTCTTTGTCACAATCACAGGTAATTGATCTCATATGTAAGAAATGACCTGATTCCTCTCCTTTAGTCCATAGCTTCTGTCTGGTTCTTGAGAAGAAAGTTACAAAGCCAGTATCTAAGGTTTTCTGTAAAGACTCTTTGGTCATGTATCCCATCATGAGAACCTGACCTGTCTGGCAATCTTGAACAATTGCTGGCATTAAACCATCAACTTTTTCAAAATCTAATTCATCGATGCTCTGAAAGCCATGAAAATATCTAATCACGGATGCAAACTCCTTTTGAGCTTAAATAGGTCTTAAGCTCTGGAATATGAATAGTGCCTTTGTGGAAAACAGAAGCAGCCAGTGCGCCATCAGTATGTGCTACTTCAAAAGCTTCATAGAAGTGCTCCATGGTACCAGCGCCACCTGAGGCAATTAAAGGTACTTTACAGATTTCACGCACCTTTTTTAACTGCTCAAGATCGTAGCCTTTTCTCATACCGTCCTGATTCATCATATTCAAAACGATTTCACCTGCACCACGCTTTTGAACTTCTTTTACCCAGTCTAAGGTATTCCAAGCTGTTGTAACTGTGCGAGATACATCACCAGTGTACTGTTTTACCTGATATTGATTGTTCTCAGCATTAAAGTAAGTATCAATGCCTACTACAACACATTGCACACCAAACTTGTCAGCAAGCCTTGTGATAAGTTCAGGATCAGCTAAAGCAGGGGAGTTAATAGAGATCTTATCAGCTCCATAAGCTAAGATGGTTCTGGCATCTTCAACTGATTTGATACCTCCTGCGACAGCAAAAGGAATGTTGATAACCTCAGCAACCTTTGCTACCCATGATTTATCAACACGACGGTTGTCAGATGATGCTGTAATATCGTAGAAAACCAATTCGTCAGCACCTTCATCTGCGTAGCGTTTAGCTAGATCGATAATTGAGCCCATAACTTCATGGTTACGGAACTGGACTCCTTTAACTACAACTCCATCACGCACATCAAGACATGGAATTATGCGTTTTGCCAGCATTTAACAGCCTCCTCAACGCTAAACTTGCCTTCAAGTAATGATCTTCCTAATACTACAGAGTGAGCACCAGCTTTAGCAACAGCCTCAATATCAGCTAAAGATGAGATACCTCCTGAAGCTATGATGTCTAAGTCAGGGTATTTCTTGTATAACTGAGCATAAAGGCTGTTATTAGCTCCTTTCATCATACCGTCACGGCTGATATCAGTAACTAATACGTGCTCAATGTGATAAGGCAGATAGTGTCTTAAAATCTGATCTAAAGTAGTATTAGATGTCTTAAGCCAACCATGTGTTGCTACATAAGGTACACCATCGTTTAGACGAACGTCTAAAGCCAAGGTAAAGTGCTCAGGTCCGAAGTAGTTTAGCCAGCCACGAACTAATTCAGGGCGCTTAACAGCTACAGAGCCTACAACCACTCTTTCAACCCCAAGATTTAAAAGATTCTCAATATCAAAAGCTGAACGGATACCGCCACCAGTTTGAATTGGAAGCGGAGATGCTTTAACAATTTTTGAAATTAAAGCTCTCTGTCTGTAAATAGGATCTTTTGCACCATCTAAATCAACAATGTGGATTAGCTCTGCGCCCTGATTTGCTGCATCAAAAATTCTTTTGATTGGATCGACATTAAAAACAGTTTTCTGAGCAAAATCGCCCTGTTTTAAGCGAACTACGTGTCCACCTGAAAGATCTAAAGCAGGAATAATCATGATTGCTCCTAGAAATTGTTAATAAAATTGTTTAACAGTTTTTCACCAGCTTGTGATGACTTTTCAGGGTGGAACTGAACACCCATAAAGTTGTCACGTCCAATAGCAGATGAGAAAGGTACGCCGTACTCAGTGGTGCCAATGGTATATTGACCAACCTGCATTGCAAAAGAGTGATCAAAATAGAAATAAGCATCCTGTTTAATACCTTCAAATAAAGGATGATCGGTATGATGAACCGTATTCCAACCCATATGAGGTAAACGTAAACCTGTGTCAGGAATTTTAACTACATGTGAAGGCACAATATCTAGACACTTGATAACTTCATCTTTAACGTTTAACGGAACTTCAGATGAATCTGTTGCCTGAATCTGCATACCTAAGCAAATGCCTAAAAGAGGCTTTTTAGTATTAAGAATAAAATCATAAAGCTTAAATTTCTCAATACCGTCCATAACAGCACACGCTGTACCTACACCTGGTAAAACCAGCCTGTCAGCATCCTGCATCTGTTCAGTATCAGATGAGATTACAGCATCATAGCCTAATCTCTTGAAAGCCTGAACTACAGAATTTAGATTAGCTGAGCCTGTATCAATGATGTAAATCTTCATGATTAGAGCTTTCCTTTTGAAGAAGGTAATTCATTGCCGTGACGAGCTAAAGCTACTCTTAGCGCACGACCGAAAGCCTTGAATAAAGCTTCAATCTGATGATGAGCATTGCCTTTTGATACATACATATGCAAGGTAAGACCTAAAGCTACAGACAATGACTCAAAGAAATGAGGCACCATTTGAGCTGACATCTGACCTACTTTGTCACGTGTAAATTCGGCATCAAAGTCAAACTTTACATGAGGACGACCTGAAATATCTAAAGCAACAGTGACATTGTCATCATCTAAAGAGTCAGCAAAGACTTTAGCGTAAACTTCATCCATTGGCAGCACGAAACCGAATCTACCGATGCCACGCTTGTCACCTAGTGCTTTTAAGATAGCCTGACCCAAAGCGATACCAGTGTCTTCGATGGTATGGTGATCATCAACATAAAGATCGCCTTTAACCTTAGCATTGATAGAAAACCCACCATGAGTTGCGATTTGATCGAGCATATGATCAAAGAAACCAATGCCGGTATCGAAACTAGATTGACCTGCATGATCAAGATCAACTGTAATTGAGATCTGGGTTTCACGGGTATTTCTTTCAACAGTTGCAATTCGATGTGGTGTAGTAAGAGAATCTGCTATCTTATCCCAGGACATAGTCTCTGGGTTGTACTGGATAGGAGTAATTCCCATGTTTTTACCCATCTTTACATCAGTTTCTCTGTCACCGATGAAATAAGACTTTTCTCTATCCCAAGAGGTATCTTTTAGATAAGCCATTACAAGACCCAGTTCAGGCTTTCTGCATGAGCAGTGATCCTCAGGCTTGTGAGGACAGATTAAAACCTGTTCAAAGTCGATCCCCTGGCTCTCTAAGGTATTTAAGATAAGCTCATGAGCTGGAGTAAAGGTGTTTAATGGGAATGAGTCAGTACCTAAACCATCCTGATTAGATACCATCACAAATGTAAAACCATGCTCTTTTAATTTTAATAGAGCAGGAATTACATTTTTCTCAAACTTTACTTTTGACAGAGCATCAACCTGATAATCCTCAGGCTCTGTAACTAAAGTTCCATCACGATCGATAAAAAGGTACTTTTTCAAGTTAAATCTCCAGTGCCTTTAAGTAACGCATTAACTCTTCTAATTCAGCTTCAGAACCGATTGAAATTCGGATACAGTTCTTAAGTCCTTTCTTAGTCTCGAATGAACGCAAGATCACGCCTTTTTGAGCCATAGCATTAAATACAGCAGGACCATCGGTGAACTCTACTAATAAGAAGTTACCAAATGAAGCAAAGATCTTTTTAACAAAAGGTAGTGCTTTAAGATCAACTTCGAGTTTTTCACGTCTCTCGTTACACTTTAAAGCTCTGTCTTTGGTCATTTCAATACCATGATCTGATAAAGCTTGAACTGCAATCTGAGCTACAGGATCGCAGATAGGGTAAGGATCAATAACCTTTAGCATTGCCTTGATAATGTTCTCGTTGGCAATAGCAAAACCACAGCGAATACCCGCTAGGGCAAAAGCCTTTGATAGAGTTCTGGTTACGATTAAGTTCTCGTATTCATTTACAAGATAAGTTAAATCGTCTTCTTTAGTTGCAAACTCGATATAAGCTTCATCAAGAACGATTAAGGTATCAGGCAATGCCTTTAATAACTTAATGAGCTCATCCTTTGGAAATACAATACCTAAAGGATTTGCAGGACTGTCGATAAAGATTGCCTTGACTGGAAATGAAGCTTTCTTTACACCTTCAATTAAGTGCTCTGCATCTAATGAAAAATCAGCATTACGCTCGGCAACTGCAACTAATGCATCGTTAGTATTAGCAGCAACCTCATACATACCGTAAGTAGGAGGGGCAATTAAGATGCCTTCTTTTCCTGGCTCGCAGAAAGTACGAACGATAAGACCAATAGCCTCATCAGAACCACGAGTTGCGATTACCTGAGTCTTGTGAACGCCAGCATAATCAGCATAACGCTCAACTAACTCTTCAGGCTGACACTCTGGGTAGCGGTTCAAGCTTGATGAGTTTAAGAAGTAGCCTTCACTTTTTGGAGACTCATTTGCGTTTAAGAAGTTATGACCATGACCACCAATACGACGAGCTGACTGATAAGGAACAAGTTTTTGAACGTGTTTGGTGATTAACTTTTCGTAATTCATGGATAATTCCTCTTAAAGACTGTTAACTCTTACAACAACTGCATTCTTGTGAGCTCCAAGACCTTCAGCGTCAGCCATGGTGGTTACGGTAGAAGCAATTGCCTTTAATCCTTCTTTGGTTGCTTTTTGAACTGTGTAACGTCTGCGATAGTCGTCAGTACCTAAAGCACAGCATGTCTTAGCATAACCATATGTAGGTAATGTGTGGTTAGTGCCTGATGCATAGTCACCTAAAGATTCTGGAGTGTACGCACCAACGAAGATAGAACCTACATTACGTAATTTACCTAGCAATGATTCAGGCTCTTCAACCTGCAAAATTAAGTGCTCTGGGGCGTAAGTGTTAGATACTGTGCAAGCTTCATCTAAGTTGTCTACAACAATAGCAGTACTCTTTGATAGAGCCTTAGACGCAATTTCTTTTCGTGGAAGAACTGCTAACTGCTTTTCAACTTCAGCCATAGCATCTTTTGCAAACTTTTCTGACTGGGTAACTAAAATTACCTGTGAGTCTGGACCATGCTCTGCCTGTGATAACAAGTCAGCAGCTACAAATGATGGATTTGCCTTATCGTCTGCAATTACTAAAACCTCTGAAGGACCAGCTGGCATATCAATAGCAGCACCGTGTGGATCATTTGATACTAAACGCTTTGCCATAGTTACAAACTGGTTACCAGGTCCAAAGATCTTTAATACCTTAGGCACAGTCTGAGTGCCGTATGCCATAGCAGCAATTGCTTGGGCACCACCTAAATTAAAGATGCGTTTTACGCCGGCTTTTGTAGCAGCATAAATAATGGCATCAGAAATTGGAGGAGGTGAACACAGAATAACCTGTGGACAGCCAGCAATAGCAGCAGGTACTGCTAACATTAAGGCTGTTGATACTAATGGAGCTGAACCACCTGGTACATAAAGACCAACAGAATCAATAGGGTGGGTGTGAGTTTCACAAACGATACCAGGGTAGGTTTCTAATTTTACAGTGTGAGGAGTTTGAGCTGCGTGGAACTTTTTGATGTTCTCATAAGCTGTATCGATAGCATCTTTTAGAGACTGAGATACTTTTGAACAAGCGTCTTTGATTTCTTTTTCGCTAAGCTCAATGTTGTCACCTTCGTATTTATCCAGAGTCTTTGAAAACTCAAAAAGGGCGCTATCGCCCTCTTTACGGATACGTGAGATGATGTTTTCAACAATCTCCTGCACTTTACCAGATGTAGTTTGTGCGGGACGTGTCAATGCTTCTTCTTTTTGAGCTTCGTTAAGCTCTTTCCAAATTTTAACTTCCATCTTATATCCTTTAGCAGGGCATAAATAAAGTTGTCAATTTATGCCCTCAAATTGATTGAATGAGTCTTAGTCAAGCATCTTTTCGATAGGAACAACTAGAATTGATGTTGCTCCTAACTCTTTTAACTGCTCTAAGGTTTCCCAGAATAACTTTTCACGTGATACTACGTGTAAAGCTACATGATCAGGGCTTCCCTCTAGCTCAATAATTGAAGGATTCTCAGCACCTGGAAGAATTGCTCGAATAGCCTCTAGCTTGTTGCGAGGTGCATTCATCATGATGTACTTACTCTCAACAGCTGACATTACACCCTTGAATCTCTGGATTAAAAGATCTGCAATAGCCTGCTTTTCTGGGTATAAAGGCTGGTCACGACCAATTAAAACAGCCTTTGAGGTATAAATGGTCTCAACTTCCTTTAAGCCGTTAGACTGTAAGGTAGCGCCTGTACATACTAGATCGCAGATTGCATCAGCTAAACCTGCACGAGGTGCAACTTCAACAGAACCTGTTAAAAGAACTGATTTGTAGTTAACACCAGCATTTTTCATAGCACGGCGTAATAAGAAAGGGTAAGTAGTTGCGATCTTGCAACCTTCAAGATCTTTAAGACCAGTCCACTGATGCTCTGTAGGAACAGCAACTGACAGACGGCAATCACCGAAGTTTAATTTCATAACCTCGTTAAAGCCTGTATACAGACCATCAACTTCACGCTGCATGGTGGTCTCTTCTAAAACATTCTGACCTACGATACCCCAGTCAACTACATGATCCATTACAAGACCTGGAATATCATCGTCACGTACTCGCAAAATGTCGATAGGCAGATTTTCAGCATGTGCAAGTAGATGATCACGGCTAGCAGAGATCTTAATGCCACTGCTCTTAAATAATTTTTCTGTTTCGTCAGTTAGACGGCCGGATTTCTGAATTGCAATACGCAGGCGCTTCTTTTCGCTGCCTTGATTTTCGCAACATGCTTTGCAAATACTCATAGTAAACTCTTTTTAAATTAGTAAATAAATTTAGTTAAAACAAAAAGAGTGAATTAACACTCTTGACCTGTTTAGTGTACCACAAGTGCTAATAAAACAAACAGAAAGCTAAAAGGATCTAAAAGTGGGCAAAATGAGGTAAAAATAACGGAATTACAAAATGATTTTAAAGGTAAAAGTGTCTTTTGAGCAAAAGAGTCTTATTGAATGGTGTAAAAGAAAATCCTCCGTTGCCAGAGATAGCAAGTGGAGGATTATAACTTTGATGATGAATTGTAAAGACTAATCTTTTGCAACTGTATTTTTAACAATGTCTGTTAAAATTTCAGCTGTCTTATCGATGCCAAATCGACTTGAATCGATCATAATGTGTCTGTCATCAAATTCGCTAGTACACTCAGGACAGTGCTTCTTTCTGTATGCTTCACGAGCTTCATCAACTGTTTTAATCTGCTCTAGAGCTTTATCCTCATCCATGCCAAGCTCATTGATACAGTTTTGCAAACGAGCATCTAATGGAGCATAGATACAGATATTAAGAATGTTCTTTCTGTCTCTTAAAATACTGTCAGCGCAACGGCCAACAATAATGCAAGACTCTTTATCTGCATAGTCTTGAATAATGTTTTTCTGTACTTCAAAAACGTTGTTGTGAATGCTGTATACAGAAAAATCAAAAAGGTAAGTTTTTCTTAAGAAAAAACTCTGGCGACCAGGCTTTTCGTCATAGTGACTAATCTCACCTTTCTGTAAACCTAATCTTTTAGCTGCTTCTTTTACGATATCTCTATCGAGTAACTCAATGCCTAAGTTTGATGCCATTTTTAAACCAATGGTTCTGCCCATTGCAGCAAACTGTCTTGAGATGGTTACAACATAATGTGACATAGCTTACCTCATTAAGCTTTAACAGCTGTAATTCTTACCTTGCTCTTTTTAGCGTTCAGATGGCGAACGAACAATGAGAGGCTGAAGTTAATAATAAAGTAAATTACAGCAGCACAACCATAGAGCACGAATACATCTGAAACGTTGATGTTACCAATGCCATTATACATATTTGCAGAGCTTAAAATCTGTCTTACACGTGACATAAGTTCAACTGTTGCAACGTTTGCAAGATATGAAGAATCCTTAATAGTGGTTATGATCTGACTTAGCAGAGTAGGTACTACGTTACGGATAGCTTGTGGCAGAATGATGTAAATCATAATCTGTACAACATTGAATCCTTGTGAGTAACCAGCTTCAAACTGTCCTTGCGGAATTGAATTTAAACCACCACGGATGATCTCTGCGATAACAGAAGAGGTAAACAGGATCAGAGCAATAGAAGCTTTGAACAATAGCTTAGTTTCAACTGTTGTCAGGCCAAACAGTTTATGAGCAAAGATTGAAGGTACAGGGCAGAATACTACACAGATAAAGATCCATAACAGTAATGGAGTGTTACGGAAGATCTCAATGTAAGTAATCGCAAGGTATTTAAACACTCTGTATTTTGGAGCATTACAGTAGTTTCTAACTAAAGCTAAAACAGAGCCGAAAATTACACCTAAGAATACAGCAATAGCAGAAATGATCACTGTAAACAGGGTACCTTTTAAAATGTAAATGATAATGGCATCGATACTTAGGATATGAAAGCTTGCCATCCATTCTTGTAATAATGAAGTTTCCATTTTATCTCCTATTTAGCAGTAGATGTCATTCTGTCACGCTTCTTTAAGTTGTTCTCCCAACTTGAAGCCATCTTTGACAGAGGATAACAGAAGATAAAGAACAGGACACCGCAAACTAAATATGCAGGACCATATGCGCCACCAGTGGTTGCGCCTGTTACGAAACTGTAGGTTAAAGAGATTAAATCAGAACCGCCGATGATGTATAAGCAAGAGGTGTTTTTGATTAGGTTTACCACCTGATTAACCATTGGAGGCAGGATAATCTTGATACTCTGAGGCAGAATGATGTAATACATGGTGCCAAAGTAATTAAAGCCTTGAGTATAGGCAGCTTCAAACTGACCTTTGTTAATAGATTGAATACCAGCTCTGATAACTTCAGCCATGTAAGCTCCATGGTAAATACCAATAGAGATAATGCCTGACATCAAAATACCAATACTGTGTCCTGAGAAGGATAAAGCATAGTATAAAAAGCAGATCTGAAGCAGAAGTGGGGTATTTTGAACAAATTCAACATACACACGAGCAATAGCTGCAAGAGTGTTTTTTCCAGATGTTGCCATCAGTCCAAAGATGATGCCAAGACATAATGAAATTAAAAGTGCTGACAGTGAAACTCCTACAGTGGTAAAAAAACCTAAAATAAAAGTTTCTTTAAAGTGCCAGACCATCATCCACGCATCTAAAGAAAATAAGTTACCCATTGACTTATCCTTTTTAAACATGGTTGCCCCTAAAAAGGGGCAACCTACTAACTTTTAATCTAAAGTTATCTTGTTAAAACAATCCTAAATTTACAGCCTTTAAATTATAGATTGTTTTCTTTGATTAACTTCTCAATGGTGCCGTCAGCTAACCATTTCTTGATTAAACCATCGATAAATGGTGATAGACCTGAACCTTTCTTGGTTACAACACCGTACTCTTGAGGAGAGAACTTCTCATCGATGAAGCTGCGGGATGGAGTCTTGTAAATATTTAAGATTGACTTATCAACGCAGAAAGCCTGAACCTCATTTGCTGCTAATGCAGTTGAAATTGCAGGGTAGTTATCAAACTGATGGAACTTAACACCCTCAGACCAAGTAGCAGGATCGAATTTATCGGCATTGAAGTTCTTACCATCTAAGATCTTGTTATCAATCATAGCCTGAACTAAAGCTTTAGCTGAGGTTGAACCTGATGAAACACCAACAGTCTTACCTAATAAGTCCTTTAAGTGGTGGATTTCACTCTTGTTCTCAACTAATACTGATACAGCATCCTGGTAGTAAGCTGTTGAGAAATCCCAGTTCTTTTTTCGCTCTGGAGTAATTGTGAATGTTGCTAATACACAGTCAAGATCTCCAGAATCAATTAACTCTGATCTTGTAGCTGCGGTTACAGCTGTGAACTCAACTTCGATATCTTCACCTATCTCTTTAGCAATTAAAGTAGCTAAAGTATCTTCAAAACCTGTATATTCGCCTGATAGAGGATCTTTTACAGAAAAACCTACAACGTCATTTTTTACACCAACACGCAGAACACCTCTATCCTGAATTGCTTTGATTTCTTTAACGTCTGATGGTGCCTCAGCAGATGCAGTTGATGCAAAAGTTGCAATACCTAGGGCTGCTGCAACTCCTAAAGAGAGTAAATTTTGTAATGATTTCATAAGAGCTCCTTAAAGCATAATCGTAATGAAATTAGTGTTTTAATATTTTTCCTAAGAACTGTTTTACACGTTCGTTCTTAGGTTCTGTAAAGAAGTGTTCTGGTGTACCTTCTTCAATGATGGTACCGTCTGCCATGAATACCACACGGTCTGCAACCTGACGAGCAAAGCCCATCTCATGGGTCA